>JBBQRV010000361.1:0-1553 GCA_038214475.1 Propionibacteriales bacterium | reverse complement strand
GTCCCCGAGCGGCCCTCGCGCAGCGTGCGCCCCGGCCAGAGAGCGAGTGCTGGCGATGAACAACGCTGCGATGTACGCCCGGGTCTCCTCGGCCCGGCAGAAAGAGCAGGAGACGATCGGGTCCCAGACCGCGGCGCTGCGCGCCCACGCCGGGCAGCTGGGCATGGACGTGCCTGAACAGTGGGTGTTCGAAGACGACGGCCACTCCGGGGCGAGCTTGGTCCGCCCGGCGCTGGAGCGGCTGCGGGATTTGGTGTGCCAGGTCCCGGTGGACGTGCTGCTCGTCTACTCCCCGGACCGGCTGGCCCGCAAGTACGCCTACCAGGCGCTGCTGATCGAGGAGTTCGCCAAGGCCGGCACCACCGTGGTGTTCGTCAAGGGCCCCCGCGGCGACAGCCCGGAAGATGCGCTGCTCGTGCAGTTCCAGGGCATGATCGCCGAGTACGAACGCGCCCAGATCCTGGAACGGACCCGCCGCGGCAAGTCCCACCGGGCCAAGGCCGGCACGGTCGGCGTGCTCTCCGGCGCGCCGTTCGGCTACCGGTACGTCCGCAAGAGCGAGCACGCCGACGCGCGCTACGAGATCGTGCCGCACGAGGCCGCGATCGTCGCTGAACTGTTCAATCGCTACGCCGACGGCGGCGTCGCGATCGCGGAGCTGACCCGCTGGCTCAGCGGCCTGGGCGTGCCAACGCGCACCGGCAAGACCCGCTGGGACCGCTCGGTGATCTGGGGGATGCTGCGCAACCCCGCCTACGCCGGGCGGGCCTGCTTCGGCAAGACGATGCGCACCGAGCAGAGCGCCGGGCTCAACCGCACCGCGCGCCTCGCCGGGCGCGGCACGCCCCGGCACTACACCGTCACCGACCGGCCCCGCGACGACTGGCTGGAGATCCCGGTCCCGGCGCTGGTCGGCGAGGACACCTGGCAGCGGGCCCAGCGGCGCCTGGAGGACAACAAACGCTACGCCGCCCGCAGCAGCACGCAACCCTCGCTGCTGCAAGGGATCTGCGCCTGCGGCGGCTGCGGCTACGCCTACTACCGCACCTCCACGCGCACCACGAACAAGAAGATTTACTACTACCGCTGCCTCGGCTCGGATGACTACCGCTACGAGCACGGCCGGGTCTGCGCGAACAAGCCGGTACGCGCCGACTACCTCGACACCGTCGTCTGGGACCACGTCACCGCTCTGCTCGCGGACCCGGCCCTGATCCGGACCGAGATCAACAAGCGCCTCGCCCAGGTCCGCACCGCCGACCCCGCCACCGCCCAGCGTCAGCGTCTGGACGCCGGGCTGGCCAAGGCCAGCGAGGCGATCAAGCGGCTCATCGGCGCCTTCCAAGAGCAGTTGATCTCCCTCGACGAGCTGCGGACCCACATGCCCGAGCTGCGCACCCGCGAGACCAGCCTGCGGCACCAGATCGACGCTCTCGACACCCAACTGGCCGACCGGGAGGTCTACCTCAAACTCGCCGACAACCTCGAGGAGTTCCTCACCGGCCTGCGTGAGAAGGCCGCCACCGCGACCGTCGCCGAACGCCAACGAGTCC
>JBBQRV010000360.1:0-1553 GCA_038214475.1 Propionibacteriales bacterium | reverse complement strand
GCGCCCCGCACGCCCCGCTCCGCGACGCCGCCCCGCAGGCGGCGGCCTACCGGGCACCCATCAGCCGGCCGATGGTGCACCAGCTGCGCCCCCGCCCCGCACCGCGCGGCCGCCCGTCGTCGTGGACCCCGCTCACCGACGCCCGCTGGGATCCGTGCCGGCCGCTGACCTTCAAGGTCAACACCACCGGCGCGCCGCCGCACGGTCTCGCCCAGGTCAGGAGGGCCTTTCGCCAGGCGCACCGCGCGACCGGCCTGCGGTTCTCCTACGCCGGCTCGACCCAGGCGGTGCCGATGCGCGCCGACGGCGGGCCCGCCGTGAGCGACGCCGACCTGACTATCGCGTGGGGCACCGAGCGCCAGGTCCCGCCGCTGCGCGGGAGCGTGATCGGCTACGGGCGCCTGTGGGCCACGGGGTCGCAGGTCACCTACGGCGAGGTGGTGCTCCAGCGTGCCCTCCCGTTGCGTCCCGGGTTCGGCACCGGGACCACGTGGGGCTCGCTGCTGCTGCACGAGATCGGGCACACCCTGGGGCTGGGGCACGCCGCCGCATCCGGACAGGTGATGAGCAGCGGACTCGGGAGCACCAGTCCCGGCCGCTACCAGGCGGGCGACCTCGCCGGCCTGGCGGCCAAGGGGGCGCTGGGCGGCTGCCTACCGCGACCGGACGTCGAGAACCGACAGGCGCCGACTCGGGCTCAGGGTGCGGCGTCGGCCGCGAGCTCGGCCAGCCGGGCGGCCAGGAAGCGCTGGTCGGAGTCGTTCGGGCCGCACTCGAGCGCCCGCCGGTACGCCGCGGCGGCGGTCTCCCTCTCCCCCAGCTCGCGCAGCAACGCTGCCCGGGTCGCCCAGTAGAGGTGCCAGCCCTCCACCCCGGTGACCCGGTCGAGCAGCGCGAGGGCCGGTGCGGCGCCACTGACTCGCGACTCGGCCACCACCCGGTTGACGCTCACCACCGCTGAGGGAGCAAGCTGCTCCAGCAACCGGTAGAGCTCCGCGATCTGGGGCCAGTCGGTGTCGGCGTACGACGCGGCCTCCGCGTGCAGGCAGGCGATGGCTGCCTGCAGCTGGTAGGGCCCGGGTCGGCGCAGCCGTAGCGTGCCGGAGACCAGTCCGGCCGCCTCGGCGATCTCGGCCGAGTGCCAGCGGCTGCGGTCCTGCTCAGGCAGGAGCACCAGGTCACCGGCGGCGTCGAGCCGGGTGTCGCGACGCGCGTGGGTGGCCAGCATCAGCGCCAGCAGCCCCCACGCCTCCGGCTCGTCGGGCATCAGCGAGGCCAGCAGCCGGGCCAGCCGGACGGCCTCGTCGGCGAGGTCGACACGCGCGTCGAGCTGGCCCACGGGTGCGTGGTGCCCGACGGTGAAGACGACGTTGAGCACGGCCAGCACCCCCGCCAGCCGGTTGGGCAGCTCGTGGTCGGCGGGGATCCGGTAGGGAATCCGGGCCACTGCGATCTTCTTCTTCGCGCGGCTGATCCGTTGCCCCATCGTGGCGTCGGGCACCAGGAAGGCCCGGGCGATCTCTACCGTTGAGAGCCCCGCGACCGTGCGCAGG
>JBBQRV010000359.1:0-1590 GCA_038214475.1 Propionibacteriales bacterium | reverse complement strand
TCCGCAACCTGCCCAAGCTGGCGTGGGTCTTCATCGTGCTGCTGTTCCCGTTGGCCGGCTCGATCGCCTGGCTGGTCGCCGGCCGACCCCAGGGTGCGCCGGGCCGGTCGAGGTACGAACGGGCCACCCCGGACTTCCCGGAGTACGACCGTCCGGGACGCGCCGCGGCGACCGACCCCGGGGACGACGAGGAGTTCCTGCGCAAGGTGCGTGAGCGTGCCGAGGAGCAGCGGCGTGCCCACCGCGAGAGCCAGATGGCCCGCGAGCGCGAGGAGCACGAGAAGCTGCAGCGGCGACTCCGGCGCCCCGAGCAGGAGGGTGCTCCGGAGACCCCGGACACCGGTCCTTGAACGACGGCTGAGGCCCGACTAGTTTCGAACGCATGAGCGAACAGAATGCATCGACCGAGACCGACACGACCGAGACCCTGGGCAGCGCCGAGCCGGAGCAGGGCGCCACGCGCGACCCCGAGGAGTGGGTCACCGGCGACGAGCCGATGACCGGCCCGCAGCGCAGCTACCTCGACAACCTCGCCCGCCAGGCAGGCGAGGAGATCCCCGCCGACCTCACCAAGGCCGAGGCCTCCGAGCACATCGACCGGCTGCAGCAGAAGGACTCCACCCAGAAGCCCGTCGGCGACCAGGGCTGAGCCGACGCCTGGGCTCAGAGCTGGGCTGAGAGCTGGGCTGAGGGCTGAGATGAGGGCTGGGCTGGCATGATCCCCGCATGACGACGCGGGTAGGACTGACAGGTGGGGTCGCCTCCGGCAAGAGCACGGTGGCCGCCATGCTGGCCGATCTCGGTGCGGTGATCATCGACGCCGACGTGCTGGCGCGCGAGGTGGTGCAGCAGGGCACCCCTGGCCTCGACGCGGTCGTGGCCGAGTTCGGGGAGGAGGTCCTTGCCCCCGACGGGCAGCTGGACCGTCCGGCCATGGGACGTCTCGTCTTCAACGACGCGTCGGCCCGCGCGCGGCTCGAGGCGATCGTGCACCCGTTGGTCCACCAGCGCGTCGTCGAGCTCGAGGGCCAGGCCCCCGACGACGCGGTCGTCGTCCACGACATCCCGCTGCTGGCTGAGGGCGGCCGGGCGGGGAGCTTCGAGGCCGTGATCGTCGTGGATGCACCCCCAGAGGTGCAGCTTCAGCGGATGCTGGAGGTTCGGGGCTGGACGGGGGAGGACGCCCGGTCACGGATCGCAGCCCAGGCCACCCGCGAGGATCGTCTTGCCATCGCCACCCATGTCATCGAGAACACCGGAACGCGCGAAGACCTCCGCACCCAGGTGGCGGAGGTCTTCGCGGACGTGGTCTCGGCGGGTTCGCGGAGCGACTGAGTGCCCAGTCGGGCTCCGCACCGCCGAGCGGTGGGACCCTGGGCTCAGGCAGCCAGGTCGGGGTCGGCCAGGCGGCGCAGCTTGGCGATCGCCTCGCGCTCGAGCTGACGGACGCGCTCCGCCGAGATGCCGTGGCGGGCGCCGATGTCGGCCAGCTTATGCTGACGGCCGTCGACGAGGCCGTAGCGCGACCGGACGATGTCGGCAGACCGGTCGTCCAACAAGCCGACCAGGGAGTTGAGCCGGTCGCGAGAC
>JBBQRV010000358.1:0-1601 GCA_038214475.1 Propionibacteriales bacterium | reverse complement strand
GGTAGTGGTCGTCGGTGTAGTACAGCTCGTCGGGGTCGCCAGCCACGATGCGTCGGGCACCGCGGTCGTCGGACCCCGGCGTGGCCACGGTGTACTCGTGGTAGTAGCCCCGCTCGTGGCCGGGCAGCAGGCCCTCGCGGTTCTCGAACGTGACGCCGTCGCGCTGCTCCGGGAAAGGGCCGCCCGCGTCGATCAGCTGCACCATCCGCCGACCCTCGACCGGCAGCTCGGAGACGGCCACCCAGGGCAGCCCCGACTCGGGGTCGGTGCCCTGCGTCGTACTGCTTGCCGAGGCCGTCGGGCTGGTCGCGGTACCGCCCGGCTCGGCGCCCGGGGAGTCGCTGCCCTGGAGGTACCAGGTCAGCAGCAGTGCGAGACCGGCCACGACCACGGCGACGAGCGCCCGCCGGTTCGCCTGCGTCATGATGGGCACCCTCAGACCAGGACCTGGGCTCGGCGCTTGACCTCGGAGCCGCGGTTCTCCCGCAGCGCGTCGATCGGGCGGCCGGGGAGGTCGGCGTCGGTGAAGATCCACTCGATGCACTCGCGGTCGTCGAAGCCATGGTCGTGCAGGACCGTGAGCAGACCCGTGAGCCCCTTGACGAGCTCACCGTCCTGGATGAACTCGGCCGGGACCTGCTGGCCGGTGCCGGGCGTCGGCACTGCCGCCGCCAGGTCGTGCTCGCGGATCATGGTGCGGACCTGGTTGACGCTGACGCCGAGGGCCTGGGCCGCTCCGGCCCAGTCGACCCACGACGTCACCAGCGCCGCCAGGTCGACGGGCTCCTGAGGCGCTCCCGTGGCCTCGGACGTGTGCTGCTCGCTCATGGCGCACACTCTCCCACCCGCCCGCGGGGCGCGGAAATCCTCGACCCACCCCGGAGGACCCGTCCGACACGCGCGACCCGTGCCTCACTTGTGCCCCGTGCGTCACCTGCGTAACGTCGAAGGCTTCGACTCGTCGAAGGGACTTCCCCATCACCCTCCCCCGCCGCCTCCGTACCCCTGCCCGCACCGCCCTCGTCACCCCCCTGCTGCTGGTGGCCGGGCTCCTGGTCGGCACCGTGGGGGCCGCAGCACCCGCCACGGCCGCGCCCGGGGAGCACCGGCGCGTGGTCGGCTACACCGTGCGCCCCGGCGACACCGCGACCGGCCTGGCCGTCCGGTTCCACGCCTGGACCGCCGAGCTGATGGCACGCAACCACCTCGCGGCGGACGGCGCCCTCGCCGTCGGTCAACGGCTGCGGATCCCGGTGGTGGTCCGCGGTCCCAGGGGTCAGCACAGGCAGCAGGCACACACCCGCACCGCGACCCCGTCGCGCGCATCGGCTCCCTCCGACCCCGCCCGCCGCCGGGTGCACCGGGCCGTGGTCGGGGCCGCGCACCGGCACGGCGTCGACCCCCAGCTCGCCCTGGCCGTGTCGTGGCAGGAGTCCGGGTGGCGGATGGGCGCGGTCTCGGGTGCCGGGGCCATCGGCGCCATGCAGGTGCTCCCCGACACAGCCCGCTGGATGTCGATGTACGCCGGACGCCCGCTGCGCCCGCACCGGCTGCACGACAACGTCACCGCCGGTGTGCTGCTGCTCCGGGTGCTGCGGGAC
>JBBQRV010000357.1:0-1610 GCA_038214475.1 Propionibacteriales bacterium | reverse complement strand
AGTGCCGGCGGCGTGCGAGAGCACCTGCACGATCCCGCCGGCCGGGATGTGCAAGCCGTTGAGCTCGACGTCCTCGATCGCCTCGCGGGTCACCCACGTCACGGTCGGGTTGACCCGCATCACCTCCTCGACGGCCGCTTGTCCAAGTTCCGGATGCTCTCCGAGCAGCCGCCATTGGTCCGGGTGCGCCAGCAACGTCTGCAGCGCCAGACCCAGCTGGTTGCGCGTGGTCTCCATGCCCGCGAAGGCCAAGAACACCAAGGACACCGACAGCTCACGACGACTCAACCGAGCCTCACCCTCGTGGGCCTGCAGCAACGTCGTGACCAGGTCCTCACGAGGATGTGCGGCTCGGTCAGCGACCACCTCGTCGACGTAGCCCGTCAGCCCTGTGAGCGCCGTCTCGATGCGGGGTAGATCCTCGCGGAGGTTGGTCCCGAAGGACTTGCCCAGGTCGTCCGCCCAGTGCGCCACTTGGGCCCACTCGTCGGTGGGCAGCCCCAGCAGGACGCAGAGGATCCGGGCGGCGTACGGCTCGGCGAACTCCGAGACGAGCTCCACTCGGCCCCGAGGCGCGAAGTCGTCGATCAGCTGGTGCGCGAGGTCCTGGAATGCAGGCTGCATGGCCTCGATCGAGCGCCGCCGGAAGGCCGGCATCAGCAACCGTCTCAAGCGGGCGTGATCGGGGCCATCGAGGCTGAGCAAGACCTCCTGCCACCAGGTGACGAAGGGACCGTCGTGAACGCCGTTCTGCTCGGGCCAGCGCGCGTTGCCCTGCCTGAACCGCCGGTCGGTGAGCAGAGCACTGGCCTCGGCATACCGCAGCACCGCCCAGCCATAGCTGGTCTCGACGTACCAGTCGGCCTCTCGAGCCGCGTGCACGCGGGCCGAGGTGACGTCACACGCCGGGTCGGCCAGGTCGAGGAAACGCGCGCTCATCCCTGCATGCTGCCACCTGCAGAGCGCACTGCGCGGGTGCGCTCGATCCCCAATGCTGCTAGAGGTTCGGCGTCGCAATTACTGATGGACGGGCTCAGGCGAGCCCGGCGTGGGCGGTGATCTCTCCGATGATGTGGGGCCACATCCCGCGTGGCAGGTCGTGTCCCATCCCCGGCCAGGTCACCAGGCGTGCCCCGGGCACCGCGGCTGCGGTGGCTCGGCCACCGTCGACCTGCACCAGCGGGTCGTCCTCCCCGTGCAGCACGAGGGTGGACACGCCCAGTCGGCGCAGCCGCTCGGTCCGGTCACCGGAGGCGTGGATCGCGGCGAGCTGCCGGGCCACGCCAGCGGGGTCGTTGGAGCGGCGGAAGGACTCCCGTGCGCGCGCGGACAGGGCGACCTCGTCGAGGGGGTACCCCGGCGAGCCGATCACCCGGTAGACCGCGATCGCGCGCTCTGCGGCTTCGGACTCGGTCGTCGCCGGCGGGCTGAACAGGGCCGCGCTCGCCGCGGGAGTCGGTGGGCCGACGTTCGGGGAGGTGGTGGACATGATCGAGGTCAGGCTCAGCAGCCGCTCGGGGTGTCGCAGCGCCACCTCCTGCACGATCATTCCGCCCATCGAGGCGCCGACGAGGTGCACCCGGCCCAGCCCGATGGCGTCGACCAGGCGG
>JBBQRV010000356.1:0-1623 GCA_038214475.1 Propionibacteriales bacterium | reverse complement strand
GGTCACCTGGGCCCCCGAGCTGACCCCGCCCGACGGCACCCCACCCCACCGGCTGGCCCCCGTCGACCTCGCCCGGAGAGTGGCGTGGGTGCCACAGCGTGCGGCGAGCACGCTCGTCGCACGCACCGTCGTCGACGAGGTGCTCACGACCGCACGAGCCGTCGGTCTCGACGAGGGAGTCGCCCTCGAGCGGGCCGAGGTGCTGCTCGACCGGCTCGGTCTGGCCCACCTGCGCCGCGCCGACCCGCGGCAGCTCTCCGGCGGCGAGCAGCGACGGCTCGCCCTGGCCGCGGCTGCCGTGCACCAACCCGCGCTCCTGCTCGCCGACGAGCCGACCGTCGGGCAGGACCGCCACACCTGGGCCGCCGTCATGGGTGTCGTCGAGTCGCTGCGCGCCGCGGGCTCAGGGGTGCTCGTCACCACCCACGACGGCGGGGTCGTCGCGGCCGCCGGCGCCGTGCACCCACTCTCCCCCCCGGCACGCCGTATGGAGCCGCCGACGGCCAGCGCCATCCCGCTCGTCGCGCGAGCCGGGCCGCTGGCGCTGCTCGCGGCGGCCCTGCTCGTGCTACCGCTGCCGGCGCTGCTCCACTCGTGGCAGCAGGCGCTCGTCGTCGTCGCCGCCGAGATCGCCCTGGGCGCAGCGGTGCTCGTGGCACCCGGGCCGGGGGCCAGACCGCGGGGCCGCTGCCACTCGGTGCTCAGGCGGAGCATCGCCCCCGCGATCGGCGCACTCGGGGTCGGCTGGTCGACGTGGCTGCTCGGTGGCCACGATCTCGGCATCGCCCTGGGTGCCAGCCTGCGGATCGTCACCCTCGTGCTGCCCTCGCTCGTCGTGCTGCCCTACGTCGACCCTGATGCGCTGGGCGACCACCTCGCCCAGCGGCTGCGGCTGCCCGCCCGGGCCGTCGTCGCCTTCTCGGCGGCCCTGGCCCGGTTCCAGTCCTTCGGCCAGCTGTGGGCCGAGCTCGCCCTCGCTCGCCGCGTGCGCGGGGTCGGTGGCGGGCGGTCGCTCCCGGCCCGGGCGCGGGACGTGGGGGCCACGACGTTCGGGCTCTTCGTCGGCGTGCTCGGCGCGGCGGCCACCCTCGCCCTGGCCATGGACGCGCGCGGCTTCGCGGGGGCCCACCGGCGCACCTGGGCCGGTGCGGCGCCGTGGCAGGGGGGCGACAGCATCGCCGTGCTGCTCGGACTCGCGCCGGCGCTGGTGGCTCTCGCGGCGGGTGCGTTCCTCGGCTGAGGCGGTGGTCTGCGCCCCTCAGCGGGGGGGAACCCGGGTCAGCCGGGCTGTCGTGCGCGGACGGGCCGGCGCGCGTCTGGAAGGTGAGCAGACCACGGTCACACACCGGGCTCGAGCCGGTTCGTCGGTCCGCGGCTCGGGGTGTGCAGGGCCGCGCGGCTGCCGCCGTGCAGCGACGACGCGTCGTACGACCTAGGTTGGGAGGGTGCGCCTCCTGCTCGTCCGCCATGGACAGACCTCTGCCAACGTCGCGCGGCAGCTCGACACCGCGGTGCCCGGCGCCGACCTGACCGACGAGGGGCACGCGCAGGCGCGGGCGCTGGTCGGCTCGCTGGAGCCGCTGACCCTCGGTGGGCTCTACGTCTCCGACCTCGTGCGCACCC
>JBBQRV010000355.1:0-1689 GCA_038214475.1 Propionibacteriales bacterium | reverse complement strand
GACCCTCGCCCGTCCGGCGGGCACCCGGAGGGGGGACAGGCACGCGCCTGTCCCCCCTCCAGCTGCCGGCCGGCGGGGCCGGGCGCGTGGAGAGGTGCCGACCGGTCCCGGAGGGTAGCGTCAGGACGTATGTGGGAGCTGGCTGCCGGACCGTTCCTCGCCGCGGCGGGTCTGCTCGTCGTGGCAGGTCTGCCCAAGCTGAGCGACCCCCTGCCCCTCGTCCGGGCCCTGCGTGCTGCCGGGCTCCCGGCCGGTCGGGGGCTGGTGCGCGTCTTTGCCGCGGGTGAGGTCGTCGTCGGGACCTGGGCCGTCCTGGCCCCCGGCCGGCTGTCCGCGGCCCTGGTCGGCGTCGCCTACCTCGCCTTCACGGCCTTCGTGGCCCGGGTGCTGGCACGCGGCGGGGTGCTGGGGTCGTGCGGATGCTTCGGCAAGCCGGACACCCCTGCCACCCGCGCCCACCTCGCCCTGACCGGCGTCGCTGCGCTCGTGGGCCTGGGCGTCGCCGCCGCGCCCCCCGCGGCGGCGTGGGCCGAGTCCTCCGGACCGGTCCTGACCACCACCGCCCTGGGCGCCGTCCTGGGCTTCCTGGCCTGGCAGGTGATGGCCGTCCTTCCCACGGTGAGCCCCGCCGCCGTCCGAAGCACCACGAAGGGCTGAGCATGCTTGCTGCCGTCATCGCCGAGGGCGCGGCCGTCGTCCTGCTGGGCGTCCTGGTGCTGGGGCTGCTGCGCAGCCACGCCCTGATCCTCAAGGCCCTGCACGAGCTGGGCGCCGGGCTCGAGCTCGAGCGGGAGGCCGGCACCGGGGTCACCACGGCCACCACCGGCGGCAAGCCCGGCCCCGTGCCGGTCGAGCTCGAGTCCGGGGTGGTGCCGGCGACCCGCGCCGACTCGACCCGGGCCCACGACATCGTCGGCACCGGCCTCGACCGCACCGAGCAGGTGGTGCCGGTCACCGAGCCCGGCACGAGGACCCTGCTGGCGTTCCTCACCAGCGGGTGCAGCGTCTGCCAGACGTTCTGGGAGGAGTTCCGCGGCGAGGTCGAGGTGCCCGGTCGCGGTCACCTGCAGGTGGTCGCGAAGGGTCCCGAGGAGGAGTCGGCCAGCACGTTGCGCACCCTCGCCGGCGACCGGGCGGTCGTGCAGTCCAGTGGCGCGTGGACCGACTACGACATCCCCGGCTCCCCCTACTTCGTCTACGTCGAGGACGGCCGGGTGACCGGCGAGGGGTCGGCCACGACCTGGCCACAGGTCCGCGACCTGATGGCCCAGGGGGTGTCCGACAGCGAGGACGCCCGCGAGTCCGCCGGCCGCACCGGTCCCGGTCAGCTCGTCGGCGAGCAGCTCGGTCGTGGTGAGCGCGACAGCGTGCCGCGGATGGACGACGAGCTGCTCGCGGCGGGGATCCGCCCGGGCCACCCCAGCCTCTTCCAGTCGCCGGACCCGGACCCCCACGCCGAGCACGACCACCAGCACTGAGATGTCGGTGACCTCCCTGGCCCTGGTGCTGGGCCTGCCCATGGCCGTGGTCGCCGCCGTGCGCGCGACCTGGTCGCCTTGAGGCGAGTCGATGCTCTCGAGCATCAGCCCGCTCGGTGAGCGGGCCCGGCACTCACGCTGGTGGCTGACCACCGCGGCATACCTGCTCGGCTCGTGGGCCGGGGGGCTGGCCGTCGGCGGCCTCGCCGCC
>JBBQRV010000354.1:0-1744 GCA_038214475.1 Propionibacteriales bacterium | reverse complement strand
GATGACCTTCCCCGTCGGGTCCGACGAGGCCGAGCGAGCCCGCAGCACCGAGCGCACCAGGGCCCTCCTCGCCGACCTCGCCCGCTCCGCCTGACCCGTCAGCCGCCGGTGAGGCTCGAGCAGTCGTCGACGACGATCAGGCCGTCGACCGTGGCGGTGGCCCCGAACTGCATGGCCAGCGAGATCGGCGGCAGCGACGACAGCGGCACCGAGGTGGTGACGGTGGACCCGGCGACCTCAGGGGTCACCGGCACCTGCTGGCGGGACTCGACCCGATCGGGCCAGGTGACGAGCGTGGTGGTCCAGCCGTCGGTGCCGTGAACCATCCGCAGCTCGAAGCTGAGCTGGCCGAGCGGATCACCCTGGGCCACGACGTAGGTGGCCGCCGGCGCGGCGTCGATCGGCCCGGCCGCGGTCATGGTGACGGCCAGCTGGTCGCCGGCGACCGTCGCCGAGGCGGTCACCAGGTCGACACCCGGCAGGCCTGAGGTGTCGGCCGAGACGCCGACCGGCAGGTCGAGGTCACCGGAGGGGTCGTTGCAGCTGTCACCGGACGAGCTGGGCACGAGGGTGCTGGTGGAGCCCGGCGCGGCGTCGGAGCCCTTGCCGTCGCTGCTGCACCCGGCCCCGATCCCGGCCAGCAGGGCGACGACGGCGAGGACGGCTGCCCCACCCCCGAGCACCGGACGGCCTCGGCTCACGTGGTCCCCTTGCGGCCGGCGAGCCGGCGGCGGGTGACCTCGAAGCAGGCCAGCGCACCGGCGGCCGAGACGTTCAGCGACGCCAGCTGACCGAGCAGCGGGATGCCGGCCACTGCGTCGCAACGCTCGCGGACCAGACGGGACAGGCCCTTGCCCTCGGCGCCCAGCACCAGGCACACCGCCTCGCTGGCGACCTCGAGGTCGAACAGATCGGTGTCACCGCCGGCGTCGAGACCGATGACCCACACCCCGGCGTCGCGCAGCTGGCGCAGCGCGGCGGGAAGGCCCCCGACGAGCGCCATGGGCAGGTACTCGACGGCACCGGCGGCCGCCTTGGTCACCGTCGGCGTGACGTGCACCGCCCGGTGCTTCGGGAGCACCACCCCGGTGACGCCGGCGCACTCGGCCGAACGGAGCAGCGCACCCAGGTTCCCGGGATCGGTGACACCGTCGACCGCCAGCAGGAACGGCGGGGCGCCCTGCGGCGACTTCTTGCGGGCCAGCTCGTCGAGGTCGTGGTCCGGCAGCTCGTCGGCGCGGGCGACCACGCCCTGAGGTGACTCGGTGCGGGCGTCGGCGAACAGACGGGTACGGGTGACCTCGCGGACCGGCACCTTGAGGTCGAGGGCCAGGTCGACGATGTCCTGGAGCACCTCGGTGTCGTCCTGGGACTCGGCGACGAGGATCTCCCGGACCCGGCGCGTGCCGGCCAACAGCAGCTCGCGCACTGCTTGGCGACCCTCGACCTGATCCCCCCCGAGGCCCCGTGGGGCGCTCTGGCTGCGACCACCCTGACCACGGCTATCGGCGCCACCGCCACCGCCACCGCCACGTTTGCCCCGGGCCGGTGGACGGCCGGCCGCGCGGGCCGCGCCGGGTCGGTCGGCCTTGCGCACCGAGGCGGCTGCGTGGCGGGTCTTCTTGGACTCGACCGCCTTCTTGGCGGCCGACGACATCGGCTTCTTGCCACCCTTCTTGGCGCCGCCCGAGCCGCCCCGGCCGCCACCGCCACGAGCCGGAGTCATCGGGCGCTCACCACGGCG
>JBBQRV010000353.1:0-1745 GCA_038214475.1 Propionibacteriales bacterium | reverse complement strand
GTGAGGGTGCCGACCGGAGTATCACCCGGGTTGCCATGACGGCTGGCTGGGGCCAGGCCAGCGCTGAAGATGGGGCTTATCACACCTCTCGCCATGGAGCATCAAGGCGCAGATGGCGGCGCGAACCTGGCTAGCGCCGCTTGTCAATGGCCAAGCCGCCGTCCCCGCTGGTGGCCAACGAAAGTCCGCACCTCGGGTGAGTGGTTAGCGCATCGAGGGGCGGTCTCCTGATCGGGTAGGGGTTTCGCGCCTGCGGTTTCGTTCTTGCGTCGGTCGGTGGACCGGCGCCGGTGGTGGGTTCCGCTTGCGCGACTGTGATGTCTTGTCGCGTGGCGAGGTAAATCGTGCCGCGGAGTGCGCCCAGCTATCGGGTCACGGCTTGCCCCCGACGGCACCCCAGCCAGGCCGCCAGCCAGCCGGTCAGTCGGCCTCGTAAGCGTCGGCACACACTCGCAGTGCGGCCTGTCCGCCGGCGCGGGAGGAGAAAGCGATGATGCCGCAGCGAGCCCCGCTGCACTTCTCGTTCGATCCGTGGGTCAGGTGCGCGCTTGCTCGTCGACGCTGACGCTGTCAGCGCGGGGGAGGCGGCAGCGCCGTTATGGCGTTTTGACCGCTGACGCACGTAGAGAGCCAAGCCGGCGATGCGTCGAGCGCGAGGGAGTCGACGAAGCTGCCGAGCTGATCTGCCGGCATAGCGCGGATGACCAGGCCGTAGCGCTCGGCGGTCTCGGCGTCCAACAGGCAGGGCCAGGGCGGTGGCCGCAATCCGTCTGACCGTCGCAGTCTCAGTACCAAGGAAGTGAGAGCGCAGCCGTGTTCGCCAACCGACCAGTCAGCGGGCGGAGGGGCTCAGCGCAGCCGGCGCGCGCGCAGCACCAGGTCATCGATGGGGTGCGCGCCGGCCCCGCCGTCGGGTGCGATGCGCAGGCGCTGCTCGGCCAGCTCCACCTCCCAGTCGTCGTTGAGCAGCGCGGCGACCATCGGGGGCCAGACGTAGTCGGCCGGGTCGAAGCCGCTGTCGTGCACCTGCTGGGTGTCCATCCCCGCGTGGTGAACGAGCAACAGCACACCGCCGGGCGCGACGGCCGCGAGCAGCGCCCGCTCAGCCGCGTCGTCGGAAGTGCGCAGCAGGGCCGGGTACTGCGCGGAAACCAGGTCGAAGGACGCCGCTGGGAGCACCGCCTCGGCCAGCTCGGCGTGCACCCAGCGAACGGCGACAGCAGCGTCCCGCGCGTGCCGGGCCGCCCGCTCCAGCGCCACGCCCGAGACCTCGAGCGCGGTTGCCTCCCAGCCGCGGCTGGCGAGCCAGATCGCGTCAGCGCCCTCGCCACAGCCAACATCGAGCACCTGCCCGGGCGTGAGCCCGGCGACCTCGCTCACGAGCGCACCGTTGGGCTGGCCACTCCACAACTGCTCCCGGTCGGCATACCGCCGGTCCCACTCCGCCTGCACCGCGGGGTCTCCGACGGATCGATCAGCAGGCGAGGGAGCGTCGGACCCGGGCGATCCTGCCGCGATGTCGTCGGTCACCGGCCTACCCTCGCCCATCGCGTCCCGGTCCCGCTACTCCTGTTTCGCAACATCCCCCGGCGCGGCGCACGTGCCCCCCGGCCCCGCTCCCGCGCGCCCGGCACACCGGCCGCCGCCACCGCCAGGTGGGCCACCGCAACGCCCAACTCGTCGACCACCCCGATCAGCGGTCCGCCCAGCCGCTGTCGTGTGGCCGTTGCTGGACCACCAACCGG
>JBBQRV010000352.1:0-1829 GCA_038214475.1 Propionibacteriales bacterium | reverse complement strand
GGCGCGCCCGCCCCGCCCGGGGGCGCGGCGGCCCGCGCCCGCGGCCCGCCCGGCCCCGGGCGGGGGTGCGGCCGGGGGGGGTGCGGCCCCCGCCGGGGGGGCCCCCACGGCTGGCGGCTCTCGACGCCTCCCGCGTCGACGGGCTCGAGGTGCGGCTGGTGCGCGACGGGTCGTTCCTGGGCGTCGTGGCCGAGCGGGAGCAGGTCGCCGACACCGCCCTGGTGCGGCTGCGCGACGCCGCCGAGTGGACCGAGGTCGACCTGCTGCCCGACGAGGACGACCTCGGCGGGTTCCTGCGCGCCGGCCCGCACGACGACGTGGTGCTCCACGACGAGGAGCTGCCCGAGGCCGCGACGCTGCGGGCGTCGTACTCGCGACCGTTCCTGGCGCACGCCTCCATCGCCCCCAGCTGCGGCCTGGCCACCTGGGACGGCGACACGGTGCGGGTCAGCAGCCACAGCCAGGGGATCCACCAGCTGCGCGACGCGATCGCGGCAGCCCTCGACCTGGCGGCCGGCGACGTCGTGGTGGAGCACGTCGAGAACGCCGGCTGCTACGGGCACAACGCCGCCGACGACGCGGCCTTCGACGCGGTGCTGCTGGCGCGGGCCGTGCCCGGCCGGCCGGTGCTGGTGCGCTGGAGCCGGCAGGACGAGCTGACCTGGGGGCCGCTGGCGCCGGCGATGTCGGTCGACCTCGCGGCGTCGCTCGCCGACGGCAGGATCACGTCGTGGTGCCACGAGGTGTGGAGCCAGGGCCACTCCAGCCGGCCCGGGTACGCGGGGGTGCCCGGCCTGCTCGCCGGAGCCCACCTCGCCGAGCCGCTGCCGGCTCCCGCGCCCACCGATCCTCCGCTCAGCGCCGGAGGCGGCAGCACCCGCAACGCCCGGCCGATCTACACGGTCGGCCCGCGCCGGGTCGTCGGGCACCGGCTCACCGAGACCCCTCTGCGGTCCTCGGCGATGCGGGCGCTCGGGGCGTTCACCAACGTCTTCGCGATCGAGTCCTTCATCGACGAGCTGGCCGAGGCGGCCGGCGTCGACCCGCTGCGGTTCCGGCTCGACCACCTCGACGACCCGCGGGCGATCGAGGTGCTGACGACCGCGGCCAAAGCCGCCAATTGGTCGACTATGACGCCTGACGGCATCGGCCGCGGCCTGGGCTTCGCCCGCTACAAGGACAAGGGCGCCTACTGCGCAGTGGTCGCCGAGGTCGAGGCCGACCACGAGATCCGGGTCCGCCGGCTCACTGTCGCGGTCGACGTCGGTCTGGTGGTGAGCCCCGACGGGGTGCGCAACCAGATCGAGGGCGGCGCCACCCAGGCCACCAGCTGGACCACCCGCGAACGCGTCCGCTTCGACCGGCGCCGAATCACCAGCGACGACTGGGAGTCCTACCCGATCCTCACCTTCGCGCAGGCGCCGCGGGTCGACGTACACCTGGTCGACCGACCCGACCTGCCGTCGGTCGGGGCCGGAGAGGCCGCCCAGGGCCCCACCGCCGCCGCGATCGCCAACGCCGTGCACGCCGCGCTGGGCGTGCGCGTGCGCGACCTGCCGCTGGACAGCGCCGCCGTCGTCCGCGCCATCGAGGCGCAGCAGTGAACAACCCCGAGGAGCAGTACTTGGGCAAGCCCCGCATCAGCTCCGTGCCGAGGGACCAGATGGACGCCGAGATGCGCGTCGAGATGGAGCGCAGCGCGCTCCACGGCACCCCCCGCCCCGAGAGCTCGGCGGTGCGCGCGCACTCCCCCGAGGTCTTCAAGACCTTCACCGCCTACTGGGACGCCACGTTCCGCCAGGGCGTGTGCGACCACGCGATCAAGGAGC
>JBBQRV010000351.1:0-1858 GCA_038214475.1 Propionibacteriales bacterium | reverse complement strand
GTCTCCGCAGGTGCGCCCGGCTCGGCGTACGCGCTCTGCACCCGCAGCACGCCGGCCACCCGGTCGGCCTTGAGGTCGACCCGGGCCACGATCCGGTCGCCTAGCAGGAACGGCAGCACGTAGTAGCCGTGCACCCGCTTCTCCGCGGGCACGTAGATCTCGATGCGGTAGCGGAAGTCGAAGAGCCGCTCGGCCCGCTCCCGCTCCCAGACCACCGGGTCGAACGGGCTCAGCAGGGCCCGGGCGGCCACCCGGCGCGGCAGCAGGGCGTCGCGGTGCAGGTACGCCGGGCGCGACCACCCCTCGATGGTGGCGGGGAGCAGCTCACCGGACTCGACCAGCTCGTCGATGGCGACCCGGGCGGACAGCACCCCCGCTGCGGGTTGCAGCCGCATCCGGTAGTAGTCGGCCAGGCACGGTGCGGTGGCGATGCCGTGGGAGCGCGCCGCACGGCTCACCAGCTCCCGGCTGGCCTCGGCCAGGGTCGGGGTCGGGGCATCGAGGAACTGCTGCGGGATCACGCGCTCGGGCAGGTCGTAGCGGATCTCGAACTGCGCGTTGCGCCCGGCGACCGCGACGTCGCCCACCATGAAGAGGTAGTCGAGCGCGCGGCGGGTGGCCGACCAGTTCCAGCCCCAGTGCTCCTTGGCCCGCGGCAACCCCTCGTCGAGGTCGCGCGCGGTGGCTGCTCCCCGCGCGGCGATCTCGGCCAGCAGGTTGCCGGTCAGCTCGGTCGTCACGGTGGTGTCCCACCACTTGTGCCGCTGGGTCCGGTAGGAGTCCATCCGGTGCCGCATCACCGGCCACAGGTCGACCGGCATGAACGCCTGCACGTGCGCCCAGTACTCCACCATCCGCCGTGGCCGCTGCTCGGACGCGCGTCGGAGCAACTCGGTGTCGTAGCCGCCCATCCGCGAGAACAGCGGCATGTAGTGCGCCCGCTGCAGCACGTTGACCGAGTCGACCTGCAGCACCCCGGTGCGAGCCAGCGTGCGCGCGAACGTGCGCAGGGTCGGCACCGTGTGCCGCGGGTCGCGGAACCCCTGGGCCGCCAGGGCGACGCGTCGCGCCTGGGCCTTGCTCAGGTTCACGGGATGTCGAGCAGCTTCTCCCGCACGGCATACATGACGGCTTCCATGCGCGAGTGCAGCTGGAGCTTCTCCAGGATGTTGCGGACGTGGTTCTTCACGGTGTTCTCGGAGATGAACAGCTGCTTGGCGATCTCGCGGTTGTTGAGACCCTTGGCCACCAGTCGCAGCACCTCGAGCTCGCGGTCGGTGAGCCGCAGCCCGGGGACCTGGTCACGCTCGGGCTTGGACATCTGCTTGAACTCGTCGATGAGCTTGACCGCCATCGACGGGCTGATCAGGGACTGCCCGTCGGCCACCACCCGGACGGCCTGGGCGACTTCCTCGATCGAGGAGTCCTTGAGCAGGTAGCCGGAGGCTCCGCTCTTGACGGCCTCGTAGAGGTCGGCCTCCTCGTCACTGACGGTGAGCATGATGATCTTGGCGGACGGCACGACCTCCTTGATCGCCACGCAGGCCTCGATGCCCGACCGCTTCGGCATCCGGACGTCCAGCAGCACCACGTCGGGCGCGGCACTGGCCGCGAGGGTGGTGCCCTCGATGCCGTCCCCGGCCTCACCCACGACCTCGATGCCCTGTTCGACTCCGAGCAGCATCACCATGCCCCGTCGGAACAGCTCCTGGTCGTCGACGACGAGGACCCGGATCGGTTCGAGCTCGTCGGCCCGCAATTCAGTCACCTGCGAATCATGGCACGTTCGCGCCCCGAAGTGGTCCGAACGGGGCAGAGTTAACGGTCCGGGGTGGCCCAAGCGGGCCACCCCGGACGG
>JBBQRV010000350.1:0-1950 GCA_038214475.1 Propionibacteriales bacterium | reverse complement strand
CGCGCTGACGGTGCTGCTGGCCCGCGCCCTGCCGGAACAGCTGAGGGCGAAGGTGTTCGCGGCCTTCGCCGCCGCCTGGGTGCTGCCCTCCCTGCTCGGCCCATCGGTCGCAGGCGTGATCACCGAGACCTCGACGTGGCGGGCCGTCTTCGCCGTCGGCATCGCCCTCCTGGTCCCGGCGGGGCTGCTCCTGCGACCGGCCATCCGCGCCGACACGGCGCACCGGCGTCCGGCCTCGGCCTGGAGCACGCGCGAGCATCGAGCCGTCCGAGCTGCCGCCCTGGCCGCGGTTGGCCTCGCCGCGCTCACGGCCGGGGGGTCCCTGCTCAGCAGGACCGCAGCGGTCGCCGTGGGCGGTGCGGCCCTCCTCCTGATGGGGGCCGCGGCCCTCGTTCCTGCGGTGTGCGCCGTGCTGCCCCCGGGCACGCTCCGGCTCGCGGCCGGCATACCGGCCCTGGTGGCCCTGAGAGGACTGGTGGCGGCCGCCTTCGGCACCGCCGGGAGCCTGATCCCGCTCATGCTCACCACGACCCACGGCTTCGGGCCCACGGCTGCCGGAGTGAGCCTCACCGTGACCGGGATGTGCTGGGCGGCCGGCTCCCAGCTGCACGGCCTGGACCTGGTGCAGCGGCGGGTGGGGCCGGTCCACCGGCTGCGGTTCGGCTTCAGCCTGATCACCCTCGGCATCCTTGGTCCCGCCCTGGTCAGCGCAGACCTCGCGCCGGTCGTCCCGGGGCTGGCCCTGTGGGGGGTGGCCGGGCTCGGGATGGGGGTGGTCTCACCCACCTTGTCGACCCAGCTGCTGCACCTCGTGCCCGATGGCGACCGGGGGCGGGTCACCGCCGCCTCGAGCCTCACCGGCTCGGTCGCGCAGGCGGTGGCGCTGGCAGGCGCGGGTGCTGCCATCGCGTGGCGGGCCCCTGACCTGCCGGGCTGGCTGTTCGCCACCACGATGGTCGCCAGTGCCGGCCTCGGCGCGGTCGGCATCGCCGGCGCCTCGCGCGGGGCCGGCTAGCCGATGTGCAGCTCGTCGCGCTCTGCTGCCAGGGCGATGTCGCTGCGGTGGTGGGAACCCTCGAGCTCGATCGACTCGACGGCCTCGTAGGCCCGCGCGCGGGCCTGGCTCAGGCTCTCGCCCAGGGCCACGACCGACAGGACGCGGCCCCCCGCCGAGACCAGCATCCCCTGGTCGTCGCGCCCGGTGCCGGCGTGCAGGACGTAGGCACCCTCGACCTCCTGCGCAGCGTCGATCCCGGAGACCACGTCGCCGACCCGTGGCGGGCCCGGGTAGTTGTGCGACGCCACGACGACCGTGACGGCGTGCTGGGGGGACCTGTGGACCACCGGGGCGCCGTCGAGCTCCCCACGGGCCGCTGCGCGCTGGAGGCCTCCGTGCGGGGTCTGCAGGCGAGCCAGCACCACCTGCGTCTCCGGGTCGCCGAAGCGGGCGTTGAACTCGATCACCCGCGCCCCCCGTGCGGTCAGGGCCAGACCGATGAAGAGCACGCCGACGAACGGGGTGCCCCGGCGGTGCATCTCGTCGATGGTGGGCTGGGCGACGCGGGAGACGAGCTCGTCCACCATCGAGGCGGGCGCCCAGTCGAGGGGGGAGTATGCGCCCATGCCTCCGGTGTTGGGCCCCCGGTCGTCATCCCCCAACCGCTTGAAGTCCTGGGCCGGCGCGAGCGGCACCACGGTGCTGCCGTCGCACAGGCAGAAGAGGGACACCTCGGGGCCGTCGAGGAACTCCTCGACGACGACGCGTCCCCCGTCCTTGGCCAGGCAGGCCTCGGCGTGCGCCAGCGCCTCCGCCCGGTCGTCGGTCACCACGACGCCCTTGCCGGCGGCCAGCCCGTCGTCCTTGACCACGTGCGGCGCACCGAGCGCGTCGAGCGCGTCGGTCACCTCGTCGAGCGTGCCGCACACGTGGGCCAGGGCGGTCGGCACCTC
>JBBQRV010000349.1:0-1954 GCA_038214475.1 Propionibacteriales bacterium | reverse complement strand
CCGGGCCCACTGTCGCCGGGCGAACTTGCGGCGGGTGCGCTCGAGGTCGTCGGGGTCGGTGCCCGGCCCGTCCTCGTGGCGGGGCAGCGTGCGACCGGTCTGGCTCATCGCAGCTCCTCGAGCACCCGGGGGGCCAGCAGGCTGACGTCACCTGCGCCCAGGGTGAGCACGACGTCACCGGGGCGGGCCCGCGCCGCCAGCGCCGCCGGCACCGCGTCGGCGTCGGGCAGATAGGTGACCGCGCGCGCGGGCAGCGGGACCGCGTCGGCGACCAGCCGGCCGGTGACCTCCGGGTCGGGGTCCTCGCGGGCCAGGTAGACGTCGAGCACCACCACCTCGTCGGCGGCACCCAGCGCAAGGCCCATCTGCTCGGCGAAGATCCGGGTGCGCGAGACCAGGTGGGGCTGGAAGGCGACGAGCACCCGGCCGGTCCCGGCCAGCGAGCGGGCCGCCTGCAGGTCGCCGGCGATCTCGCGTGGGTGATGGGCGTAGCTGTCGTAGACCCGCACTCCCCCGGTCTCGCCCTTGAGCTCCATCCGGCGGCGGGTGCCGGTGAAGGCGGAGAGGCCCGCGGCCAGCCCCTCGAAGCCGTGGCCCAGGGTCAGCCCGACCGCCAGCGCGGCCAGTGCGTTGTGCACGTAGTGCCGGCCCGGGATCCTCAGGGTGAGGGAGCCGTGGCCGGGCACCGTGAACGTGGACGTGCCGCCGACCTCGACCAGGTCGGTGCAGGTCAGGTCGGCGTCGCGGGCCTCGCCGTAGGTCACCGTGCGCAGGCCGCGGTCACGGGCCTCCTGCGCCAGCGCCGCGGTCGGGGCGGAGTCGGCCCAGACCACGAGGAAGCCGTCAGGGTCGATCCGGGCCAGGAAGTCGGAGAACGCCGCCCGGTAGGCCTCCTCGGTACCCCACTGGTCGAGGTGGTCGGCATCGATGTTGGTGACGATCGCGGCGTACGGCGAGTAGACCAGGAAGGCGCCGTCGCTCTCGTCGGCCTCGGCCACGAACAGGTCACCGGTGCCCTCGTCGGCGTTCGTGCCGGTGCCGGTGAGGTCGCCGCCGATGGCGTACGTCGGGTCGGCGCCGGCCGCCTGCAGGGCGACCGTGAGCAGCGAGGTGGTGGTGGTCTTGCCGTGGGTCCCGGCCACCGCGATCGTGCGTCGCCCGGCCATCACCGAGGCCAGGGCTGCCGACCTGGGCAGCACGCGGAGGCCCTGGCGGATCGCCTCGGCGTACTCGGGGTTGTCGGCACGGACCGCGGTGGACACGATCACCGTGTCGACGTCGTGCACGTGCTCAGCGGCGTGGCCGAGGTGCACCACCGCGCCCAGCTCGCGCAGCGCGGCCAGGGTGCGCGAGTCAGCCTGGTCGGAGCCTGAGACCGCGATCCCCCGGCGCAGCATGATCCGGGCGATCCCGGAGAGCCCGGCTCCCCCGATGCCCACGAAGTGCACCCGGCCGAGCGCGTCGGCGGGCAGCAGCTCGTCGGGGACGGGGACCCTCATCGCCGGGCTCCCGCGGCGGCCGCGTCGAGGATCATCCGAGCCAGCGTGTCGTCGGCGTCGCGCGGGATCAGGTCGGAGGCCGCGGCACCCATGGTGGCCAGCCGGGCCGGGTCGGTGAGCAGGGCCGGCAGGGTCGCGGCCACCCAGGCCGCGGTCAGGTCGCCGTCGGCCACCAGCAGGCCGCCCCCGGCGTCCACCACCGGCCTGGCGTTGAGGGCCTGCTCGCCATTGCCGATCGGGAGCGGCACGAAGACCGCGGGCAGGCCGACACCGGCCACCTCGGTGACCGTGTTGCTGCCGGCGCGGCAGAGCACCGCGTCGGCGGCCGCGTAGGCCAGGTCCATCCGGTCGACGTACCCCTCGACGACGTAGGGCACGCCGTACGACGGGGCCGCGAGCTCGTGCGTGGGCCCGACGATGTGCAGCACCTGCACCCCCGCGTCGGCCAGCGCCTG
>JBBQRV010000348.1:0-1986 GCA_038214475.1 Propionibacteriales bacterium | reverse complement strand
GCTGCCGCCGGTCGCGGACACCTGCCTGAAGTGCCACTCCATCGACCAGATCACCAAGGACGGCGGGCCGACCCAGCTCGTGGTCCGCCCGGTCTACGGCACCGACGAGGCCAACACTCGGCAGACCGTCTCCGTGCTGCTCCGTCCGTTCGACCTCGGCCAGAGCGCGGGCGTCCGCGGCGTGCACTGGCACGTGCAGGAGCAGGTGACCTACACCTCCGCCGACCCCCAGGACCAGAAGATCGACTTCGTCCAGACCACCGCGCCCGACGGGGCGACGCAGCAGTACATCGCGACGAGCGGGTCCGCCGTCTCGTTCGATGTCAGCAAGGAGGTGGCGCGGCTCAAGCTCACCGAGAACAACCGAACCATGAACTGCTACGACTGCCACAACCGGGTCGGGCATGAGGTGCCTACCCTCGACGAGGCCGTCGACAACGCGATGGAGGCCGGCACGATCAGCCCGAGCCTGCCCTACATCAAGCGCGACAGCATGGCTCTGCTCAGCGCGAAGTACCCCACGGCGGCCGCCGCCGACCAGGCGATCGAGTCACTGGCCGCGACATACTCGGCGAAGTACCCGCTCGTCGCGGCGGCGCAGGGCGCGAAGGTCACCCGGTCGATCAGCTCGCTCAAGCAGATCTACCAGCTGGTCGCGACACCGCAGATGAACGTCACCGCGACCAGCTACGCCGACAACCTCGGCCACCAGGGCTCGCCCGGCTGCTTCCGCTGCCACGACGGAGCGCACTACCTCGTCGATGCCGGGAAGGTCACCAACCAGACCATCCCCTCGACCTGCGACACGTGCCACACCTTCCCGCAGAACAACGTCGGCCCGGCGAACATCCCGATCGGCATCCAGCCGGCCAGCCACGACGACGCGCTGTGGGTGTTCGACCACAAGACCGCCACCGGCAGCACGCTCCCGGAACCCGGCACCTGCGGGGCGTGCCATGCCGCCAGCTACTGCGAGAACTGCCACGACAGCGGCGCCATCAGCGTCGACCACAAAACGATGCTGTACGACCACGCCGCGTCCGTCCGGGCCGCCGGCAGCACCAACGCCTGCGCCGTCTGTCACCAGCCGGCATACTGCGCGCAGTGCCACCAGAACGGCATTCTGGGCCCGAGCGAGGCAGACCTGGGCCAACAGGCGCTGGGGCCATGAGCGGGCCGCGCACCCACCATGCCCTTGAGGTCGAGGAGTGGCTGACCGTCCAGGACGCCTGCTCGCTGCTCGGGGTCTCACCGGCCACCCTGCGCCGGTGGAGTGCCGCCGGTGACGTCCAGGCGTTCACCACGCCCGGTGGGCACCGCCGGTTCGCCCGGTCGACCATCCTCAGCCTGCTCCCCGACGGGGCGCGGACCCGGCCCTCGCTGAAGGAGCTCGGCGTCACCACCGAGCGGATGACCCGTGCATACCGGCGCAACATGCTGCAGGCCACCCGGGGCGTGGGCTGGCTCGGCCGGCTCGGCGACGAGGGACTGGCCACCCTGCGCGGCCTGGGCCGGCAGATCGCCGAGGCGCTCATCGTCGCGATCGACGCGGAGGGTCCGGAGGAGCGGCGCGCCGCCATGGGCGAGGCCGCGGCGGCCGCCACCGACTACGGGCGGATCGCCGCGCGAGCGCGTGGTGAGGTGAAGGAGAGCGTCGAGGCGTTCCTGCGCTTCCGGATGCTGTTCCTCGAGGAGCTCGTCCAGGTGGCTCGTCGCCAGGGGCTCGACACCGTGGAGTCGACCAGGCTGGTCGTCGCGGCAACGGCGGCCACCGACGAGCTGCTCGGCCACCTCCTCAACGGGCTCGGCGCGCCGCGGGTCACCCCGGTCTGAGCGCCCTACGGGTCAGACCCAGCTGGGGAACCACATCCGCAGGTGCCACTGGCTGTAGGGGATGACCTCGGCGGTGTAGATCGGGTAGAAGAAGGCGAACAGCACCAGGGTGAGCAGGAGGTAGCCGCCGATGACGTAGAGGCCGACCCGGCG
>JBBQRV010000347.1:0-2117 GCA_038214475.1 Propionibacteriales bacterium | reverse complement strand
CGCGAGGCCGATCGCAACCCCGGCCTCCAGCTCGGCGCGATCCTCGGCGGCTGCGCGCGCAACGGCCGCGACAAGGCGACCATCGTGGCGTCGCCGCCGATCGCTGCGATGGGCCTCTGGCTGGAGCAGCTGATCGCCGAGTCGACGGGCAAGGACGGCAAGGGCATCCTCCCGGTCGTGGTCGAGGACCGCGCCGCCCCGAACTACTCCCCCAGCACCGACGACGAGGTGCTGGCCACGTTCGGGCCCGACTTCGACACCAGCGTGCGGCCCTCCTCGGGCTGGGGTGTGCACGTCGACGGCCCGCTCGGTGCGCAGCTGCTGCTGTGGGAGTACGCCACGGCGGTCGCGGGGCGGATCATCGGGATCAACCCCTTCGACCAGCCCGACGTCGAGAGCGCCAAGGAGGCCGCCCGCTCCATGCTCGACGGAGGCGGCGTGACCCCGACGCCGAACTTCACCGACGGCGGCGTCGAGGTGCTTGCGGGCGACTGGCTCCCCGACGGCACCGACACCGTCTCCGGTGCGGTGGACGCCCTGCTCGGCGTGCTCGACGGTGAGCGGGGCTACGTGTCCGTCCAGGCCTACCTCGACCGGCACCGCGACGCGGCGCTGTCCGACGTACGCCGTGGCCTCGCGGAGCGCACCGGCCGCCCGGTGACCTTCGGCTGGGGCCCGCGCTTCCTGCACTCCACCGGGCAGTACCACAAGGGCGGTCCGGCCACCGGGGTCTACCTGCAGATCACCGGCGAGCCCGAGGAGGACCTCGAGATCCCCGGGCGGCCGTTCACCTTCCAGGGCTTCCTCATCGCGCAGGCCGTGGGCGACGGTCAGGTCCTCGCCGACAAGGGCCGGCCGGTGCTGCGGCTGCACGTGCGCAACCTGGCCGCGCTCGCCACGGTGCGAGAGCTGCTCGCGTGACCACCGGCGCGGCCTACCGCAACCCGCTGCGGGATCCGCAGGACCGCCGGCTGCCGCGCATCGCCGGCCCCTGCGGGCTGGTGATCTTCGGCGTCACCGGCGACCTGGCCCGCAAGAAGGTGATGCCGGCGATCTACGACCTGGCCAACCGCGGGCTGCTGCCACCCGGCTTCTCGCTGGTGGGCTACGCACGTCGCGACTGGGCCGACCAGGACTTCGCCCAGATCGTGCACGACTCGGTGCGCGAGTACGCCCGGACCGAGTTCCGCGAGGAGGTCTGGGAGCAGCTGGCCGAGGGCTTCCGGTTCGTGCCCGGCGACTTCGCCGACGACGTCGCGTTCGAGAAGCTGAAGCACACGCTCTCCGAGCTCGACCAGGTGCGCGGCACGGGTGGCAACCACGCGTTCTACCTCTCCATCCCGCCGAAGTTCTTCGCCGACGTGATCGGTCAGCTCAAGGAGCACGGGATGGCCGACCCGGAGGACCACGAGTGGCGCCGGGTGGTGGTGGAGAAGCCGTTCGGTCATGACCTGGCGTCCGCGCGCGAGCTCAACCGGGTGGTCTCGGAGGTCTTCCCGCCCGAGGCGGTCTTCCGGATCGACCACTACCTCGGCAAGGAGACCGTCCAGAACATCCTGGCGCTGCGCTTCGCCAACAACATCTACGAGCCGATCTGGAACTCCCACTACGTCGACCACGTGCAGATCACCATGGCCGAGGACATCGGCATCGGTGGCCGGGCCGGCTACTACGACGGCATCGGCGCGGCCCGCGACGTGATCCAGAACCACCTGATCCAGCTGATGGCACTGATCGCGATGGAGGAGCCCTCCGCGTTCGACGCCGCCTCGCTGCGGGTCGAGAAGCAGAAGCTGCTCTCGGCCATCGTCCTGCCCGACTCACTCGACGACTCGACGGCGCGCGGCCAGTACACCGAGGGCTGGAGCGGCGGCGAGCTCGTGGGCGGCTACACCGACGAGGACGACATCCCGCGCTCGTCGACCACCGAGACCTATGCCGCCATCAAGCTCGGCATCAGCAACCGGCGCTGGGCCGGCGTCCCCTTCTACCTGCGGGTCGAGAAGCTCAAGCTGCTCTCCAGCGTCACCCTGCCGCGACGGCTCGACCTGGCTACGGCCCGCGGGCAGTACGCCGCCGGCTGGCAGGGCGGCGACCAGGTCGTCGGCTTCCTCGAG
>JBBQRV010000346.1:0-2258 GCA_038214475.1 Propionibacteriales bacterium | reverse complement strand
ATCGACGAACGACGGTGGCCACGGATCAGCCGCAGGGTGACCAGCTGTCCGAACACGATCGCCCCCGTGTTCGCGGCGTACGCCCAGCCCCGCGCCTTCGCGGGCACGTCGGCGACGTCGACGGCGTACGCCGCCAGGCCGGCCTCCATCTGGGCGTAGCCGAAGGTGATCGCCAGGATCGAGTAGCCGACCACGCGCAGCAGCGTGCGGTCGCGGAGCACGACGTCCCAGCCCACCTGGACCACCGACTCGGTGTCGCCGACCGGCGTGGGCGCGGTGCCGGTGTGCCGCGGCAGCGACAGCACCACCGCGATGTAGGCGAGGTACGACGCCCCGTCGACCAGGTAGAGCCGCTGGAACGACGCCACCGAGTCGACGTCGATGAGCAGGGCACCGATCACGCCGCCGAGCCCGAGACCGGCGTTCAGGATCATGAAGTTCAGGCCGTAGACCCGCTCGCGTGCCGACTCGGGCACCAGCCGGGTCAGCATCGCCGTGGACGCCGGCCAGAGCGCGACCCCGCCGACCACCACCAGCGAAGCGACCAGGAAGGCCTGGCCTGCGGTGGCCACGTGGCCGACCGAGATCACCCCGGTCATCTCGATCAGCAGCCCGCCGACCATCACCGGCTTGGGGCCGAACCGGTCGATCAGGCTGCCCCCGACGGGAGCGGTCACGAAGCCGAGCAGGCCCATCCAGGCGAACACCAGGCCGACCGTGGCGGTCGGGATCCCCCGCACCTCGGCCAGGTAGACGTAGAGGAACGGCATCGTCAGCCCGCTGCCCAGCGCCGAGAAGGCGAAGCCGACGAAGACCCGCTTGACCAAGGGGTCGAGGTCGCGGAAGCGCAGGTCGGTGCCGGGTTGGGTGGGAGGGCTCACCGCGTCATTGTCCGATCTGGGGGCAGGTCGTCGCGACCCGTTTTCCAGGGCGCCGGACACCGGTCAGGTGCTGTTCAGGACGGCGGCGCGACAGTGGAGGAGTGAGTTGCCGGGACCACGCCCAGGAGGCCGCGACGCGCACCCGGGCCGTGGTCGCGCTCGCGGTCGTCGGCGTCGTGCTGCTGCGACTGCCCTACCTGGGGCGCCCGGCCGGGGCCGACGAGGCAGGGTTCCTGATCGTCGGCCACGCGTGGCACCCCGGCACCTCGCTCTACGGCCCCTACTGGGTCGACCGCCCGCCGCTGCTGATCGGCCTCTTCCAGCTGGCCGCGGCGACCGGGGGCCTCCTCGCGCTGCGGGTGCTCGGTCTGGTCGCCGCGGCGCTGGTCGTGGTGCTGGTCGCCGTGGCAGCCCAGCGCCTCGACGGGGCCCGCGCGGCCCGGTGGGGCGCCGTGGTGGCCGCCGTGCTCTGTGTCGCACCCCTCGTGGACGCCCAGGAGGTGGACGGCGAGCTGTTGGCGGCGCCGTTCGTGGCGCTGGGGCTGGCGGCCGTGATCAGCGCCCGGGCCGCCGCCGTCCGGGGGGAGGCACGACGATCCGTGGGGTGGGCGGCTCTCGCCGGCGGAGCCGCGGTGGGCGCCGTGCTGGTCAAGCAGAACCTGGCCGATGTGGCCGTCTTCGGCACCACCCTCCTGCTGGTCTCCGTGGTCCGGCGCGAGCTGGACGTGCGCCCGGCCGCCCGGCTGCTCGGCGCGGCCACGCTCGGCGCTGTCGTCTGTCTCGGGTTCGCCGCCAGCTGGACGGTGGCGCACGGCACCGACCTCGGCGGGGTGCTGCAGGCGATGTACACGTTCCGGGTGCATGCCGGGCAGGTGATCGCCGGCGAGGGCTGCGCCTACGCGGCGGGACGGCTGCGCTCCCTGGTCCTGGCCGGCTTCGCCAGCGGCCTGTTCGTCGTCTGCCTGCTGGTGGCTCGCGTCGTCGTACGGCGCCGCGGCGACGCCGTGACCTGGGCGCTGGCCGCGACCCTGGCCTGGGGCCTGGTGTCGATCGCCGCCGGCGGCGGCTACTGGGGCCACTACCTGGTCCAGCTCGTCGTGCCGGGCGCCCTCGGCGTGGGTCACCTGGTGGCCCGCGGCGAGTGGGGCGCGCGGGCACTGGGAGTGGGCGTGCTGGTCGCCTGCGCGCCGGGCTGGCTGTCCGGGCTCTCCGCCGCACCCCCGTGGGCCGGGGCCGGGCTCGGCCAGGCTGTCGCAGCCGCGGCGCGACAGGGCGACACGATCGTGACCCTCTACGGCCACGCCGAGGTGGACCTGGCCTCCGGACTGTCCTCGCCCTATCCCTACCTGTGGACGCTCCCCGTGCAGACCCGCGACC
>JBBQRV010000345.1:0-2269 GCA_038214475.1 Propionibacteriales bacterium | reverse complement strand
GGCGCAACACCCACCGTCGCGGAGGATCATGGCCTTGCGCTGCGCCGGTCGGAACAACCGTGCGGAGCGGCCAAGGTCGAGGACCTCGGACTTCCCCCCGAGCACCGCCGGGATGATCTTGCCGGTGCAGGCGAGGCGGCGCACCTCCCCGGCGGACAGCCTGTCGCTGGGGCCGACCTGAGCGGTGCCGAGCTCCTTGCGAAGGTCGTCGAGAGTGACGGTCACGATCAGCGTGGTGGCGTCCCCTCCGTGGGCGGGCACCCGCGCGGGGTCCAGGGACTCCAGTAGCGAGCAGAACGCCTGACCACGTTTCCGGTCGACCGGATCCGATCACCCTCCCCCGTTGTCAGGTGTCGCGGCGAGGTGAAGGCCTCGAGGTAGGTGAAGAGCCTGGTCGCGACGGCGTCGGGGACGCTGATCGTGATCCGGGTGCTGCCGTCGCCCAGGCGCGTGGAGCCCAGGCTGGTGCGGCGCTCCGCGTGCCTCTCCTCCGCGGCCAGCTGTTCGGCCTCGTGCAGCTCGGCGACCTCTGGGGCGACCACTTCGAGAACCCGGCGACCCAGCCTCCGAAGCTCTCTCGGACCGAAGAACGCCGCCTGGGCCACCAGATGGGCCTCCGCGTCCCCGACCATCTCAGCCGAGACCTTCTCCGCGGGCAGCTCCTCCAGCGCGCGCACGATCACCTGCGCCTGCGCCACGTTGAGGTCGCCCCGGCCGAGCGCCGCTGCGACCTGGCTCCACCGCCGGTCCAGCCCTCGCGCCAACGCGAGGTCACGACGATCCGTACGGTCATCAGACCGCGCGTGGTGGGTCAGCAGTGCGGCCACGTCGCGCGCCCCCTCTGCCAGCGCGACGTCGTCCGAGACGGCCATCACCCGCAGTCGAAGCGCCATCAGCTGCGCCTCGAGCCGGGTCAGCTCCAGCAGCACCGTGCGCTTGTCGGCCGGCTCCATGAAGGTGGCCGGAAAACCCGCGGTCTCCTTCAGGGCAGCACCCACCGTCTCGACGCACGCCAGCACCGGATGACAGTTGGACCTCACCAGACACCTCCTGCCACCGACGACGGACCCATGGGCCTCACGTGTCGATGCAGCGCGCCTGTGAGCAGCGAACCTCGCGGTTCGGGCCGATCCCTCAGCATCACTATTGGATCGAACTTGTGTTCGATTCTACAGGCTTTCGAGAGTGCCGGCAAGGGGGTGACGTCAGATGGTTGTCGCAACGAGCATCTCGGTGGGCGTTGACGAGATCTCGCCGGTCGCTGGCTGCTCGGCAACGCCTCGCTCTTGACTTATCGTTTCTCGTTGTTATCGTTTTTCGATAAGCCCACCTCGCTGAGGCAACCCAGGAGACGAGATGCACCTCCCACTGTTCGACCGCGTTGACTTCTGGATGACCAAGCTGCTGCTCGCCCTGGTGGGCGTGGCCGTGCCGGTGTTCTCGGTCGGCTGGCCCCTGGCGAGCTGGCTGCGGGACCAGCCCCTGCGCTGGGACCTCGAGGGTTTCGGGCCCACCACCGCCCCCGATCGACTCGTTCCCCAGGACGGCGTCATGCTGCGCGGTGCCGAGACAGTGGTGGTGCGCATCGACCACGCCGGAGCGGGTGCCTGGTTGGCCAGCCTGCTGCCCGGCCTCATCCTGTCGATCGCTGTCGGTCTCGTCGCCTGGCTGCTGCTGCGACTCGTGCGCCGCATCGAGCTGGGGCAGCCGTTCGTGGCCGCCAGCGCCACGTCCCTGCGCCTGGTCGGGGCTACCGTCCTGCTGGGCAGCGTCGCCGTCAGCCTCGGGCTCGGGTTGGCCGACACCGTGGTCACCCGGCGCGCGTTCGACGGGGTCACTGACACGTTCGGCTTCGACGTGCCCTTCGGGGCCGTCATCAGTGCCCTGCTGCTGCTCGCCCTCGCCGAGGCGTTCGCCCAGGGCGTTCGTCTCCAGGACGACGTCGACGGCCTCGTCTGATGCCGGTCGAGGACCCCCACCGCGTCGTGTGCCACCTGGATCAGCTGCTCGTGGCCCGCGGCCTCACTCTCACCGCACTGGCCGAGACGATCGGCGTATCGATCGTGAATCTCAGCATCCTCAAGAACCAGCGCGCGAAGGCGGTCCGGTTCTCCACGCTGACAGCGGTCTGCGACGCCCTCGACTGCAGCGTGGGCGACCTGTTCACGATCGGCTGAGCGACGCTCCACGGCCCGCGCCGGCCTCGACCCCCGGGGCCCCCGACCTCCCGGGGAATTCCGGGGAATTCCGGGCCCTCGGTCAGAGGCCG
>JBBQRV010000344.1:0-2275 GCA_038214475.1 Propionibacteriales bacterium | reverse complement strand
TCCACTCAACGCAGTGAAGCGGAGCAAGCTAAATACTTAGCCGTGCTAAGTGGCTTGATCCCCTGGACGGGCGTCGCGGGGATGGGCACACTTGGGGTGTGCGGTCCCGGTGTCCCGGGTCGCTGCGCTGGGCCGAGGAGGGGCAGGGACGATGAGCGAAGAGACGCCGGCGGTGCGCCGTTTCGCTCGCAGGCGTCGCGCCAACGTCGCGGGCGGCCGGCAGCACCGGCACGAGGTGAAGGTCACGCCGGAGGAGGAGGCGCTGCTGGTGCAGCGCGCCGAGGCGGAGCACGTGTCGGTGGCCCGGTTGCTCGTGGAGACGGCCCTGGCGGGCCCTGCCGGGGAGACGATCACCGAGCGGCGTCAGGCGATGGCCGAGCTGTTCGGGGTGCACCGGTTGCTCGCTGCGGTGTCGAACAACGTCAACCAGATCGCGCGGGCGACCAACGCGACCGGCGAGCTGCAGGCCGAGCTGGAGGGGACTCTGGTGGCGGTGCGGCGTACTGCTGCCCGGGTTGATGCGGTCCTTGAGGGGCTGAGCGCGAAGTGATGCCGAACGTGGTGCGCGGGGAGCGCATGGGCGGCCTGATGTCGTACCTGGCTGGGCCTGGTCGACGTAACGAGCACACCGAGCCGCACGTCGTTGCGGGCGACCCGGCGATCATGGCGTGGCACGCGGAGGACGAGCTCGGGGCGCAGGGTGCGGCGGCGATCGCGCGGTACCTGGACCGGCCGCGCAAGGCTTTCGACGTCGAGGTCTCCGGTGGGCACGTGTGGCACTGCTCGCTGTCGCTGCGGGCCGAGGAGGGCCTGCAGACCGATGAGAAGTGGGGCGAGATCGCCCGGGACTTCGTCGGGGCGATGGGCTTTGACGACAACGACGACACGAAGGCCCCGTGCCGGTGGGTCGCCGTGCGTCACGGCCTGTCGACGAACGGCAACGACCACATCCACCTGGTGGTGAACCTGGTCCGTGAGGACGGCACCAAGGCCTCGACGCACCGCGACTTCTACCGGTCGCAGAAGACCGCACGCGAGCTGGAGACCAAGCACGGCCTGGAGCCGTTGGAGTCGGCGGGGACGGACCGGGCCACGCGCGGTTACCACCCGGCCGAGCGCGAGGCCCAGGCCCGGGCCCGTGCCCACGGCAAGTACGAGGCAGCTCGTGGCACTGGTGTTCGGTGGGAGGGGTTGGATCGTGCCGGCCGCAGTGAACGGATCGTCGCGGAGACGCCGGCCACTCAGCCGCGGGCGGACCTGGCGCGTCTGGTGCGCGCGTGTGCGACGGCCAGCGCTGATGAGGCGGAGTTCGTGCGCCGACTCCGACGAGCGAGCGTGCTGGCCCGTCCGCGGTTCGCCGACGGGCGGCCCGACGTCGTGACGGGGTACTCCGTGGCGATGCGCCCTGTGGCCGGCGAGCGACCGATTTGGTACGGCGGTGGGCACCTGGGTCGCGACCTCGCGTTGCCCCGGTTGCGTGCCGAGTGGCCCGACACCCCGCAGGGTGCGAGCACCGCGGCCGCGGAGTGGGTCGCGGCCCGGCGCGGGCGCCGACCGGTGGCCGTGGGCAGGGAGGCGGTCGAGCCGGATCCCGAGCTGTGGGCGCGGTACAGCCAGGAGATCGGCCAGCTGCGCGACCGGTTGCGTGCCGTGCCGGTGCAGGACACCGAGACGTGGGCGAAGGTCGCCCGGCAGACCGCAGGGGCGTTCGCCGCGTGGTCGACCGCGACCGAGGCAGTGCCGGGGCCGTTGGCCGCGACGGCCGACGCGTTGGCCCGCTCGGCCCAGACACGCCGCACCCCGACACAGAGCCGGGGCACGCCCACCCCGGTGGCCGGCGCCGCGATGCTCCTGATGATGGCGGCCCGTGGTGGGCAGGGAACCGTGGCTCAGGCGATCCTGCTGCGCCAGCTCGCGAACCTCGCCAAGGCCCTGTACGACATGCACCGTGCCGCCGGCGACGCCCGCCGCGCCGCAGAGGTCGCGACCGCCATCCGCACCCAGCTCGCCCAGGTCGCCGACCGGCTCCCTGCCGCACCCGGCGCACCACAGTCCACACCGAGCAGCGGACCGAGCCTCGCGCCGACCGCCGCGGTGCCGGGCTCCCCGGTCCCGGCCCGGCTCGGACCCCATCGCAGTCGCCAGGCCACGCAGCCGGGGCGGAACCCCGGCGCGGAACGGTAGGAGGGGGCACACATGTCAGATCCCGACGAGGGCCGCGGTAGTGGTGCACCGGAGCGGTCGCGCCGATGGTTCCCTTCGGGGCCCCATGAGG
>JBBQRV010000343.1:0-2277 GCA_038214475.1 Propionibacteriales bacterium | reverse complement strand
ATCCAGAAGAGCCTGTGAGTGACGGGAACCGGCGGCGCTCGCGCCGCCGGGCCCGCACCTCGATGACGAAGAGGAGGAGTCGCCGTGAGTGACCTGCTGCAGGTCGAGCTGGTGTCCGCGGACCGGCTGGTGTGGTCCGGCGAGGCCACCATGGTCATCGCCCGCACCACCGAGGGCGACCTCGGGGTGCTCCCGGGGCACGCTCCGGTGCTGTCCCTGCTGATCGAGGGCATCGTCGACATCACCACCGCCGACAAGGAGACCTGGATCGCCGCGGTGGACGCGGGGTTCCTCTCGGTCGCCCACAACCGGGTGTCGATCCTGGCCGAGCACGCCGAGATGTCGCACGAGATCGACCTCGAGAAGGCTCGCGGCGATCTCGAGCGCGCCAAGACGGCCGGCGAGCTGCTCGCCGACCCGGAGGAAGCCGTACGTCGGGCCGAGGCCCGGATCCGCGCCGTCGAGAAAGCCTCCTGAGGGAGGCCGATAGATGCCGTGGTGGCAGTGGTTCGCCGACTCGATCGGGTTCGTGCTGTTCGCAGTCGCTGCCTACGGTGTCGCCCTGATCGTCCGCCGCCGACTGCTCTCCCGCTACGGCGGCACCTTCGAGCTGAGCTACCGCGCCCGCACCCTCAAGGTCGGGCGCGGTTGGCTTCTCGGCATCGGCCGCTACTCCGGGGAGTCCCTGGAGTGGTTCCGGATCTTCTCGCTGTCCCCGCGTCCCAAGCGGGTCTGGCAGCGCTTCGACCTCGAGTACGTCAGCCGACGCGCCCCCGTGGGGGCCGAGAAGGTCTCCCTGTTCGCCGACCACGTCGTGGTCTCGTGCGACACCGCCGCAGGCCCCGTCGAGCTGGCCCTGAGCGAGTCGTCGCTGATGGGTTTCCAGTCCTGGCTCGAGGCGATGCCTCCGGGGTCGCGGGGAGTGCGCCCCGGTGACGCCCCCGGCACCAACTGAGACGGTGGGCGTCTCGCTCCGGGCCCGCAACGCCGTGTTGTGGTCCTTCTTCCTCAACGGCTTCGGCTTCGCCTCCTGGGTCTCCCGGATCCCGGAGGCCCGGCATCTCCTCGAGCTCAGCAACGGCGGGCTCGGCCTGCTGCTGCTGGCCATCTCGGCGGGTTCCGTGCTCAGCCTGCCCACCACCGGGGCGCTGATCAACCGGTGGGGAGCCGCTGCCGTGGTGCGCGTGGGCGTGGTGGCCGACGTGCTCGGCCTGGTGGTGATCACGGTGGGCACCGACCTGCTGGGCACGATCGCGGTCGCCGCCGTCGGGCTGTTCGTCTACGGCATGGGAGTGGGCGTCTGGGACGTCGCGATGAACGTCGAGGGCGGCGCCGTCGAGCGCCGCCTGGGGCGCACGATCATGCCGCGCTTCCACGCCTCCTTCAGCCTCGGCACCGTCGCCGGCGCCGCGGTGGGGGCCGCCACGACCGCGCTGGGCGTGTCGATGACCGTGCACCTGGTCGCGGTCGCGGTGCTGATGGGCGTGGCCGCGCAGGCGACGACCGGCGGGTTCCTGCCCCGGGCCGCCGAGACCGTCCCCGACGGGCCTGACGGCGCCGACAGGGCTGGCGGTAGGCCGGTCCGGCGCTCCGCCTGGGCTGCGTGGGCAGAGCCGCGCACCCTGCTGATCGGGCTGATGGTGTTCGCGCTGGCCGTCACCGAGGGTACCGCCAACGACTGGCTCGCCGTCGCCCTCATCGACGGCTACGACGTGAGCCGCTCCGTGGGTGTGATGGGCTTCGGACTGTTCGTGGTGGCGATGACCGTGGGGCGGGTCATCGGCCCGGTGCTGCTCGACCGCTGGGGCCGGGCCCCGGTGCTGTGGGGCACCATGGTCGCCGCGGGCCTCGGGGTGCTGCTGATCGTCTTCGGCGGCCACCCGGTGCTGGTGGTGGCGGGGATCCTGCTGTGGGGGGCCGGAGCGTCGCTCGGGTTCCCGGTGGGGATGAGCGCGGCCTCCGACGACGAGGAGCACGCAGCCGCGCGGGTGAGCGTCGTGTCGACCATCGCCTACTCGGCGTTCCTCACCGGGCCGCCGCTGCTGGGCTTCCTCGCCGACCACGTCGGGACGCTGCAGGCCCTGCTGGCCGTGGCCGTGCTGCTGGTGCCCTCGGCGCTCGTCGTGCCGGTGCTGCGTCCGCCCAGGGAGCTCGAGAGGGCCTGACCGCGGCCGGGGGGGGGCCGCCGCCGCGGCGGGGGGGCCGCCGCCCCCAGGGGGGGGGCCGGGGCGGCGCGCCGGCGCCCGCCGGCCGGCGCGCCCCGGGGGGGGGCCGCGG
>JBBQRV010000342.1:0-2356 GCA_038214475.1 Propionibacteriales bacterium | reverse complement strand
TCAACCTCGAGTGGAAGCCGCTCTCCTCCTGGCCCGTGCACGCCGGCTGGCTGCGGGCGGTCCGACGAGGGCATGCCGAGCTGCACCGCGGCCTCGACCTCCAGGTGCCGGTGCTCGTGCTGTGCAGCGGCGCCACCGCCGCCCCCACCCAGATGGGCGAGGACGTGCACGGCACCGACATCGTGCTCGACGTCGCGCAGATCCGCCGCTGGGCGCCCACCCTCGGTCGGCACGTCACCCTGGTCGGCGTCGAGGGCGCCCGCCACGACGTGGTGCTCTCGGTGCCGCCGGTGCGCGCCCGCGTCTACGACGAGCTCGACCGTTGGTGCAGGGCGTACGTCGAACCTCGGAGCTGACCCCCAGCAGGTGCCGGCGAGTGACACGAACGGACCATTTCAGGCACCGTTCGCACGATTCGGGCCACTCGACCCTGTTCAGCGTCACTCGCTGAGCCCTAGGTTTGCCACGACCACTGCACCGCGACGTTGGAGTCATCATGAGCTACTCAGCACCGCCCCCATCCGACCAGCCCGGCTACGGCCCGCCGCCTGTCAGCGGCACCCGGCCCGGAGAGCTGCTCGACCGGTTCCTGGCGCGACTGATCGACGGCGTCATCGTGGGCGTCGCCTACGGCATCCTCGGCCTGGCCCTGATCTCCGGCCTCCTGCTGAACGGCTCCGGTGGCTGGTTCGTGGCCCGCCTGGTGACCAGCGTCGTCCTGGTCGGGCTGCAGCTCGGCTACTTCGTGTACCTCGAGACCAGCCGCGGCCAGACCATTGGCAAGATGCTGCTCAAGCTCCGGGTGGTCGGCCCCGACGGTGGGCTGCCGACGCTCGAGCAGTCGCTGCGTCGCAACATCTGGATGGCGGCCGGCCTGGCCGTGGTGGTGCCCCTGATCGGCGGCCTGGTCAGCTCGGGTGTGCAGCTCGTCGCGGTGATCATGATCGCGGTCGGCATCAACAACGACACCGTCAACCGGCAGGCCTGGCACGACCACTTCGCCGGCGGCACCCGGGTGATCAAGCAAGGCTGACCGCCTGCGCAGGCGGACCCGCGTCCGGCTACTTCAGCAGGAAGCCCGCCAGGGCCACCAGTCCCACCACCACGATCAGGGCGCGAAGCCGGTCGGCGGGCAGTCGGCGTCCCCAGCGGGCTCCGGCCTGTCCGCCCAGCACTGAGCCGAGACCGATCAGCAGCACGATGGTCCAGTCGACGTCCGCGACGAAGACGAACAGCAGGCCGGACACCGCGTTGGCGACCACGGCCAGCACGTTCTTGACCGCGTTCAGCCGCTGCAGAGTCTCGGCGATGCCGATGCCCATCACCGCCATCAGCAGCACGCCCTGGGCGGCACCGAAGTACCCGCCGTAGACGCCGGTGAGCAGCACCCCGGGCCAGACCCACCAGGCCCCACGCTCGGGCAGCCCTCCCGCCGCCTCGTGGCGACGTGCCACCCAGCCCGAGATCCGCGGCCCGAAGAGCACCAGCAGGCATCCCAGCGCGATCAGCACCGGCACCACGGCGGCAAACGCCCCCTCGGGCAACGACAACAGCAACACCGCTCCGACCGCGCCGCCGACGAGCGACGCGACCGCGAGCCGCAGCACGCGGGCCCGCTGCCCCACCAGCTCACGGCGGTAGCCCAGGACTCCGGACAGGCCGCCCGGCACCAGGCCGATGCTGTTCGACACGTTGGCCGTGACCGGAGGGACGCCGAAGGCGAGCAGGGTCGGGAAGGTGATCAGGGTGCCGGAACCGACGACGGTGTTGATGGTTCCGGCCGCGAAGCCGGCGAGCAGGATCGCGACGACCTCGAGCGGGCTCACTCCGTGGGTGGGTCCTGCTTGTCGGTCGGCAGACCGGTCAGCGGGTCACTCAGCGGGTCGCCTGCGGCGGGCATCGTGGACGCGCCCCGGGCTTCGGCGATGGCCGCCTCGACCGCGGCGTTCGCCTTGCTCAGCTCGGAGTCGGCGGAGCTCGGCGCCTTGGCCTCCGGCGACCCCATGTCGACGCGGGTGCGTGGGCCCCCGACCTCCTTGGGGATGCCGGCCATCTCGGTCATCGTGGAGCCGAGCCCCTCGAGCGCCCGGCCGATCTCGGACGGGATGATCCAGACCTTGTTGGCGTCGCCCTCGGCGATCTTGGGCATCATCTGCAGGTACTGGTAGGCCAGCAGCGACTGGTCGGGGCGGCCGTCGTGGATCGCCTGGAACACGGTCTGGATCGCCTGTCCCTCGCCCTGGGCCCGCAGGATGGAGGCTTCGCGGTCGGCCTGCGCCCGCAGGATCTGCGACTCGCGTGCACCCTCCGCGGTCAGGATCGCCGACTGCTTCTGGCCCTCGGCGGTGAGGATCGC
>JBBQRV010000341.1:0-2391 GCA_038214475.1 Propionibacteriales bacterium | reverse complement strand
CGGGCCGATTCGGGTCCGGGCTCGTCTCGGTGGTAACTTTTCCCTCGCGCTCACGGGCGCATGGGGCTGTGGCGCAGTTGGTAGCGCGTCTCGTTCGCAATGAGAAGGTCAGGGGTTCGAATCCCCTCAGCTCCACCATCCAAGGACCCCGCCTCGCCTGCAAGAACGTCGCAGTGGGTGCGGGGTTCTCTTGTTGTCATTCCCCGCTCTCCGTCTCGCGCGCACCCCCGCGACCCCAAGGACTATCAGTTCGCGTTCGTCCCCGCTGCGGTCCCGCCTGTGGCCCACCCTCGCTGTCCGAACTGATAGTCCTGCCGCACAGCAGACCTCGGCCCCGTTCTGCGTGAAGACCCAGTCGGTGGCGGTGGGCGACCGTGGCGATGAGCGGTGACTCGTCGCACCGCGAGGTGCGTGAGCCCGACGGCCGACGAGATCGGCCTCAGACGGCCTCGAGAACGAAGAAGAGGAAGCACATGAACGACCGGCCCTCGAAGTCGGGTGGCAGCAGCTCCGGAGGAGTGTCCGGCGCAGGGGGTGGTTCGCTGACGGTGGCGATACGGAGCCCCGCGGCGGCAAAGGCATCCGTCATGGCGTGCAGCGGCCGGTGCCAGAAGGTCAGGATCACGCTCTGCCCGTCGAAGGTGTAGTCCTCGGAGTACTGGGTCAGCGCGAAGTAGTCGGCCTTGGGATAGACGATCGGGTAGGCGCTGGGGTGGTTCACCGAGAGCATCATGCGACCACCCGGCTTCAGCACCCGTCGCAGCTCCGAGAGCGGACCGGCCCAGTCGTCCAGGTAGTGGAGGACGAGGGAGGCGACGACGTCGTGGAAGGTGGCGTCGGCGAACGGCAGCGGCGCAGCGAGGTCCGCCACGTGCAGGTCGGCGTCTTCGCCCAGCCTCTGGCGGGCCAGGTCGACCATGGCGGTACTCACGTCGAAGCCGGTGACCAGGGCACCCTTGGCGCGCAAAGCTGCCGTCAGCGGCCCCGAACCGCAGCCCGCATCGAGGATCCGGTGGCCGGAGACGTCGCCAGCGAGTCGGAGCATCGTGGGTCTCTCGTAGTAGGCGTTGAAGAGGCTCGACTCGTTCTCCGCCGAGTAGGCGTCGGCGAAGCTGTCATAGTCGCTGGCTGTCACCGTGACCCCGTTCTCGAAGAAAGCACCAGGTGCATGCCTAGCCGGTCCCTCGGGGCCCGAGAACCCGACACGCCAGATGCCGGTCGAGGTGAGCGCCTGTTCCTCGGATCGCGGTCAGACCGCACTGCGGGAGCGAACACCCGGGCATGCCGAAGTCCGCATCGTCGTGCCAGGGAGGCGAAGGGCCACGAACGTCGTTAGCATCCCCACGTGCCTGTTCATCACACCCAGCTGTTCGCACTCGGCTCGGAGCGCGAGGCTCTTGTGATGAATCTCGACGCACAACGCGAGGCGCTGATCAGGAAGATCGAGGGACTCGACGATGCGGCGGCCCGGCAGACGCCGACCGCTAGCTCGTTGTCGCTGCTGGGGCTGGTCAAACATGCCGTCACCTGGGAGCGACGCTGGTTCCAGGTCGTCATGGCCGGCCGCGAAATCCCCGACGGGTGGCCCGAGGTGCTACCCGAGCCCCGAGACGCCGACCTGACGGTGGAAGAGAGCGACACCGTGGATGCCTGGGTCGGGTCCTACCGGGAGCAGATCGCGCAGTCCCGTGCCATCGTGGCATCGATGGATCTGGACAGTCCGTGCGCGCGGAAGGACATCATCGAGTGCAACGTCCGGTACGTCATGTTCCACATGATCCAGGAGACCGCGCGCCATGCGGGCCATGCAGACATCATCCGGGAGACCCTCGACGGAGCAACAGGAATCTGAGCCCTGCCGTAGGCAGACCGTGTCACCGCCCGCTGCGTTCGGCCAGAGCGGCCTCCTGCGCGTCGTGGTCGATCGTGGGCCACTTCTTCTCGATCTCGGCGTTGAGCTCGGCGCCGAGCAGCACCGCCACCGAGGAGACGTAGAGCCAGAGCACGACCGCGATCGGGGTACCGAGCTGCCGGTAGACCGCGTTGCCCGCGTCGGCGCCTCCGAGCGCGCTGAGCGCGACGTAGGCACGCAGAGCGGCCGCGGCGAGGAACCACAGTGCCATGGCGAGCACCGCGCCCGGCAGATCCCGTAGCCACGGCGTACGCCACGGGACGCCCACGTGGTAGAGCGTGGTGAGCCCGACCATGACGAGCAGCCCGAGCGCCGGCCAGTACACCAGGTTCAGGGCGGTCAGCGTCGCCGACGCGACGCCGTCCGGCGCGACGTACTTCAGCAGCCGCGGCCCGAGCACGAGGAGGGGCAGGATCGCAACCGCACCCAGCAGGGCTCCGACCGTCAGCGCAAGGGCCAGCAGCCGCCGACGCCAGCCC
>JBBQRV010000340.1:0-2397 GCA_038214475.1 Propionibacteriales bacterium | reverse complement strand
GTCGGGCCTGCGGCACGTGCCCCGGCCGCTGTTCCGCCGACTCCCGCTGTGACCGGCTCCGACCGGACTGCACCGGGCCGGGTGAGCCCGCCGAGCCGGTGGGCGCCTGCGCTGCCGTGGATGTGGGCCCTGCTGCTGCCGGCGCTGCTGCTGGGGCCGGCGCTGGGGCGCGGCTACCTGTTGACCTACGACATGGTGTGGGTGCCCGACCTGGCGCTGCGCCCCGACTTCCTGGGCCTGGGCACCGCGCTGCCCCGTGCGGTCCCGTCAGACGCCGTGGTGGCGGTGCTCGACGAGGTCGTGCCCGGCCTGCTCCTGCAGAAGCTCGTCCTGTACGGCGCCCTGGTGCTCGCGGCGTTCGGTGCGATGCGGCTCGCCGCCCGCTCGGTGGTGGGCCAGCTGGCCGCCGTCAGCCTGACCGTCTGGTGCCCGTTCGTCGTGGAGCGGCTCTGGATCGGCCACTGGCCGATGCTGCTCGGCTACGCCGCGGCACCGTGGCTGGTGCTGGCCGGCCGGCGGGCCGGCGAGCTCGGCCGGATACCGGCGTCGACGTACCTGCTGCTGGCGCTGGGCAGCCTGAGCGCCAACGCAGGGCTCGTCTCCTCCGTGGTCCTGCTGGCGTGCGCGGCCGGCTTCGCGGGTCACCGCCCGCGGGTGCTGCCCCGGCTCGCGCTGCGGTGCCTGGCCGTCAACCGCCCCGGGATCGTGGCCGGCCTGCAGCACCACGGCACCGCCCCCCGCGGCGACGCCGGCGTGTTCGCCCTGCACGCCGAGGGCTCGCTGCCCGCGCCGCTCGCCGCCCTGGGCCTCGGCGGGATCTGGAACACCGAGGTGGTCCCGGGCTCCCGCCAGGGCCCGTGGGCCTGGGTGGCGCTGGCGGTCGTGCTCGCCCTCGCGGTGGCCGGCGCCCGGGCCTGGTGGGCGCGCGAGGGCAGGGCCCGGGCCCTGCCCCTGGTGGTCGTGTGGGCGATCGGCTACCTGCTGGCACTGGCCACCTGGGCGACTCCCGGGGCGGTCGACTGGCTCACCACCCACGTGTCCGGTGCCGGTCTGCTCCGCGACGGCGCACGGTCGCTCGTGCTCTGTCTCCCCGCCTACCTGGGGGTGGTGGTCGCAGGCGTCGAGAGGGTCGTCGGGCACGTCGCTCGGGGAATCCCCCGGACGGCGGTGGCCGTCGCCCTCGTGCTGCTTCCGGTGAGCGTGATGACGGATGCCGCCTGGGGCATCGGTGGCACCCTGCGGCCGGCGGAGTACCCCGCCGGTTGGGCCGCGGCCCGGGCCGCGGTGGCGTCCAGTGACTCGGCCGGTGACGTGCTGGTGCTGCCCTTCACGAGCTATCGCGCGCCGGCCTGGAACCGGCACCAGAAGGTCCTCGACCCGCTCGGCCGCTACCTCACCCCCGACTACCTCAGCAGCGACGTGCTCGCGGTCTCGGGCCGGCTGATCGGCCGGGAGGACCCGCGCGTGCCCGAGGTGCAGCGTGCGCTGGCCCTGCCCGGACCGGCGGCCAGGGCTGCGGCCCTGGGGCGCCTAGGGGTCCGCTTCGTGGCCCGCGAACGCGATGCGCCCGGCGTCGGGGACCCGGCGTACGACGGGGCGGTCGCGGGCACCCGGAGGTACGCCGACGACGTCATCGAGGTCACCGAGATCACCGACGCGGTGGCCGTGCGGAGCGCCGGTGGAGTGGACCGGACCGGGACGGCGCTCGCCTGGGGAACCTACGTCGCGGTGCTGCTGCTGGGGCTCTGGAAAATCTTGTGGGGACTCCGCTCGCGGATGGTTACTGGTGAGGAAACAACTGCTACTGTTCGCCCTTGAAAAGGGAGGTCCACATCGTGGCAACAATTCTTGGTTCGATCGCCGCCGTGCTCGTCGGCGGCGTTGTCGCCACCGTGACGGTCGTCGGCATCGTGTCCGGTTCGGTCAACTCCTCGTCGAGCACCCCGGGCGACGTGGCGGACCCCGTCATCACCTACGGCGCCACGCAGTAGCCCTCACTCCACCTCGTCCTCGACCTCGTCCTGGGCGGAGACCCGCTCACCGCGAAGCGCGGCCGCGAGCACGTGTGCGAACGCCGCCTGCGAGTGCTGCCAGGTGAACTGGCCGCTGTGCGAGCGCGCTCCCTCTGCCAGTCGGCCGCGGAGCTCGGTCTGGCTGAGCAGGGTGCCCAGCGCCTCGGTGAACTCGTCCTGGGTGTCGACCAGCATCCCGGACACCCCGTCGTCGATCGACTCGCGGGTGCCGCCAGCCGACCGGTAGGCGACCGTCGGCGTGCCGTGCATGGCGGCCTCGCCGACCACCAGGCCCCAGCCCTCCTTGAGCGAGGGCAGGGCCATCACCCACGACCGCTCGTAGATCTCCTGCTTGCGCACCTCGTCGACGTGGCCGGCGAACTCG
>JBBQRV010000339.1:0-2398 GCA_038214475.1 Propionibacteriales bacterium | reverse complement strand
CATCCGGGACGAGGAAGGCAAGTCGAGTCTCACCTCGAAAGTGTGGGCAGAGGCGCTCGACGACGAGGACCCGCTGGCGACGAAGCTCTTCGACACCGCGATCGAGATGCTGGGCGTCGCGGTCGGGTCGACGGTCAACCTGCTCGACATCGACACCGTCGTCGTCGGCGGTGGGCTGGCCGAGAAGCTCGGCCAGGACCTCGCCGACCGCGTGGCCGACAGTGCCTCAGCCTGGATGCTCCAGCCTTCTCCCGACCTGCGTTTCCTGGTGTCCGAGCTGGGCGACGACGCCGGCGTCGTGGGTGCGGCATCGCTCGGACGCGCCGCGGTGCTGGCTCCTTGATCGGTCCGTCCCACCGGGGTCGACGATCGAGAGCGCCCCAGCGTCCGTAAGCGCCTTCCCGGGATAGCGTGCCGCCATGAAACCACTTCTCCGCAGCTCTGGGCCCTGCTCGTGAGTCAGCAGTCCGGCGGTTCAGACAGTGTCTCTGCACCGAAGGGTTCCCGGGAGGAGCCCGAGCTGGAGGAGACCTACGAACGCTTGGTCTCTGAGGGGAATGAGCGACTGGACCGCCCCCTGCTTCCGTTGTTGTCGACCGGCCTCCTGGGCGGCGTAGACGTCGGGGTGGGGGTGCTGATCTATCTGGTGGTGGAGGCGAAGACCGACAACTCCTTGCTCGCGTCGATGGCGTTCACCATCGGATTCGTGGCTCTGCTGCTGGCCAACAGTGAGCTGTTCACCGAGAACTTCCTGGTGCCGGTCATCTCCGTGGTCGCCAAGGTGGGGACCTTCGCGCAGCTGATCAGACTCTGGGTCGTGACGCTGGCGGCCAACCTGGTCGCGGGCTTTGCCATGGCCGGGATGATCGTGGTGGCGCTCCCGGACGTGCACGAGGTGGCGGTCAGGGCGGGCTCCCACTACGCCCACCTCGGTGTCTCGTGGCGCTCGTTCTTCCTCGCGGTGCTCGCCGGCGCGGTGATCACGCTGCTGACCCGGATGCAGCACGCGACCGAGAGCCTCGGGGTCCGCCTGGTGGCTGCAGTGTTGATGTCGTTCGTGCTTGTCGGCGCTCAGCTCTTCCACTCGGTGCTGGACTCGATCCTGATGTTCGCCGGGCTCTTGACCGGCAAGGCCGACTACGGCTACCTCGACTGGTTGGGTGCGCTCGGTTGGTCCGCCTTCGGCAACCTGGTGGGTGGGCTCGTGCTCGTGACGGGCATCCGCCTGCTGCGGATCCCGCACCGGATCGCTGAGAGTCGCGAGGAGGGGCAGACAGGCTGAGCCCGATGGGTCGGACGACCCGTCCCACCGCCCCGAGGCGCCATCGGCGACTCAGCCCCGGGCCTCCAGCGCCCCCGCGAGCTGACCCCGAGAGGTGATGCCGAGCTTCGGGTAGACGCGGTAGAGGTGCGACCCCACGGTGCGGTGCGAGAGGTACAGGCGGGCTCCGATCTCCCGGTTCGAGAGCCCCTCGGCGGCCAGGCGGGCGATCTGGAGCTCCTGGGGCGACAGGTCTCGCCAGGCCTGGGTCTCCGGTTCCTGGCTCCGTTCACCAGCAGCACGGAGCTCGGCGCGTGCTTGCTCGGCAAAGGCGCGCGCTCCGAGGGCGTCGAACGCCTCGCGCGACGAGCGCAGCGGCGCCCTCGCGTCAGCAGGCCGTCGCTGTCGCCTCAGCCACCGGCCGTAGGAGAGCAGGATGCGTGCTCGACAGAGCGGCCACCGCGACAGATCGGTCCGCAGGGCGACGTGGAAGAGCTCCTCCGCATCGTCGTCCGCGGCGAGAAGTGGGCGCGCGTGGAGCAGACCGACCTGGGGCCAGGTGAACACCTCACCGCTGGTGTCGCTGTCGAAGATCTCCAGCTGTCGTCGTGCCGCGTCCACGTTCCCGGAGTGCACGGCCGCCTCCGCGAGGTCCCCGAGGGCGAAGGCGCTCTGGAAGTGGTGGTAGGAAGGGTCGCCGGGCTCGAAAGAGCGATTGAGCTGACTGAACGCCTCGTCGTACTTCCCGGCACCGAGTGCGGTGATCCCGCGGCTCAGCTGGATGCCGCAGAGGATGCCGTTGGCGGCCCGGGGGAGCGCGATCGCCTCAGCTGCGCGGATCAGCTGGTCGGCCAGGTCGAAGTCTCCGCGCACCCCCGCCAGGACTCCCAGCAACGTGAGGGAAGCTGCCTTCCAGTGCGGCTGATCCGTCTCGCCGGCGAGCCGGACGGACTCGTCGGCCGAGGGGACCGCGACCGCCCAGTCCACGGTGTGGAAGGCGGTCCAGGCTTGCTGGCACAGCACCTCGACCAACTTGCGCAGCCGGCCCTCGGCCCGAAGGCTGGTGGCCGCGGAGGCGAGGAAGGCGGGAGACAGGCTGAAGGCGCCGGCGAGGTTGAGCGCCGCCCCCACCCGGTA
>JBBQRV010000338.1:0-2412 GCA_038214475.1 Propionibacteriales bacterium | reverse complement strand
CCCAGGCCTCGGGTGTCCACACCGACGCCGAAGCGGGCCGACCCGGGGGCGACCCCGGCCTCGGGGCCCCCGACCCTCAGCACCGGACCCGCGTCACCGCTCGGCGTGGACTGCAACCAGAGCTCGTCGTCGTTGATCCAGGTGGCGTACTCGGTGTCGGCTCCGCCGGAGTCGAGGCGCGACCAGGTCGAGGTGCTGAGGTCGTAGAGCTCGAGGTGCCCGCGCTGCGGGAACATCAACCAGCGGCCCCGAGGGGAGAGCATCGACGCGGTCTCGACGTGCTCCATGCCGGGCGGCGGCGCGGTGAGCCGCGAGAGGTCCAGGGTGCGGTACCCGCCGCCCGGGGCCAGGATGAGCAGCCGGACCAGACCGTGGTCGTCGGAGACGGCGAACGCCGCCAGCGCCGAGTCGACCGGGTCCTGCTCCACCGGCGTCGCGGTGGCGGCGAGATCGATGACCGTCGGCAACCCGCTGGGCGTCACCGGGAGCGCGGCCTCCGCGGCGGCGTCCGGACCCCACCAGACCGGCACCCCGGCCAGCCTGCTGTCGGGCCTCGCGCCCGGGGTGCCGGTGGGTGTGCCCACCGGCCGGGTGGGCTCGTGGTCCGGGGTGCTCGTGGCCGCAGGCGGCACCGAGCGTCCGGAGTCGTGGCGCACCAGGCCGGCCAGGCCGGCCACCGCGACCACCGCGACCACCGCGGCCGCCGCCCCGGCGACCGCCGCCACCCGCCGGCGTCGACGGGTGCGCTGGGCGGCTGCCCACGCCCGGTCGGCGAGGTCCGTCCCTGCCACGTCTGCCACCGTGTCGTGCAGCAGGTCGTGCAGTCGCTCTTCGGTCATCAGGTGTCCTCGTTCAGGAGCTCGGCGAGCTCGGGGGCCGCCTCGCGCAGCCGGCGCAGGGCGAGATGGGTCTGGCTCTTGACCGTGCCGACCGTGACGCCCATGGCCTGCGCGGTGTCGCGCTCGCTGAGGTCGTCGTAGTAGCGGAGCACCACCACGGTCCGCTGCCGCGGGGTGAGGCCGGCCAGCGCCGCCGCCAGCACCAGCCGCCGATCGGTGCCGACCGCCCGAGCCGGCCGGTCCGAGATCTCGGAGACCACCTCAGGGCGGTTCCTGCGCCACCACGAGATGTTGTCGCGCACCATGATCTGGCGCGCATACGCCTCGGGGTACCCGTCGGCGAGCCAGCGCCAGCGCAGCGCGACCTTGGTCAGCGCCTCCTGCACCAGGTCCTCCGCCCGGTGGTGGTCGCCGGTCAGCAGCACCGCCGTGCGCAACAGCGCGACCTGTCGCCCGCCGGCCCACTGCGTGAACGACTCCCGGTCCGTCACGGCCACCCCCTTCACCCGGTCAACGCGGGTGGGCACGCAAAGGTTGGAAGTCGGTCACGGCCGGCTCACAGCAGGGTCAGCACCAGCTCGGCGAAGGCGGCCGCGTTCGCCGGCAGCACGTCGAGGTAGAGCCCAGGCTCGGTGACCTCCAGCTCACCGACGACCAGGGTCTCGTCGGGCATCCGCATCATGTCGACGCGGGCATAGGCCAGGTGCCGTTCGAGCAGGTCGGACGCCCCTTACACGACCCGGATCGCCAGGTCGGTCGCCTCGGCGTCGAGCGGCACCGGCTGCGTCGTACCGCCCAGGTGCTCGTGCACCCGGATCTCGCCCGCGCCCGGCACCTTGCGGACCTGGCTCACCGCCCGGCCGCCCAGCACGAACACCGACGTCTCCCCCTCGGTGCGCACCGACTCGACCAGCGGCTGCACGATCCAGGGCCCCACACTGGCCGGCTCGTACGACGCACCCCGCCGGACGACCTCCACCCCACGCCCGTTGGCCGCGACGGTCGGCTTGACCACCGAGGTGGGGTACGCCGTCAGCGCGTCGGCGAGCTCGTGCCGGCCGGCCTGGATGGTGGGCACCACGGGCAGGCCGATCCGCTCGAGGTCGGTCAGGTAGGACTTGTCGGTGTTCCACGCGAACACCGCGGCGCCGTTGAGCAGCCGGGGCACCTCGCGGGCCCAGGCCAGGAACTCGTCGCGCCGCGAGTCGTAGTCCCAGGTCGCGCGCACGGCCACCAGCCCGCGGTTCCAGTCCACCGTCGGGTCGTCCCAGAGCGCCCAGTGGGCGGGGACGCCCCGCCGGGCGAACTCGGCGACCAGCAGGTCGCCGCCCGGCTCACCCTCGGGGAACCACGCACACGTCGCCAGCAGCACCCTGTCGTCCACCCGGCTCAGGCTAGTGGCCGGAGCCCTCCCCGACGGCGAACCCGTCACGCCAGCGGCGAGTGGTGCCCGTACGGCGCCCACTCGGCCATGCCCAGGGCCACCAGCACCGAGGGCAGGATGGCCTTGGCGGTGCGGCGGTAGCCCAGTGCCGACGGGTGGAACCGGTCCAGGCTGAACATCTCGTCGGGG
>JBBQRV010000337.1:0-2423 GCA_038214475.1 Propionibacteriales bacterium | reverse complement strand
GACTGGGACTGGGCCCAGCGCCCCGTCGCGGTCGTGGCCGTGCCATCCCGCACCCGCCCGCAACTCGTGGAGTCCGTGGCCCAGGGGTTGGCGCAGATGGGCCGACTCGACTGGCTCGGCTCGTTGGACCTGGTCGAGGGTGGCCCGGTGGGCGAGTCCGGCGGCAACAGCGCGTTCCGGCTCGCAGGGGTGTGGGGGCGGCTCGCGCCGACCTCGGCCCAGCGCTCAGCCCTCGGCAGCCTGGACGGCCCCGTGCTGCTCGTGGACGACCTGTCCTCCTCGCGCTGGACCCTCACCGTCGCCGCCCAGACCCTGCGCGAGGCGGGCGCCCCGGGTGTCCTGCCCTTCGTGCTCGCCCTCGAGGCCTGAGGTCACCGGCTCGCCCGTCACGGGGGCCGGCAGGGGCACGGTGAACAGCGGCAGGAAGAGCTGCACGGTGGGCCCGATGAGCACCGCGTAGAGCACCGTCCCCAGCCCGACCACCCCGCCCAGGGCGAAGCCGATGACGAGCACGGCGACCTCGATCGACGTCCGGACCAGCCGGACGCTGAGACCGGTGCGGCGCACCAGCCCCGTCATCAACCCGTCGCGCGGACCGGGTCCGAACTGGCTGCCGATGTAGAGGGCACCGGCCAACCCGTTGACCACGATTCCGCCGAGCAGCAGCGCGACCCGCACGGGCATGGCGCCGGGGGCGGACAGCAGGTTCAACGTGGCGTCGGTGACCAGGCCGATGACGACCACGTTGGCGATGGTCCCGAACCCCGGCCACTGCCGCAGCGGGATCCACAGCAGCAGCACCGCGGCACCGACGATGATCGTGACGGTGCCGAAGCTCACGGGGAGGTGGGAGGCGATCCCGTAGTGGAAGACGTCCCACGGGTCGAGGCCCAGCCGGGCGCGGATGAGCATCCCCATGGAGATGCCGTAGAGGCTCAGCCCCACGAACAGCTGAACGAGCCGGCGCGGGGCCCGGCCGGCCCGCAGTTGCTGTCGGGGTGTCATGGGGGTGAGGGCGGTGCGAACCATGGCCCCAAGATTGGCCCCCAGTGGCCTGTTTTTCGATAGCCAATCGTGCAAAACTGGCCTGCATGGCTTCTCGGACGATCTCGGCCACCCGGCTCCTACCCCTGCTCGGCGCTGCCCTCGAGGTGGCCCCGGCCTACCACGGCCTCGCCGAGGCGATCCGCTGGAACATCGTCGACGGGCGCATCACTGCCGGCACCCGGCTGCCCAGCGAGCGAGAGCTCACCACCGCGCTGGGCCAGAGCCGCACCACCGTGAACCGCGCGTATGCCGAGCTGCGCGACCGCGGCTACCTCGCCTCCCGCCAGGGCTCGGGCAGCGTGGCCACCCTCCCCGGCGCGGACGCCGGGCGGGTGGGACCGCCGCCGCACGGTGACCAGCTGCCCGCAGACGTCGTCGACCTGACCTGTGCCTCGATGAGCGCGCCGGCCGGGCTGATCGGGGCCTACGAACGGGCGGTTCTCGAGCTGCCGCGCTACGTCGGCGGCACCGGCTACCACCCGCTCGGTCTGCCCGAGCTGCGCGAGGCGCTGGCGGCGGACTTCACCCGGCGCGGGCTGCCCACCGATGCCGACCAGGTGATGGTGACCAGCGGCGCCCTGTCCGGCCTGGCCGTCGCCGCCCGCGCGCTGCTCTCCCCCGGTGACCGGGTCCTGGTCGAGAGCCCCACCTACCCCAACGCCATCGACACCCTGCAGCGCTCCGGCGCCCGGCCCGTGGCCCTGCCGATGGGCCCGCACGGCTGGGACGTGGAGGCTGCGGAGGCGACGTTGCGGCAGACGGCGCCGCGCGCGGCATACCTCATCCCGGACTTCCAGAACCCGACCGGCTTCCTGATGAGCGACGCCGACCGGGCCCGGCTCGCACGGGCCCTGGCCGACACCCACACGATCGCCCTGGTCGACGAGACCCTCGTCGACCTCCAGCACGACCCGTCGCTGCCCCTGCCCCGGCCGATGGCTGCGCACTACCCGCGCACGGTCACCCTCGGCGGGTCGAGCAAGTCCTTCTGGGGCGGCCTGAGGGTGGGCGCCCTACGCGCCCCGCGAGACCTCATGCCCGCACTGGTCAGCGCCCGGCTCACCCTCGACCTCGGCAGCCCGGTGGCCGAGCAGCTGGTCCTGCTGGACCTCATCGGCCACCGCGACGAGATCCTGGGCGAGCGACGGGCCGCCATCGTGGCAGCGCGGGACACGCTGGTGTCGGCGCTGCGCAGCCGGCTCCCCGAGTGGCGCTTCGACGTGCCCTCCGGTGGCCTGTGCCTGTGGGCCGAGCTCCCCGCCCCGTTGTCGACGCCCCTGACGGTGGCCGCGGACCGGCGCGGTGTCCTGCTCGCCCCGGGGTCCCAGTTCGCCGCCGAGGGCGGGCTCGAGCGCTACCTGCGGATCCCCTTCACC
>JBBQRV010000336.1:0-2451 GCA_038214475.1 Propionibacteriales bacterium | reverse complement strand
GTCGACCACCAGACCCGGGTGCTGGCGCAGTGTTTCCGGCTCAGCCCGCTCGGCGTACCGGTCTGCAACGCGATGCCGCACGCCTTCGACCTGTTCGGGGACGAGTTCCGCACCGCCGAGGGCTTCTTCACGGTGCTGGCCAGCCTCGGCGGCACCGGCGTCTTCCGCACCCACGAGGTGCCGCGGGTGGTCGCCGTGCTCGAGGCGCTGGGTGCCCTCGACGTCGCCGGCTCCTGACCGTGCGCGCTACGGTCTCGTCGTGAACCGTCACTTCCTGGTCCGGCGCAACCTGGCACGACTGGCGCTGCGAGTCGCGCGCTGGCGGACCGTCGGCACGGTTCCGCAGCGGGCCGTGCTCGTGGGTGCGCCGCACACCTCCAACTGGGACTGGGTGCTCACCCTGCTGCTGGCGTGGGACAACGACATCCAGATCAAGCTCCTGGTCAAGCAGGAGTTCTTCCGCGGCCCGTTGGGGCCACTGCTCAGGGCCACCGGTGCGGTCGCGCTCGACCGGTCCAGCCCGGGCGCCACCATCCGCGACCTGCTGCGCGACGCCGAGGGCGACGAGCCCTTCGTGATCGGTCTCGCTGCCGAGGGCACGCGGAGCAGGGGTGAGTACTGGAAGTCGGGGTTCTACCGGATCGCCCACCAGAGCGGCCTCCCGATCACCCTGGCGTTCCTCGACGCACCCTCGCGCACTGTCGGCTGGGGGCCGACCTTCGCCCCGACCGGCAACGTGCACGCGGACATGGACCTGATCCGCGACTTCTACGCCGACAAGACCGGCATCAAGCCGGAAGGGTTCACGCCGCCGCGACTGCGCGACGAACCCGAGTCCTGACCCTGATCCGACGCGGGCAGGTCACACCAGGGCGTTGTCGGCGATCAGCTCGTCGAGGCGCTCGAAGTTCTCGTCCATGCCGCCGTCCATGTCGGCGAGCATCGCGTCGCGCTCCTCGACGGTCGAGAACAGCGACAGCCCGTCGATCCGGCAGCGAGCGTGGCCGAGCCCGGTGAAGGTCAAGATCTCCAGGTTGGGGTGGCCGGGGTCGCCCTCGAACTCGAAGGTCTGCACGATCCGGTGCGGCGCGGTGACCTCGTGGAAGGAGCCGTGGAAGGCCCATTCACCGTCCTTGCCGACCACGACGTAGCTCCAGCACCCACCGGTGCGGGCGTCGAACTCGCGCATCCGCACGTCGGTGCCTCGTGGCCCGGTCCAGCGGGCGACCAGGTCGGCCTCGGTGTGTGCCCGGAAGACCAGCTCGACGGGAGCGTCGAACTCCCGGGCGAAGGCGATGGTCTGCTCGCCTGCGGGCGCGGTGACGACGCGGCGGTGGGTCATGGGGTCTCCTTGAGTTCGTCGAGCAGCCCGTCGAGGCGCTCGTAGCGTCCCTCGAGGCGGTGTCTGTGCGCCTCGAGCCAGCTCTGGGTGCGGGCCAGGGGAGCGGGCTCCAACCGGACCGGGCGGGTCTTGCCCTCTCGGCGGCGCGACACGACGCCGGCAGCCTCGAGGACCTTGATGTGCTTCGAGACCGCCTGCAGCGAGATCGGGAACAGGGCGGCCAGCTCGTTGACGGTGGCCTCGCCCTCCGCGACCCGGTCGACGATCGCGCGGCGTACCGGGTCGCCCAGTGCCGCGAAGGTCACTGCGGGGTCGAGCACCTCGGTGGTGGTCACTCTTTCATTCAATCAAAGAGTTGATTGAAATACCAGACCCCGGCCCTGCGGTTCGGGAGACAGGCTTCGGCAGACTGGGGCCATGGACTCTCCGCTGATCTCCGTGGCCGAGCTGGTGCGGGTGCTTCCCGACGTGACGGTCCTCGACGTCCGCTACCGGATGGGCGGCCCGCCCGGTGTCGTGGAGCACGCCCGCGGACACGTACCGGGGCGACGTACGTCGACCTCGACGTCGACCTGGCCGATCCGCCCGGTGCGGGGGGCCGGCACCCGCTGCCCGACCCGGCCCGGTTCGAGGCCGCCATGCGGCGCGCCGGCGTCTCTGATGCCCGCCCGGTCGTGGTGTACGACGACTGGGCCGGCCACGCGGCCGCCCGGGCCTGGTGGCTGCTGCGCCACCACGGACACTCCGACGTGCGCCTGCTCGACGGTGGCTGGTCGGCCTGGCAGGCCTCCGGCGCACCCGTGGAGACCGGTCCTGTGGCGGTGCGCACGGGCGACTTCCGGGGTGTCCCGGGCGCGATGCCGGTCGTGGGTGCCGCCGAGGTGCCGGGCGTGGCGGTGCTGGTGGACGCCAGGGCGCCGGAGCGCTATCGCGGCGAGCTGGAGCCGATCGACCCGGTGGCCGGCCACGTGCCCGGCGCGGTCAACGTGCCGACGGTGCTCAACCTCGGCGACGACGGCCGACTGCGTCCCGCCTACGAGCTGCGTGTCGTCTATGCGGCGGTCGGGGCGGTCCCCGGTGCCGAGGTGGCGGCGTACTGCGGCTCGGGT
>JBBQRV010000335.1:0-2643 GCA_038214475.1 Propionibacteriales bacterium | reverse complement strand
CGCTGGTCAACCTGGTCGGCGGGTTCGCGGTCGGCGTGGGCCAGCTGGGCATGCCCTTCGGTGACGCGGTCACGACGTACAGCCTGCTGTCGATCGGCGACGGCCTGGTCTCCCAGATCCCTGCCCTGCTGCTCTCGGTGGCCACCGGCCTGATCGTGACCCGGTCGACCGCCGAGGACGACATGGGCTCCGACATCGTCCGCCAGATCACCGCGAACCGGATGCCGCTGCGGGTCGCCGGCTTCGCGGCCCTCACCATGTGCCTGATCCCCGGGCTTCCGAAGATCCCCTTCGTGCTCGCCGGTGGCGTGATGCTGCTGGCCTCGTCCCGGGTGCCCGACGAGGCGCCGGAGACGATCGAGGAGCGCGCCCCGACCGCGCTGGAGCGGGCCGACACCCCCGAGATGCTGGCGGCCGAGATCCAGGTCGACCCCCTGGGCCTGGAGCTGTCCGCCGATCTGGTCGACCTGGTGGACCCGCTCGCCGGCGGCGACCTGCTCGACCGGGTGAAGTCGCTGCGCCGCAAGATCGCCGTCGACCTCGGCATCGTGGCGCCGCCGGTGCGCACCCGTGACAACCTCGAGCTTCCCACCCGCACCTACGCGATCCTGCTCTTCGGCATCGAGGTGGCCCGCGGCGAGGCACCGCCCGGCACCGTGCTGGCGATCGGCGACTTCCTCGGCTCGCTGCCGGGCGAGCCCACCCAGGAACCCGTCTTCGGCCTCGACGCCAAGTGGATCCCGGCCGAGCTGCGCGCCCAGGCCGAGCTCGCCGGCGCGACCGTGGTCGACCGGGCCTCCGTCGTCACCACGCACCTGGCCGAGGTGGTCACCCAGCACGCGTCGCGGCTGCTCGGCCGCGAGGACGTCAGGATGCTGACCGACGTCGTCAAGCGCACCCACCCCGTGGTGGTCGAGGAGCTCACCCCCGCTCAGCTCAGCCTCGGGGAGGTGCAGCGGGTGCTGCAGTCGCTGCTCGAGGAGGGCGTCTCGATCCGCGACCTGGTGCGGATCTTCGAGTCGCTCTCGCTGCGCGCCTCGCGCACCAAGGAGCTCGACCACCTCGTCGAGGCGGCCCGCTCGGCCCTCGGCCCGGCCATCGTGGCGCCGTACCTCACCGAGCGGACCCTGCACGTGCTCACCTTCGAGCCCCAGCTCGAGCAGCGAATCCTGGAGTCGCTTCGGCCCACCGAACACGGTGCCGCCGTCGCCCTCGAGCCCGAGACCAGCCATGCGCTGCTCACCCGGCTGGCCCAGCTGTCCACCGACGTCGAGAACCGCAACATCCGCCGGGTGCTCGTGTGCGCGCCGCAGGTGCGCGCCGCCGTACGCCGCCTCGTGCACCCGATCGTGCCCCGGTTGGCGGTGCTGTCCTACCAGGAGCTCACCGGCGCCGAGCAGATCCGCTCCGAGGGCGTCGTGGGCGCCGAGCTGCCGGCAGGGGCGGTCGGATGAGCCCGCTGTCGTGGCCGGTGGCCACCGGTGCGCTGCTGCTCGGATCGCCGGCGCTCTGGGCGGCGCTGGTCGACGGGACGCTCAGTCTCGACTCCGCCCTGCTCCGGGTGGCACTCTGCGGGCTGGCCACCTGGGCGGCGCTCTCCGCTGCGGTCTCGCTGTCCGGCGACGCCCTACGCAGTGCCCGCGAGGGCATCGCCGAACAGCGCCCGGAGCGGCGGCCTCCCGGCTGAGCCGCCGGGACCGGGAAATGCAGCGACCCGCAGGCGTGGCCCTGACGGGGCCGCTCCGGTGGACGTGATGACCGGATCACCTGCGGGTCGGGTGTCTGCTGTGGATTCACCAGCAGTGCGTCAATGACGGCCGCTGCTAGCGGGCAGCCACCTCACGCGTCCCTGAAGAACTCATTCCTCGGACCAGCTCCTTTCCCGTGTCCCACCACGGTAGGTGTGCGCCCGACGACGTTCAAGGGGTTTTGGGATCTGGGGATAGTCCGAGAGGTTTCGGTCGCCAAACCGGCCCGAACCCGACCGAAACCTCTCGGACTATCGCGACCTCTACGCCACCACCTCGGCCACCGGGGCCGCGAACTGGGCGTTGTAGAGGCGGGCATAGGCGCCGTCGGCGGCCAGCAGCGACGTGTGGGTGCCCTGCTCGACGATGGCACCGTCCTCCATCACCAGGATCAGGTCGGCGTCACGGATCGTGGAGAGCCGGTGGGCGATCACGAAGGACGTCCGGTCGGTGCGCAACGCCGCCATCGCATGCTGGAGCAGCAGCTCGGTGCGGGTGTCGACCGAGCTGGTGGCCTCATCGAGGATCAGGATCTTCGGGTCGGCCAGGACCGCGCGAGCGATGGTTAGCAGCTGCATCTCGCCCTGCGACACGTTGCTCGTTTCCTCGTTGAGCACCATCTTGTAGCCGTCGGGCAGTGTGCGAATGAAGTGGTGCGCATGTGCGGCCTTGGCCGCAGCGATCACCTCTTCGTCGGTGGCATCAAGGCGCCCGTAGCGGATATTGTCCATGATGCTGGCGTTGTACAGCCACGTGTCCTGGAGCACCATCCCGATCTGGGAGCGCAGGGAGGAGCGCGGCATCGAGGCGATGTCGACGCCGTCGAGGGTGATCCGGCCCCCGTCGAGCTCGTAGAACCGCTCCACGAGGTTGACCAGCGTCGTCTTGCCGGCCC
>JBBQRV010000334.1:0-2652 GCA_038214475.1 Propionibacteriales bacterium | reverse complement strand
ACTAGACTCAATGATCATGACCTCCCTCGGATTCGGCAGCGGCACCGACACGATCGAGGACCGGCGCACGGTCCCGACGGACGAGGGCGACCACGAGCGCTTCAGCCACTACGTGCCGAAGGAGAAGCTCACCGAGGCCATGGTGCTGGGTACCCCCGTGATCGCGCTGTGCGGCAAGGTGTGGGTGCCCAGCCGGGCCCCGGAGAAGTTCCCGGTCTGTCCGGACTGCAAGGAGATCTGGGAGTCGATGAAGTCCGGCAAGGGGGACGGCGAGTGACCGGACGGCCCCCTGTCGACCACCGTCCCGACACTCTCCCCGCACCACCGATCGACCTCTCGCCGGCCTGGCCCGACCGGGCCGCCTGGGGCACCGCGCCGCTGCTGCGCGCCTGGCAGACGACCGCGCTGCAGCAGTACCTCGCCGAGAGCCCGCGCGACTTCCTGGCCGTGGCCACGCCGGGGGCAGGCAAGACCACGTTCGCCCTCACGGTGGCCGCCGAGCTGCTCGGGCGCCGCGTGGTCGACCGGATCATCGTGGTGGCGCCCACCGAGCACCTCAAGACCCAGTGGGCCGAGGCCGCAGCTCGCGCGGGCATCCCGATCGACCCGACCTACTCCGCGGGCGCCGGCAAGATCTCCGCCGACTACGTCGGCATCGCGGTCACCTATGCGGGGGTCGCGGTCAACCCGCTGGCGATGCGGATCCGCACCGAGCGCTTCAAGACCCTGGTCATCCTCGACGAGGTGCACCACGCCGGCGACGCCCGCTCGTGGGGCGAGGGCGTGCGCGAGGCCTTCGACCCGGCCCGGCGCCGGCTGGCGCTCACCGGCACCCCGTTCCGCTCCGACGTCAACCCGATCCCGTTCGTCACCTACGCACCGGGTGGCGACGGGGTCCCGCGCTCGGTCGCCGACTACACCTACGGCTACGCCCATGCGCTCGCCGACAACGTGGTGCGCCCGGTGCTGTTCCTGGCCTACTCCGGCGAGATGCAGTGGCGCACCCGGGCCGGCGACGAGATCGCCGCCCGGCTCGGTGAGCCGCTCACCAAGGACATGACCGCGCACGCGCTGCGCACCGCGCTCGACCCGGCCGGGGCGTGGATGCCGTCGGTGCTCGAGGCCGCCGACCGCCGGCTCTCGGAGGTACGCCGCCACGTGCCCGACGCCGGCGGACTGGTGATCGCCACCGACCAGGACTCGGCGCGCGCCTACGCCAAGCTGCTGCGTGCGATCAGCGGCGAGGCACCCACCGTCGTGCTCTCCGACGAGAAGGCGGCCTCGAAGAAGATCACCGCGTTCAGCGAGGGGGAGGGCCGCTGGATGGTGGCGGTCCGGATGGTGTCGGAGGGAGTCGACGTACCCCGCCTCGCGGTCGGCGTCTACGCCACCACCACCTCCACGCCGCTGTTCTTCGCCCAGGCCGTGGGCCGGTTCGTGCGTGCCCGGCGACGCGGCGAGACCGCGTCGGTGTTCCTGCCGTCGGTGCCGACGCTGCTCGGCTTCGCCTCCGAGATGGAGGTGCAGCGCGACCATGTCCTGGGGCGCAACGTCACCGACGACGACGACATCTTCGCTGCCGAGCAGGACCTGATCAACCAGGCCAACGCGGGGGAGGGCGCCTCCGACGAGCTGGAGGGGTCGTTCCAGGCCCTCGGCTCCGCGGCCACCTTCGACCGGGTGCTCTATGACGGCGGCGAGTTCGGGCACGCCGGTGAGGTGCACGTGGGCTCGGAGGAGGAGATGGACTTCCTCGGCATCCCCGGGCTGCTCGAGCCCGAGCAGATGCGCGAGCTGCTGCACTCGCGGCAGAGCGAGCGGGCCCGCAAGCAGAAGAAGGACGCCCCCAAGGAGGCGCCGCGCGAGGTCAGCACCCACGAGCAGCTCGCCGTGCTCCGGCGCGAGCTCAACGGGCTGGTCGCGGCCTGGCACCACCGCACCGGGCAACCGCACGGGGTCACCCACGCGGCACTGCGCAAGGAGTGCGGCGGCCCGCCCGCGGCCGTCGCGACCGCCGACCAGCTGCACGCCCGGGTCGACAAGCTCAGGGAATGGGCGGTCCGCCCCAGCCGCTGAGCGCCTAGACTTCGTGGGTGGCGACCGAGACTTCCCAGACCCTGGACCGGGGTCTGCACGTGCTCGAGGTGCTGGCGCGGACACCGTCGGGCCTCACCATCACCGAGCTGTCCGCGCGGATGCAGGTCAACCGCACGGTCGTCTACCGGCTGGTCTCCACGCTCGAGCTGCATGCGCTCGTACGCCGGGACGCACGCGGACGACTCTTCGTGGGGCTCGGGGTGCTGCACCTGGCCTCGGCCGTGCAGCCGGTGCTGCGCGACCTGGCCGGCCCGGTGCTGCGCGAGCTCGCCGAGGCGGTGGGCTGCACGGCCCACCTGACCGTCGCCGACGCCGACGAGGCGCTGGCGCTGGCCGTGGTCGAGCCGTCGTGGACCGACTTCCACGTCGCCTACCGGGTGGGCTCGCGGCACGCCCTGACCCAGGGTGCGGCCGGCAAGGCGATCCTGCTGGCCCGGGCGGGGAGCACGGAGCCCTACGTCGTCACCACCGGCGAGCTCCAGGCCGGCGCCCGCGGCCTGGCCGCTCCGGTGCTGGGGGTGGAGGGGCTCGAGGCGTCGGTCGGGATCGTCACCC
>JBBQRV010000333.1:0-2655 GCA_038214475.1 Propionibacteriales bacterium | reverse complement strand
GCAGCGACAGACGTCGCCCGTCTCCAGCGACCATGGTCGCCCTCCCTCATGTGCCCGTCGGCGTAGCCGTCCTCCCCCCTTGGGGTGGACACCGACCCGGCACCATCGGCGAACTGACTCAGGAGTCTAGTTTTCCTTGCGTGGGGATGTCGGCGGCCGATGGGACGGGGCATTGGAGCGATGGGTGCGGCGACGCACCCCTGGGAAACGGGGCCTCACGGCTCCTGGAAGGCGAACCATGAGCGAACGCACGCGGCACCAGCGAGGTGCCGATCGACGTAGGGACCCGCTGCCCGCACGGGCGAGGCCGGCATCGGACGGGGAGGTGGCGTGGGCCCGAGCGGCCATCGTGGCCACCCTCGGGCTGCTGATCGCGTACGTCGTGACCACTTCGCTCGGCCAGATCCTGGCCGGTGGCAGTGACGTCAACCGCCTCGGCGAGACGGCCTCCTACCTGGTCCTGGTGACCCTGCTCGCCCTGTCGGCCTCGGCCTACCTGCTGGCCCGGCTCGGCGCCTTCTACCGCAGCCGGTCCCACCGCCGGACGCCCCGGGCCCAACTCGACAGCTTCTTCCAGGAGCGGACCCCGACCCTGACCGTCCTCATCCCGTCCTACCGGGAGGAGGAGCGGGTCATCCGGCAATCCATGTTGTCGGCCGCGCTCCAGGAGTACCCCGACCTGCGCATCACGCTGTTGGTCGACGACCCGCCGCACCCCGGCGACACCGACGCCCTGGCCATGCTCGAGGCCGCCCGGGCCCTGCCCTCGGCGATGACCGAGCTGCTGGCCACGCCGCGGCGGACCTTCGACGCGGCCTTCGAGCGGTTCGAGACCCGCTTCGCGAGCCACGACGGCAGTCCGACCAACGACGACCTCGAGACCCTGGCCACCGACTACGAGGCCGCCGCAGCCTGGCTCGAGGACCTGGCCGGCCAGGAGGTGCGGATCGATCACACCGACGACTTCCTCGTCGACCACGTGATCCGCCGCCTCAGCGCCGACCTCGGCTCGGTCGCGGTCGCCCTGCGCGCTGCGGCCGCCGACGGTGCCGACCTGGACCAGGCCCGGGTGCTGCAGCTCTCGCAGCGACTGGCCTGGACGTTCCGCTGCCGGTTCAACGCCTTCGAGCGCAAGAAGTACGCGTCCCTGTCCCACGACGCCAGCAAGGCGATGAACCTCAACTGCTGCCTCGGCCTGATGGGCGGCTCGTACACCGAGCAGATCACCCCCGACGGCCTCGACCTGGTGCCGACCGTCGCCGGCTCCGGGGAGATCGACCTCCCCGCGACCGACTACGTGCTCACCCTCGACGCCGACAGCGTCCTCCTGCCGGAGTACGCGCTGCGCATGGTGCACCTCTTGGAGCAGCCCGAGCACCGCGGTGTCGCCGTCGCCCAGACGCCGTACAGCGCGTTCCCGAACGCCGCCACCCGTCTCGAGCGCATCGCCGGGGCCACCACCGACCTTCAGCACATCGTCCACCAGGGCATGACCCACTACGACGCCACGTTCTGGGTGGGGGCCAACGCCGTGCTGCGCAAGATCGCCCTCGACGAGGTCGTCCAGGTGAGCGACGAGAACGGCCGCGAGGTGCGCCGCTACATCCGGGACCGCACGGTCATCGAGGACACCGAGTCGACGATCGACCTGGCCGGCAAGGGCTGGCGCCTCGTCAACTACCCCGAGCGCCTGAGCTACAGCGCCACCCCGGTCGACTTCGGCTCGCTGTGCATCCAGCGCCGACGCTGGGCCAATGGTGGCCTGCTGATCCTGCCCCGCCTGCGCCACCTGATCGCCGCCCGCCGCCGAGCCGGCGAGCGCACCCGCCTCGGCGAGCTCGTCCTGCGGGTCAACTACATGGCCTCGATCACCTGGGCCAACGTCGGTCTGCTGGTGCTGCTGGCCTACCCGTATCCGACCCGGCTCCTCAGCCCGCTGACCTACCTGGTCGCCCTGCCGTACTTCCTGGCCATGGCCTCGGACCTGAAGCGCTGCGGCTACCGACGACGCGACGTGGCCCGGATCTACGGGTTCAACCTCATCCTTCTGCCGGTGAACCTCGCCGGTGTCGTGCGCTCGCTCGGCCAGGCGGTCACCGGCCGCAAGCAGGCCTTCGCCCGTACGCCGAAGGTGCGGGAGCGCACCGCTGCCCCCTTCTGGATGGTGCTGACCCCCTTCCTGATGGTCGGCCTGGCCGCCTTCACGGTGGTCCGCGACGTCGACCACGAGCACTGGGGCCACGCCGTCTTCGCCGGGCTCACGGGCCTGCTGGCGCTCTACGCCGTCATCGCCTTCGTCGGCGTGCGCCACGCGCTCGTCGACCTCGGGGTCAACGTCATCAGCTGGCTGTACGTGGACGGCCCCGGCGCCGTGTCCGCGCCGGCGGACATCGACCCCGCGCCCGTCGACTGGGCGACCGTGCTGCACTACGGCGACACCGGCGCCCCGGTTCGCCGGGACGAGCTGGTCGGGGCGACGAAGGACTGACAGGACCCACCGACGAGTCAGTCGGCGATCACGTCGCCGAAGGACTCGCAGTCGGGGTTCTCGCAGATGAACGCCGAATCGAGGACGTTGGCCGTCTCGGCCGGGAGCGCGGTCACCCCGCACGTGGGGCAGATCGGCGCCCGGTCGACGGCTCCGTCCCCGTAGCC
>JBBQRV010000332.1:0-2725 GCA_038214475.1 Propionibacteriales bacterium | reverse complement strand
GCCCGTTGCAACGGCTGAGAACGTCAGGCAACGGCTGAGAACCCCGGGGCCGCAGCACCTAGGCTGGCGTGGTGTCCGCCGTCCTCGTCCCCGCAGCGAGGGTAGAGCGGTGGGTCGTCAACTTCGCCGGGCGGCACGGCGGGTCGACCCTGTCGGTGCGCGACGGTGCCCTGCACGGTGAAGCCGCGGACGGGTCCACCTTCGACGCCCGGCTGCCCTTCGATCGGGCGTACGACGCAGCCGCCGACCCGGCCGCCTTCGCGGCGCTGGTGGCACCTCCGGCACACTGGGGCATCCTCCTCGTCCGCAAGGGCGGCTTCGCAGTGGCCCGGCTCGAGGGCGAGCAGATGGTGGAGTCGAAGGTCGGCCAGCGGCACGTCCAGGGCCGGACCAAGGCAGGCGGCCAGAGCCAGCAGCGCTTCGCCCGCCGACGGGACAACCAGGCACGCGCCGCCTACGAGGCCGCCGCCGACCACGGCGCCCGCATCCTGGGCGGCACCCGCCTGGTCGTGACCGGCGGCGACCACGGCGCCGTCGAGGAGGTGCTGGCGGACCCCCGCCTCTCCGGAGTCCGTACGACGGGCCCGTGGCTGCCGGTCCCCGACCCGCGACGCGGGGTGCTGGAGGCCGCGGTGGCGGCGGCCTGCAGCGCCGCGGTGACCGTGCACAACGCCTGACCCGGGGGCCGGAACGAGACCGGTAGCGTGAGGGCGTGGCCCACCCGATCGAGATCCAGCAGCTGGTCAAGACCTTCGGCACGACCCGGGCCCTCGACGGCCTCGACCTGCAGGTCGCGCCCGGAGAGGTGCACGGCTTCCTCGGCCCCAACGGAGCCGGCAAGTCGACCACGATCAGGGTCCTCCTCGGTCTCCTGCGAGCCGACTCCGGCCGTGTGAGCCTGCTCGGGGGCGACCCGTGGGCCGACGCCGCCGCGCTGCACCGCCGGCTCGCCTACGTGCCCGGCGACGTCAACCTCTGGCCCAACCTCACCGGGGGAGAGGTGATCGACCTGCTCGGCCGGTTGCGCGGCGGGGTCGACCGGGGTCGTCGTGACGAGCTGCTGGAGCTCTTCGAGCTCGACCCGAGCAAGAAGGGGCGCAGCTACTCCAAGGGCAACCGGCAGAAGGTGGCGCTGGTGGCGGCGCTCGCGGCCGACGTGGAGCTGCTGCTCCTCGACGAGCCCACCTCGGGCCTCGACCCGATCATGGAGTCGGCATTCCAGTCCTGCATCGACGACTTCCGCTCCCGCGGCCACACGGTGCTGCTCAGCAGCCACATCCTGGCCGAGGTGGAACGACTCTGCGACCGGGTCAGCATCATCCGGTCAGGACGGTGCGTCGAGTCCGGCACCCTCGCCGAGCTCAGGCACCTGACCCGCACCTCGATCCTGGCGGAGCTGGCCGGGCCGCCCACCGGGCTGGCCGAGCTCCCGGGCGTGCACGACCTGGCGGTCGAGGGACACCGGGCCAGCTTCGAGGTCGACACCGCACAGCTCGACGCGGCACTGGCGGCGCTCGGCCGGGTGGGGGTGCGGTCGCTGACCAGCCAGCCGCCGACCCTCGAGGAGCTGTTCCTGCGTCACTACGGCGACGACCTCCAGGGCGCCGACGCCGCAGGATCGGGCGCGACCGGAGCATGACCGGGACCCTGCTGTTCGTCCGGCACTTCCTGCACCGGGACCGGTGGATGCTGCTGTGGTGGAGCCTCGGTGCCGCCCTGCTCTACTACAGCCAGGCGGTCAGCATCGACGGCCTCTACTCGACCCAGGCGGAGTTCGACCGGGCCGCGGCCAGCATGCAGTCCAACGCCGCGTTCGTGGCGATGGCCGGGCCTGCCCGGGCGCTGAATACGATCGGGGGCCAGGTCACCTGGCAGGCCTCCGCGTTCGGGGCGATCGTGGCCGGGCTGATGAGCATGTTCCTGGTCGGGCGGCACACCCGGGCCGAGGAGGAGAGCGGCCGCGACGAGCTGCTGCGCGCCTCCGCGGTCGGACGGCTGGCCCCGATGACCGCAGCCCTCGTCGACGCGGCCGTGGCCAACGTGCTGCTGGGACTGCTGGTCGCCGTGAGCCTGGCCACCTACCCGCTCGCCGCGGGCGACTCGATCGCGCTGGGCGTGGGCCTCACCCTCTGTGGCTGGGTGTTCACCGGCACCGCCCTGCTGGCCGCTCAGGTGACCGCCAGCACCCGTTCCATGTACGGGCTCGCCGGTGCCCTGCTCGGCGTGGCCTACGCACTGCGCGCGATCGGTGACGTCAGCAATCCCGTGCTGTCGTGGCTCTCGCCGATCGGCTGGTACCAGGCCATGCATGCCTTCTCCGGACTGCGCTGGTGGCCGGCGCTCCTGCTCCTGGCAGGAGCGGTGGCCTCGACGGCGGCGGCGTACGTCGTGTTCGGCCGCCGCGACTTCGGCGGGGGCCTCTTCGCCGCCCGCCCCGGACCCGGACGCGCGAGCCCACGGCTGGCGGGGTCGGCCGATCTCGGCGGTCTGGGACTGGCCTGGCGGCTGCAGCGGGGCAGCATCCTGGGGTGGAGCCTCGGACTGTTCCTGGTCGGCCTGTCCTACGGCTCGCTCGGGACCGACGTCGGGAGCCTGATCGGGGACTCCCAGACCACCAGGGACATGTTCGTCCCGTCGGGCGCCGACCTGGTCAACGGCTTCTACGCCACCGCGATCCTGATGCAGGCGCTCCTGGCCAGCGGGTTCGCGATCTCGTCGGCGCTGC
>JBBQRV010000331.1:0-2734 GCA_038214475.1 Propionibacteriales bacterium | reverse complement strand
GCGTACGCCGCCCACGACCGGGCCCGGACCTCCGCACCTCCACCGGACTGAGCCGATGCTGGTCGGGCGCGAGGAGGAACGTCGGCTGCTGGCCGGGCTGCTCGCCGCCGCCCGGCTCGGCGAGAGCGGGGTGCTGGTGCTCACCGGTGAGGCCGGCATCGGCAAGACCGAGCTGCTCGACCAGCTGGCCGACACCGCCACCGGTGCGGTCGTGCATCCGGTGCGTGGTGCGGAGACCGAGCAGGACCTGGCCTTCGGAGGCCTGTCTCAGCTGTTCGGGGCGGTGCTGGGCGGCCCGGACCACCTCGATGTCCTTCCGGCTCCGCAGGCCCAGGCCCTGGGGGTCGCGCTGGCGCTGCGGCCGGGGCTCGCGGTCGACCGGTTCGCGGTCGGTTCGGCGACCCTGGGCATGCTCGGTCGCCTCGCCGAGCACGCACCCCGCCTGGTGCTGGTCGACGACGCGCACCTGCTCGACCGGGCGTCGGCGGAGGCCCTCACGTTCGCAGCCCGACGCCTGGTGGCCGACCCGATCCTGCTGGTCGCCGTGGTTCGCACCGGCGAGGCCAGCGCCTTCCTGGAGGCGGGGCTGCCGGTGCACGAGGTGCGCGGACTGGGCCACGACGACGCCCTCGCACTGGTGCGCTCACGCCGGGCCAGCGTGCCCGTCGAGAGCGCCGCGACGCTGGTGCGGGTGTCCGGCGGCAACCCCCTGGCCCTCCTCGAGCTCGCCGAGCTCGCCGGGCACCTGCCCGCCGGCGCCGGACCCGATCTCCCACCACCGGTTCCGCAGGTGCTCACCGACGCCTTCGCGGCCCGCACCCGACGGCTCCCCGTGCCCACCCGCAACGCGCTGCTGGTGGTGGCGACGTCCGGGGGAGGCCGCGACCTGGTGACCGCGGGCTGCCGACGCCTCGGCATCGACCCGGGCTCGCTGGTGGCTGCCGTCGACGCGGGTCTGGTCCGGTTCGAGGGAGCCGAGGTCCGGTTCCGGCACCCGCTGGTGCGTGCGGCGGTGTACGCCGCGGCGCCGGCAGCCGAGCGCCGGGCCGTGCACGCGGCGCTGGCCCACGAGACCGCCCCGCACGACGCGGACCGCAGGGCCTGGCACCGGGCGCTGTCGATCGCCGACCGGGACGCCGGCGCCGCCGACGAGCTGGTCGCGGTGGCCGAGCGTGCGCTCGCCCGGGCGGCGTACGACGTCGCGGCCTCGGCGCTGGAGCGCAGCAGCCGCCTGTCGGTGTCCGACGAGCTGCGGGCCGAGCGGCTGCTGGCGGCCGCCGAGACCTCGTGGATCGCCGGCCAGGCACGGCACGCCCACGACCTGCTCGACGAGCTCGACCCGACGCCGGCGGGGCTGGCGGGGCGGATCGGGAGCCTCCGGGGCACGATCGCGGCGAGGACCGGCTCCCTGGCCGAGGCGGCCACCGTGCTCGTCGACACGGCCGCCCGGCTGGCCGGCACCGACCCCGACACCGCGGTGGACCTGCTCGCGGATGCGGCCAGCGCCGGGTTCTACCGCGCCGACAGTCGCTTCCTCGTGGAGGTGCTCGGGCTGCTCGAGGGGCTGCTGCCTGGCTGTCAGCGGGTCCGCCCGCGGGCCCGAGGCGTGCTGGCCGTCGGTATGGCGCGGATCGTGCTCGGGCGTGGCGGCACCGAGGAGACCCGGGAGGCGGTGGCGGCGATCGCGGCCGCGCCGGAGCTGCGCGACGACCCGATGCGCGCGTCGTGGCTGGTGCTCGGAGCCCTGTTCCTGCGCCAGGAGGGTCGCGATCCTCGTGAGATCGAGGCCGCCGTCTCCGAGGTGCGCTCCGGAAACGCGCCGGGCACGCTGCCGCTGCTGCTCTTCCACGTGGCCCGTCACCACGCCACCACGGATCGGTGGCCGGAGGCCGAGTCCGGCTACCACGAGGGCGTGCGGCTGGCCCGGGAGTCCGGTCAGACCACCGACCTGGCGATGCTGTTGGCCGGGCTTTCGTGGCTGGAGGCTCGGCAGGGCCGCGAGGAGCCCTGTCGGCGGCACGCCGACGAAGCCGTCGAGCTGTCGCGGCGACATGACATCGTGCTCGCTCGGCTGTGGGTGGGCTGGGCCAGGGCCGAGCTCGAGCTGGGGCTCGGGCGGGCGGCCGAGGCGCTGGTCGAGCTGCAGGGGCTGACCGACCTGCTCGACGAGTTCGGGGTCGAGGACGTCGACCTGCATCCCGGTGCCGAGCTGGTCGAGACGCTGCTGCGCCTGGGCAGCACGGACGCGGCGCTGCAGGCGGCCACCGACTTCCGGGCCCGGAGCGAGGCCAAGGGGCAGCCGTGGTCGAGGGCCCGGGCCGCCCGTGCGTGCGCGATGACGCGGCCGGGTGGAGCGATGCCGGGGCCCGAGTTCGAGGCTGCTCTCGCCCTGCACGAGCGCACCCGCGACCCGTTCGAGCTCGCGCGTACCCAGCTGGCGTACGGCGCCGAGCTGCGGCGCTACCGCCGCCGGCGCGATGCCCGCCCGGTGCTGCGGGCCGCGGTGGCGACCTTCGAACGCCTGGGCGCGAGCCGGTGGGCCGAGCAGGCCGCCGCCGAGCTCGAGGCCACCGGCGAGACCGCGCTGCGCCGGGCGGCCGACCCCCGTGACGCGCTGACCCCCCAGGAGCGCCAGATCGCCCGCCTGCTGGCGTCCGGGCAGACCACCCGGCAGGCGGCGGCCGCGCTGTTCCTCAGCCCCAAGACCATCGAGTACCACCTGCGGCACGTCTAC
>JBBQRV010000330.1:0-2745 GCA_038214475.1 Propionibacteriales bacterium | reverse complement strand
CCGCCAGCCTCCTGATCAGCGCCCAGTCCTCCAAAGTGATCACACTCCAATCGTTGAGTGCTCACTTTCCACCGCCGAAACTGTCCAGTTTTCGAGCGCCGCCGACATCCGACACGATCTTCGTCAATATCTGGCAGCTGGGGAGCTGCTGCTCGACCTGCCGGGGGGCAGGTCGAGCACGGCGCCCCCCCCTGCGGCGGCCGACCTGATGCGGCGCCTGGAGAGCATCCGCCAGGTCTTCCGTGCGATGGGTGAGCTGGTCCGCCCAGCCGCGCCGGACGGCATCCCTGGCTGGGGCTTCGACGTGGCGCACCTCGTCGACGAGTGCGTGGGAGCCCTTGGCCTCGCGCACGACGCCCGGCTGGCGCTGCTCACCGAACCGCCGACCTTCGCGTTCGGCGACCCGGTGCTGCTCCGTCGGGCCGTGACCAACGCCCTCGACAACGCGGTCCGCGCCGCCGGTCGCTCGGGGCACCTGTTGGTGCGGGTCGGCCACGTGCCGGGTACGGCGCTCGTCGAGATCAGCGACGACGGCGCGGGCTTCGGCCAGATCCCCAGCGTCACCGGCTACGGCATGTCGATCATCGACCGCGCCCTGCGCGCCAGCCACGGACGGCTGGAGATCAGCAGCGGTCCCGGCCCCGGCACCACCGTCCGGATGCTGATCCCCGCTCATCCCACCGAGGGGAGGTCGGCATGAGCCTCCTCGTCTGTGACGGCCACACGATGTTCCTCGACGCCCTGGTGGAGATGCTCGAGGCCCACGGCCACTGCGTCGTCGGCGCCACGTCGGAGCCCTCGATGCTGCCCGCGCTGGCCGACCGGGTCGGGCCCGGTGTGGTGGTCCTCGGCGCCGACCTGCCCGGCGTCCTGGACGCCGCCGCGGCGCTGCGGCGCTGCGGCTACGCCACCCGGCCACGTCGATCGTGCTGCTCACGGGCAGCTCCGCGGAGGCGTTCCGTCGGGCCTTCGACGAGCACCTCGTCGACGGGCTGGTCAGCAAGAGCAGCGGGATCCGGGCGCTCGAGCAGGCCGTGGCGGCGGTCCGCGCCGGCAGGCGGGCTACGGTCGGCTGGGAGAGCAGCCCGCCCCGACGAAGTCGTCGTAGGACCAGCCTCGACCTGCTCACAGGTCGTGAGCGGGAGGTGCTGGCGCTGCTGACCGCCGGAGCCGAGACAGCGGAGATGGCCGCCAGCCTGGGGGTGTCGGTCAACACCGTGCGCACCCACGTGCGCAGCGTGCTGCACAAGCTTGGGGTGCATCACCGCACAAAGGCGATCCACGCCGCGCTCCAGCTGGCGGACCTCGGGGTGCTGCGGGCGGGTGTCGGTGATGACCGAGACGACCAGTACGCCTCCTGAGCTGTCGCTGCTGATCGTCGACGACCACCGCATCTTCGCGGAGGCGCTGTCGTTGCGGCTGCGCCGCGAGAGCAACGTCGGGTCGGTATGGCTCGCCCACTGCCTCGACGAGGCCGGCCGGCTCGCGGCCCGCAACCACCCCGACGTCGTGGTGCTCGACTACGACCTCGGCGGCGAGATCGGCACCGACCTGATCCCGAGCCTGCGCGATCTGCCCAATCCACCCCAGGTGGTGATGCTGTCCGCCTCCGACGACACCGACCACGTCGTCGACGCCCTGGCCCGCGGCGCGTCCGCCTGGGTCCTCAAGGACGCCTCCGCGGAGAACCTGCTGCTCGCCGCGTCGGAGGCCGTCCACGGGCACATGTACCTCTACCCCACCACCGTCCGGCCCGTGGTCGAGCTGCTGCTGACCCGCGCCCGCGGCAAGGCCGACGCCACGTTCCTCGACGTCCTGTCGCAGCGACAGCACGACGTGCTGATGTGCCTGGTCGCCGGCATGACCCGGGCCGAGACGGCCGAGCAGCTGTTCATCACCACCCACACGGTGCGCACCCACGTCCAGCACCTGCTGCGCGCCGCGGAGGTGCACTCGACCCTGGCGCTGGTGGCCCGCGCCCGCGAGCTCGGTGTGACCGGGCTCGACGTGCCGACGCCGCACGGGTCATCCCCATGACGTAGGGGGCCTCCCCCCACAGCGCGGTCCGCGGGACGAGTTCCTTTCCTATCTTCGAGAGGTACTCGAGACCCAGGGGGGAACTCTCATGTGCCCAACGGCACCCGCGCCCGACCGCGTCCAGGAACGCGTGCACGACATCTCGTTCGCCGACTGCTGGATCACCGAGGAGGCCCGGGCCGCAGCCAACCGGGTGCTCGCCTCCGGTTGGGTCACCACCGGCGTCGAGAGCGCACGGTTCGAGGCCGAGTTCGCCCGTGCCGTCCGGGCCGAGCACGCGGTCAGTGTCTCGTCGTGCACCGCGGGCATCGAGCTCGCGCTGCGCTCCCTACGGCTGCGTCCGGGGGCACCGGTGCTCACCTCGACGATGACCTTCTGCGGGGCGGTGCACGCGATCGAGCACGCCGGTCTGCAGCCGGTCCTGGTCGACGTCGACCCCGAGACCGGCATGCCGGACGTCGACACCGTCGCCCGCGCCGCCGCCTCCTGCTCCCCGGGGCCGGCCGCGATGGTGCTGGTGCACTGGGCCGGCGACCCGTGCGACCCGGCCGCGCTGGCCCGGGCGGCCGGACTCCCCGAGGAGCGCGTCGTGCAGGACGCCGCACACGGGCTCGGCGCCGCGCTCGACGGCGTGCCGGTCGGCACTGGCGCGGCGGTCTGCTTCAGCTTCTACGCCACCAAGAACCTGCCGATCGGTGAGGGTGGCAT
>JBBQRV010000329.1:0-2765 GCA_038214475.1 Propionibacteriales bacterium | reverse complement strand
CGGCTTCGAGGCGTACGTGCGCGAGATGGTGCCGGAGGATCCCGACGACACTGCCCTGGCCGCCCGCTCGCTCGCGCCCCTGCACGCGCACGACGCGGCCCTGGTCGAGGGACTCCCGGCGGGTCGCGTCGCCGCCTCGGTGCGCGAGGCGCTGGGGCGCACCGAGGGCTACCTCAGGGACGCCGCCGTGACCTTCAGGCCCTGGGACTTCCGGCCGGACGCGGTGGCCTGCCCCACCTGGCTCTGGTACGGCGCGCTGGACGCCAACGCGCCGGGCCGCAACGGCAGCTGGCTGGCCGGGCGGATCCCGCGGGCCACCCTGCGGGTGCGGGAGCGGACGGCCCACCTGGAGGGGTTGTTGGCGCACTGGCCAGAGCTGTTGGCGGTGCTCCGCGGGGAGCGAACCGGCTGACTGACCACGTGCGTCCCTGTCGGCGTGGCGACCACCGTGCGCTCGGCTCGCGGCGCGGTCAGGCTCCGGCCCGGCGGCGTTGACGCGCCATCACTGTCCGAACGACAACGACATTGAGAAGCGCTGCCGCGGTCAAGGCGAGGATGCCCAGGGCATGGGTGGTGGTCGTGAACCAGACCGCCGGTTCCCCGGCGACGGATCCGTGACAGCTCCCGTCGGGAGCGCACGACCCAGATCCGAGACTGCTCGAGGGGCTCGCACCGGGAACCAGCGCCAGAATGCCGTACGCCACGTAGTAGCCGGGCAGCGCGAGGACGCTGGCCGGGAGCGCCAGCACCGCGGCGAGCAGGATGGTGATCGTGGAGCCCCGGGTGAACCCCGCCGTCGCCGTCGCGGCCACGACCAGGGCATAGGTCGAGGCACCGAGGGTCGGCCGAGCAAGCAATCGCAGGCTCTTCACCATCGGATCATGCCCCAGAAATGCCGCGCCCGGTTCGCGGGCGGACCGGGAGGGCCGCAGCGCACGCCGTCTGCGGCATGAGCACCTCGGCGGTTCTCGCACCGAGTGGCGCGCTCAGCCGCGACGAACCCCTAGGTCACGGGGCGGCCTCACCGGGGTCGTGCGCTGCCCAATGTCGGTGCCAGGTGAGATCATGAACGCATGATCGAAACCGATGCACTGGGAGCACCGGTCGAGGTTGCCGACCTCGATGCCGAGTGGCTGCTCGCACTCGCATCGGAGGCCGAGAGCCAGTGCCGGGTCGCCGACCGGCGCAAGCTCAGGCTGGCCGCGCAGTGGTGTGCGCTCCACCCGGCCAGCGTCGACACCGGGTTCGCCACCTGGTCCGACACGGGGCTCCCCGGCCTGGGCGCCGCCGACGAGGCGCTGGGCGGCGAGGGCACTCCGCTCGTCGCCGCCTTCGCCCCCGAGCCGTTCGCGGCGGCCCTGGGCGTCTCCACGCTGTCGGGTCTCCAGCTGCTGGCCGACGCCCTCGACCTCCAGCACCGCCTCCCCCACACCTGGGCTGCGGTGGAAGCGCTGGAGGTGGCTCCGTGGAAAGCCCGCAAGATCGCCCGGGCGACCCACTCACTCCCCCGGGAGGCCGCGGCGTACGTCGACCGACAGCTGGCCGACCGGGCGGGCTCCTGTGGCTGGCCCACCGTCGAACGCGCCATCGCCCGGGCGACGGCGACGTTCGACCCCGGGCTGCTCTCCGCCAAGGAGCGCGAGGGCAGGGCTCGCTGGGGAGTGCACCTGCACCATGCCGGAGGCGGACTCACGGGTGACGACGCCTGGGCCGGCACCAGTCACCTCGACATCGTCGGCGACACCCACGACCTGACCCAGGTCCACGACCTCGTCTGCGACCAGGCAGCGCAGCTGAAGGCGTGGGGTGACACCGACTCCCTCGACGTCCGCAAGGCCAAGGCAGTCGGGGTCATCGCCGACCGGCAGACCACCCTCGACCTCGACGAGTCCGGAGCAGCGCCGGTCCGTGGTCGTCGGGCCGCCGCCGACCTCCACGTCCACGTCGACCTGGCCGATCTCGACACAGGTCTGGACGCCGGTCTCGATGCCGGTCCCCGCACGGGCCGCGTCGAGCGGCTCGGCCCGGCCACCCTGGAACGCATCGCCACTTGGCTGAGCGGTGGGCCGGTCACGGTCCGACCGGTCCTCGACCTGGCGTCCACCGAGTCCGTCGACCGGCACGACCCACCGGAATGGATGCGCGAGCTGGTGGTGCTCCGTGACGGGCACTGCGTCTTCCCCTGGTGCGCCCGCGACGCCAGGGCCTGCGACCTCGACCACATCGAGCCCCACGACGAGCACGGGCCGCCGGGCCAGACCCGGCCAGGCAATCTCGCACCGCTCTGCCGGCGCCACCACCGGGCCAAGACCCACGGGCGCTGGCGATACCGGCGCCAGTCCAACGGCAGCTTCCACTGGACCGGGCCGCACTCCGCGGCCTTCCTCGTCACCCCGCACGGCACGGTCCCGCTCCCCTAGGCTCGGTGCGTGCGCACCTGGCAGAACTGGTCCGGCCTCGAGACCACCCACCCCCGCCGTACTGTCGCGCCGGCTGACACCGCCGCCGTCGTGGCCGCGGTCGAGCGCGCCCACGCCGAGCACGGCACCGTCAAGATGGTCGGCACCGGCCACAGCTTCACCGCGATCGCCGTCGCCGACGACACGTTGCTGCGCCCCGAGGCGCTCACCGGCATCGTCGCCGTCGACCGAGACGCGATGACCGTGACCGCGCTGGCCGGCACCCAGCTCAAGACCCTCAACGCCGACCTCGAGCGGCTCGGCCTGAGCCTGCACAACATGGGCGACATCGCCGAGCAGACGCTC
>JBBQRV010000328.1:0-2845 GCA_038214475.1 Propionibacteriales bacterium | reverse complement strand
TCGACGTGCTCGCGCGCCTCGACGAGGATCCGGCGGCGGCGCTCGGGCTCGGCATCGCGTCGGGGCCACTGGTCGGCGGGCTGCTCGGTGAGCACTCGTGGCGGGCACCCTTCTTCGGCGTCGCCACCCTGATGGTGCTGGCCCTGGTCGGTACCGCGCTGTTCCTGCCGGCCACGCCGGCGACCGGACGGCGTACGTCGCTGGCCGACCCGTTCCGCGCGCTGCGCCACCCCGCCCTGCTGCTGCTGGCGCTGACCGCGATCTTCTACAACATCGGCTTCTTCACGATCCTGGCCGCCGGACCGTTCGCGCTGCCAGACGCCGGGATCATCGACATCGGCTGGATCTTCTTCGGCTGGGGGCTGCTGCTCGCCTTCACCTCGGTCATCGGCGCACCCGTCCTGCAGCGTCGCTTCGGCACCGTGCCGAGCATGATCGGCGCACTGGTCGGCTTCGCGCTCGACCTGGTCATGATGGCGGTCTTCACCTCGCACGCCCCGGTCGTGGTGGTCGGCATCATCGCCGCCGGTGCGTTCATCGGGGTCAACAACACCCTGATCACCGAGGCCGTGATGGGCGCGGCTCCGGTGGAGCGACCGGTGGCCTCCGCGGCGTACTCGTTCGTGCGCTTCACCGGCGGTGCCGTCGGGCCCTACGTCGCCCTCAAGCTCGGCGAGCAGGTCGGCATCCACGCGCCGTTCTGGTTCGGCGCGGGTGCGGTGCTGATCGGGATCACGATCGCGCTGTTCGGCGCCCGGACGGTCGCGCGGACGATCCACCCGCCGGCCGCGCACTCCGAGGCCGAGGCCCAGGTGCTGGCGGCGGCGGACGCGAGCTGACCGCGCTTGTAACGCGCAGTTGTCCCTACTGGTGCACCCACGCACGGGTACGTCGGACCTGACAACTGCGCGTTACAAGCCGCGCACGGCCGGACTCAGAGGTTGCCGCGCTGGTCCTGCTCGCGCTCGATGGCCTCGAAGAGGGCCTTGAAGTTGCCCTTGCCGAAGCCGAGGGAGCCGTGCCGCTCGATCAGCTCGAAGAACACCGTCGGCCGGTCGCCCAGCGGCTTGGTGAAGATCTGCAGCAGGTAGCCGTCCTCGTCGCGGTCGACCAGGATCTTGCGCTTCTGCAGCTCCTCGATCGGCACCCGCACGTTGCCGATCCGCTCCCGCAGCGCCGGGTCCTCGTAGTAGGAGTCGGGGGTGTCGAGGAACTCCACGCCGTTGGCCCGCAGCGCGTCGACGCTGGCCAGGATGTCGCCGGTGGCCAGCGCCAGGTGCTGCGCACCGGGGCCGCGGTAGAAGTCGAGGTACTCGTCGATCTGCGACTTCTTGGCCGCCACCGCGGGCTCGTTGAGCGGGAACTTCACCCGGTGGTTGCCGTTGGCGACCACCTTGCTCATCAGCGCGGAGTAGTCGGTGGCGATGTCGTCGCCGATGAACTCCGCCATGTTCACGAAGCCCATCACCCGGTTGTAGAAGCCGACCCACTCGTCCATCCGCCCGAGCTCGACGTTGCCGACGATGTGGTCGAGGGCCTGGAAGAGCCGCTTCGGCTCACCGTCGCGCTTGGTCCAGCGCGGCGCCGTCTCGCGGTAGCCGGGCAGATAGGGACCCGCGTAGGTCTGGCCGTCGACGGTGCGCTGGACGAGCGAGTGCCGGGTCTCGCCGTACGTCGCGATCGCGGCGATCCGCACCGTGCCGTGCTCGTCGGTGACGTTCTCGGGCTCGCGGACCACGGTGGCGCCGGCCTTGCGGGCCTGTGCGATGCACTGGTCGACGTCGGGCACCTCGAGCGCGATGTCGACGACGCCGTCGCCGTGTGCGGCGTGATGGGCGACCATCGGGCTGTCGGGGCTGACCGCGCCGTTGATCACGAACTTGATCGAGCCCGACTTCAGCACGAACGACTTGTGGTCGCGGTTGCCGTTCTCGGGGCCGGAGTAGGCGACCAGCTCCATGCCCCAGGCGCTGGCGTAGTAGTGGGCGGTCTGGGTGGCGTTGCCCACCACGAACACGATGGCGTCCCAGCCGGTCACGGGGAACGCGTCGTGGTCGGCGTCGTACTCGACCAGGCCGACCAGCTGGTGCAGCTGGTCGAGGCTGAGGTCGGCCTTCATCTCGTCGAGGGTCAGGGCACCACCGGTGGAAGCAATGTCAGTCATGGGCCCACCCTGTCGAGTCAGGACAGAGTGTGCAACAGTACGTCGGGTGCCTGCACATGTTGTCCAACCCAGGAGTCCGGATGGATGTTCTTGACGGCAGATTGATCGAGCTCTTCGCCGCCGAACCGCGGATCGGCGTGCTCCAGGCGTCCCGCCGGCTCGGGGTGGCGCGCGGCACCGTCCAGGCCAGGCTCGACAAGCTGGCCGACAGCGGCGTCGTCACCGGCTGGGGCCCCGAGCTGGACCCGGAGGCGCTGGGCTTCCCTGTGACCGCCTTCCTGACCCTCGAGATCCGTCAGGGTGAGGCCGGCACCGGCGGTGGCCACGACGTGGTCGCCGCCCACCTGGGCGAGATCCCCGAGGTCCTGGAGGTACACACGATCACCGGTGCCGGCGACCTGTGGTGCCGGGTGGTGGCCCGCTCCAACGCCGACCTGCAGCGGGTGATCGACCGGGCACTGGCCCATGCGGCCATCGACCGGTCGACCACGGTGATCGCGCTGGCCCGGCAGATCGCGCACCGGGTGCTGCCGCTGGCCCGGGCCGCCTCCGGCCTGGACTGACGGGGAGGCGCACCGGGTCAGGCCAAACGTTCAGGCCAAACGTTCAGGCCAAACGCTCGGCCACCCGCCGGGCCGCGTCGGCGACCCGGATGCCGACCAGCTCGACGTCGAGCTCGCC
>JBBQRV010000327.1:0-2913 GCA_038214475.1 Propionibacteriales bacterium | reverse complement strand
CTGCGGGCACGGCGCCTCGACGATCGTGATGGCACTCGCCTACCCGCGATCGCGGTTCGTCGGCTCGGACTACCACCCCGAGTCGATCGAGGTCGCCCGATCCCGCGCCGAGGCCGCCGGCGTCGGCGACCGGGTCCGCTTCGAGGTGGCCGACGCGACCGGCTTCACCGGCCGGGACTACGACCTGGTCACCATGTTCGACTGCCTGCACGACATGGGCGACCCGATCGGCGCGGCCCGCCGGGTGCGGGAGGCGCTCGCCGAGGACGGCACCTGGATGGTCGTCGAGCCGGCGGCCGGCGACCGGCCCGAGGACAACTTCAACCCGGTCGGGCGAGCCTACTACGGCTTCTCGACCCTGCTGTGCACCCCCAGCTCGCTGTCCCAGGAGGTCGGCCTCGCACTCGGCACCCAGGCCGGACCGGCCCGGATCCGCGACGTCACCGAGGCCGCCGGTTTCACCCGCTTCGGCACCGCGGCGGGCACGCCGTTCAACAACGTGTTCGAAGTCCGCCCGTGACGCAGATCCGGTCGGCCCGCCGGTCGACGGGGAGGGCCGGCGGGTCGACACTGGACGGGTCGGCCCGTGACGTCGGCAGAGCTGGAGGCGGTGCGATGGGTACAGGCGCCCCGCGCCCGCCCGACCGCACCGGCCGGGCTGAGCGCGACGGCATCGGACTGGCCTGGGCGTCGTACGGCGACCAGCACATCGACCAGCACATCGACCAGCACATCCACCAGGGCCCGCCGCTGCTCCTGCTGCCCACCTGGCAGATCATCGACTCACGGTTCTGGAAGGCCCAGGTGGGCTACCTGTCGCGCCACCACCGGGTGGTGACCTACGACGGGCGAGGCACCGGGGCCTCCAGCCGGCCCCGTGGCGCCGCGGCGTACTCAGGGCAGGAGTGTGCGGACGACGTGATCTCGGTGATGGACGACGCCGGCCTGGAGCGGGCCGTGCTGGTCGCCATGTCCTGCGGCGTGGCCTGGGCGATCTCGGCAGCCGCCGCGCACCCCGACCGGGTGCTCGGCCTGGTGGCGATCGCCCCGTCGTGCGGGCTGGACGTGCCCGCGCCGGCACGCGAGGCGCACGCCTTCGAGGGCCCCTGGGCCGGACACGCGGGGTGGGGAACCTACAACCGCGACTACTGGCTGGAGGGCGACTTCACCGGGTTCCGTGAGTTCTTCTTCGGGGAGATGTGCAGCGAGCCGCACTCCACCAAGCAGCTCGAGGACATGCTGGACTGGTCGACTGACACCACCGGGGAGCTGCTCGCCGACGCCACCGCGGGTCGGCTCGGCTGCGACGGCGTGCTGTGCGCCTCGGTCGAGCAGGAGGCCGCCCAGGTGGAGTGCCCGGTGCTCGTCGTGCACGGCACCGACGACCGGATCCGCACCTGCGCGGTCGGGGAGCGGCTGGCCGAGCTCACCGGCGGTGAGCTGCTGCTGCTCGAGGGCAGCGGCCACGGCCCGCTGGCCCGAGACCCGGTGCGGGTCAACCTGGCCGTCACCGATTTCGTGGCCAAGCTCGCGCCCCGCCGTCGGCGTCGCACCTGGGTGCGGGCCGGGTCACGCCCCCCGCGGGCGCTCTACCTGTCCTCACCGATCGGGCTGGGCCACGCCCGCCGTGACCTGGCCGTCGCCGCCGAGCTTCGGCGGCAGCATCCCGGTCTGCAGATCGACTGGCTCACCCAGCACCCGGTCACCCCGATGCTGCAGGCAGCGGGCGAACGCGTGCACCCCGCCTCGGCCTGGCTGGCCAGCGAGTCCGCGCACATCGAGTCGGAGGCGGGCGAGCACGACCTGCACGCCTTCCAGGCGATCCGCCGGATGGACTCGATCCTGGTCAACAACTTCATGGTGTTCCACGACGTGGTCGACGAGACGGCCTACGACCTGGTGGTCGGCGACGAGTCGTGGGACGTCGACCACTTCCTGCACGAGAACCCCGAGCTCAAGCGGTTCGCCTTCGCCTGGCTCACCGACTTCGTCGGCTGGCTGCCGATGCCCGAGGGCGGTGCGGCCGAGGCAGCCCTGACCTCCGACTACAACGCCGAGATGCTCGAGCAGCGGGCCCGCTTCGAGCGGGTGCGCGACCTGTCCCTGTTCGTGGGCTCCGAGGACGACGTGGTGACCGACTCCTTCGGCCCGGGCCTGCCCGGCATCCGGGAGTGGACGGCCGAGCACTACGACTTCAGCGGCTACATCACCGGTCTCGACCCCGTCGACGAGACCCGGCGCGAGGAGCTCAGGTCCCGGCTCGGGTACCGCCCCGACCAGCGGATCTGCGTGGTCACCGTCGGCGGCTCGGGCGTGGGTACGTCGCTGCTGCGGCGGGTGCTGGACGCCGTACCGCTGGCGCGCAGGCTCTGCCCCGACCTCGAGTTCCTGGTGGTGACCGGGCCGCGGATCGACCCGGCCGGGCTCCCGGAGCTCCCGGGTGTGACCCTGCGCGGCTACCTGCCCGACCTGCCCCACCACCTCGCCGTGTGCGACCTCGCCGTCGTGCAGGGCGGGCTCACCACCTGCATGGAGCTGACCGCGAACCGACGCCCGTTCCTCTACGTGCCGTTGCGGAACCACTTCGAGCAGAACTTCCACGTGCGGCACCGCCTCGAACGACACCGCGCCGGGCGGCTGCTCGACTACGAGACCGCCACCGACCCCGAGGCGCTGGCCCATGCGATCGTGCACGGGCTCGCCATGGACGTCGACTACCGACCCGTGGAGAGCGACGGCGCGGCCCGGGCCGCGTCACTCCTGGCCCGGCTGCTCTGACGGCGCCGGGTCTGAACCCCCCGGACCACCCGCAGCGCTCGCGGCACTCTCAGCGCTCTCTGCGCCCTCCTGGCCCATCGCCGCGGCCAGCTCTCCTCGCGAGCCGATGCCCAGCTTCAGGTAGACGTGCCGCAG
>JBBQRV010000326.1:0-2992 GCA_038214475.1 Propionibacteriales bacterium | reverse complement strand
GCCGGGCGGAGCGCGGTGCGGTGCTGGGCGGGGCGGGGCGGTGCTGGGCGGGGCGGTACTGGGCGGGCGGTGCTGGCTGAGGAGCTGGACGACGTGCCGGGCACCGGCACGGTCGACGTCCGGCCCGTGGTTCCTGAGTCGCCTCTCGCCGATGTGCTGGCTGCCGTGGCGGCCGACCCGCCCTGATCCGGCTCGATCCGGACCCCAGCGCGGCACCGGAGGCCGCCTGCGATGACGCTCCGACCCCCGAACGGGGTTACCTTGGAGTATGGAGACGAGCGAACGTACCGAGCCCGAAGTCGGAACCGAAGAGGCTCGAGCCGCGTGGGCGCTCGCCGCTCGCGACATCCTGCTGCCGACCGCGCGCACCTACCGAGGCCTGCTCACCTTCAAGGAGCTGGCCGCCGCCGTCCAGGAGCAGACCGGCATCACCACCACCAAGCTCCCGACGTACTGGATCGGTGACGTGCTGACCCGGCTCGCCGTCGAGTGCCAGGACCGCGGCGAACCGCTGCTGAACTCGCTGTGCGTCGACTCCACCGGCAGCGTCGGCGCCGGCTACCTCGCCACCGTCGCCCAGGTGCGTGGCGAGACCCCCGAGGACGCCGACCTGCACGCTGCCGACGAGCGGCTGGCCTGCCACCAGTTCTACGGTGCCGAGCTGCCCGTGGGCGGCGGCACCCGGGCGCTCCCCCCGATGGAGAAGGGGCGCCGCGACCGGGCCAAGAAGGCCGGCCCGTACGAGGGCAACACCTGCCCGAAGTGCCACATGGAGCTGCCTGCCTCGGGCTCCTGCGACTACTGCGACTGACCGGGACGGCGCAGGCCGAGCACGATCATCGCCAGTCCGGCCAGCGCCACCACCGGGCCGATCACGGCCCACAGGGTGACTCCAGTCATCGGGCTGCCGCCGATCCAGCCGACGCCCTGGCCGGTCCACAGCGCCCCCATCAGGAGGAGGACCGCGCCGATGGCCACCAGTACCTGCTTCGTCATGCGGCGAGCCTAGCCGCACCCCTGGCCGGGCACGCCGAGCTGATCCAGGACGCCTCGGCTAGCGTGACGCCATGGATGCCGACGACGTGCTCGACCAGCTGGAGAGCATCGAGTCCGAGCACCGGGGCGGCACTGCCGCCGAGGCCCTGGAGCAGCGGGCGCTCGACCTCGCCACCGGCGCCCCCGGCCGGGCGATGTTCCTCAACGCCGCCGGCGACCACTATGCGATGGCCGACCACCTCGACGACGCGGAGCGCTGCTTCCGGGCCGCCCTCGACGACGGCGGCGAGGTCGCGGTGCACCCCTGGTCCGGCCTGCTCTGGGTGGCCTTCGGGCGTGGCGACGAGTCTGCTGCTGCGCAGCTGGTCTCCCAGCTGCGCAGCCTCGCCACCGGCGACGGGCTGTCGTCGAGCACCTGCAACAACGTCGGTGAGGCCTTCGAGGAGCAGGAACGGCTGCGCGAGGCGATCCGCTGGTTCACGATCCCGCTGCGCACCCAGGACCCCGACGACCTGGAGTCCCTCGACCCGCTCTGCCTGTCGGGGCGCTTCCGGGTCCGCCAGCAGCTCGGGCTGCCCCGCGACCGGTACGACGAGGCCGCGATCGCCTGGCGTGGCTACGCAGCCGAGCACCACCGCGAGTCCTGACCGCGGGACGTAGGACCCTTCCCGCCGCCTCGGTGCCGATCGAGAGTGGAGACATCCCGAGCACCCACCCGGGATGTCTCGACGGAGGAAACCATGAAAGCGCTCGTCTACCACGGCCCCGGCCAGAAGGCCTGGGAGGACGTCCCCGACCCGGTCATCATCGAGCCCACCGACGTCATCGTCCAGATCGACACCACCACCATCTGCGGCACCGACCTGCACATCCTCAAGGGCGACGTCCCCGCGGTGACCGAGGGCCGGATCCTCGGGCACGAGGGCGTCGGCACGATCATCGAGATCGGCGCGGCCGTCTCCACCGTCGCCATCGGCGACCGGGTGATCATCTCCTGCATCAGCGCCTGCGGCTCCTGCTCCTACTGCCACCAGGGCCTCTACGCGCACTGCCTGGCCGACGAGGGCGCCAGCGGCATCGGCTGGATCTTCGGCCACCTCATCGACGGCACCCAGGCCGAGTACGTGCGGGTCCCGTTCGCCGACAACTCGGTCTACAAGGTGCCCGACGGGGTCAGCGACGAGGCCGCCGTGATGCTCTCCGACATCCTGCCCACCGGCTTCGAGATCGGCGTCCGCTACGGCCGGGTCAAGCCCGGTGACGTGGTGGCCGTGGTCGGTGCCGGCCCGGTCGGCCTGGCCGCCATCATGACCGCGAGCCTGTACGGCGCCGCCCGGGTGATCGCCCTCGACCTCGATGCCAACCGGCTCGACCTGGCGAAGGCCTTCGGCGCCACCGACACCGTCAACAGCGGCGACTCCGACTGGCCGGACCAGGTGCGCGCGATGACCGACGGACTCGGCGTCGACGTCGCCATCGAGGCCGTCGGCGTCCCGGACACCTTCCTGGCCTGCACGAAGATCGTGCGCCCGGGCGGGTCGGTGGCCAACGTCGGCGTGCACGGGACGTCGGTCGACCTGGCGCTGCAGGACCTGTGGATCATGGACCTCTCGATCACGATGGGCCTGGTCAGCACGTCGTCCACGCCGATGCTGCTCAAGCTGGTGGCCCAGCACAAGCTGGCCGCCGAGAAGTTCGCGACCCACCACTTCGGGCTCGACCAGATGCTCGAGGCCTACGACACCTTCGGGCGGGCCGCCGAGACCAAGGCGCTCAAGGTGGTCATCCGGCGCTGAGCCGGCGCTGCCGCAGCACGTGACGGTTCAGCGGCGCAGGGTGAACAGCTCGCCGGACCGCACGCGGTAGCGCACCGACGCGGCACCGGGCACCCGGATCTCCAGGGTCCGGTCCTTCCCGGTGTCGTTGTGGCCGAACACCCCGAGGCTCCCGTCGGGGTTCTCGAAGGCCGCCACCGACCACCCGTCGTCGGCAGTGG
>JBBQRV010000325.1:0-2997 GCA_038214475.1 Propionibacteriales bacterium | reverse complement strand
GATGAGCATCCGGGCCTCGCTGATCACCGACGACGGCACCTGGGACACCGACGTCGATGCTCGCGGTCGCTTCGAGTTCCGCAACCTCCCGCCGGGGTTGTTCAGGCTCTGGCTGACGCCGACCGACGCCACCGGCAAGCCGTTCGCCACCCCTGCCTTCGAACTCTGACCCGACGACCGCAAGGACCCGCATGTCGCCTGATCGCAGCAAGCCCAAGCGCCCGCGCAAGCCCCTGGACCGGGACCCGAAGCTGCCGTCGCCCTGGGTGATGGCGCAGGGCGAGGGGAGGACGCTCGACCCCGGGACCGCCCTGCGCAAGAGCGGCGACGACCTCCGCTCGACGGTGTACGTCGGGCAGCGGCTGCTGGTGTCGCACCGGGTCGCCGACCTCGCCGGGGTCGTCGAGAAGCTGAAGGACACCGCGAGGATGTTCGGGTGGACCGTGGAGACGGAACCCCAGGACGAGCGGCTGGCCTCGCTGCCCTTCGGGGTCACCACTCTCTCCCTGAGCATCGACGACCCCCATGTCTACGTGGCCCCGGACGCCTGGGTGGTGCTCGAGCAGGCGAAGTCGATCTACGGCCCCGACGCGCTGACGGGGGTCAGCCTCGACCACGTGATCCTGGCGCGGAGGGTGGGCCCCAACCCGGTCGAGTCACCGCACCCGGTCGAGTCCCCCCACCCGGTGGAGTCGCCGCACCCGGCGGGCTCGGCCGCGGCCAGCACCTACGGCCTGCCCGGCTGGGGCGGGCGGCAGCCCGTCGCCTACGTGGGCCCGGCGCCGGCGCGGCGGGAGCGGGTGTCCGGCCGCCGGCCGGTCGTGGCGATCCTCGACACCGGGTGCTTCCACGAGCACCCGTGGCTCAAGGGCTCGGTCGACACCAAGGTGCGGCTCGACGGGCTTCCCATCGGGTACGACGACCCGAAGACCGACCCGGAGTTCCACGGCGACCTGGACGGGGTCCTCGACGGGATGCTCGATCCCTATGCGGGTCACGGCACCTTCATCGCCGGACTGGTGCACCAGGCCTGCCCGGACGCCGACATCCTGTCGTGGCGGATCGTGCCGTCCTTCGGGTCGCTGGTGGAGAAGGACTGGATCGTGGCCCTGGCCCAGATCCTCGAGCTCGTGCGACGCCACGACGCCGGGGAGAAGGGCGGGCGCCCCATCGACGTGCTGAGCCTGTCCATGGGCTACTACCACGAGTCGCCCGAGGACAAGCTGCTCGACCCGATCGTGCAGGCCATCATGGTCGAGTTCGGACGCCTGGGGACGATCGTCGTCTGCTCGGCCGGCAACGACTCGACCTCCCGCCCGTCGTACCCGGCCGCCTTCGCGCCCTGGTCCGACGGCAAGGGGCCCGTCAAGCGCAGGCGGGACCAGGTGCCGCTGGTCTCGGTGGGCGCCAAGAACCCCAGCGCCGCCTCCGACGCGATGTTCAGCAACGCCGGGCCCTGGGTGCGCCACTACGACGTCGGTGCCGCGATGCTGAGCACGATGCCGCCGTACAACGCCGCCGGGATGCCGTTCGCCCGGACGAAGGTGTTCGGCCGCTGGCGCGAGACCATCGATCCCGACGACTTCCGCGGCGGGTTCGCGGTGTGGAGCGGCACCTCGTTCGCCGCGCCCCTGCTGGCCGGACGCCTTGCGAGTGCGCTGGGCAGGTTGCCGGCGACGTCGGCCAAGCCCAGCACCAAGGCGGCCGTGCAGCGCGGCTGGGCGGCGGTTGCTGCGGAGACCGCGATCAAGCGGCCATGATGGCGGGGTGCAGCCTGCCGAGGAGCTCCATCGACGAGCCGTAGTCGCGCTCACCGCGCGCCGGTTCGACACGGCACGACGGCTCCTCGGACGTGCCCGCGGCGGGGCCGACGAACCGGTCATCCGGGCCCGGGTCGAGGCCAGTCTTGCGTTCCTGGCCTACGAGTCCGGGGACGTCGACGAGGCGTTCCGGCTGTCGCAGGAGTCCCTGAACGTGGCCGGGCTGGACCCGGAGACGCACGGGATCGTGCAGTGTCAGCATGCCCTGCTGCTGCTGCGCAACGGGCGGACCGCCGACGCGCTCAGGGCCTTCGGCGACGCGATCCGCACCCTGCAGGACCCGAAGCAGCTGGCCAAGGCGCACATCAACCGCGGCGGGGTCTTCCTGCAGATCGGTGATCCGGCGCGCGCCATCGACGATCTCGAGGTCGCGGTGCTGCACGCGCGCCGTGCCGATGACAGCGAGGAGGAGGCGCTGGCGCGGCACAACCTCGGGTACGCCCTCATGCTCGAAGGCGATCTGGTGGCTGCGCTGGCCCGACTCGACGAGGCCAGCCCCGTGCTCGCGTCCATGTCTCCCCTGATGAAGGCGACCGTCGACCAGGACCGGGCCGAGGTCCTCATCGCCGCGGGTCTGGTGAGTGAGGGTCGGGTCGCCCTGCGTGACGCCGCCCGGGTGTTCGGCGTACGCCGGATGCACCAGCGCAGGGGCGAGGCCGAGCTCACGCTGGCCCGGACGCTCCAGCACACCGATCCCGGGGCGTCGCTCGAGGCTGCGCGTGCCGCTCGCCGCCGCTTCGTCAGGGCCGGGGCGGAGGCCTGGCGGGTGCGCGCCGACGGGGCGGTGCTGGCCGCGGAGGTGGATCTGGGCCGGCAGGGGCCGTCGCTGGTGCGGCGCGGGGACGAGCTCGCGGGTGAGCTCCTGGCTCAGGGCCTGACCCAGGGTGCCCTGGCGGCACGGCTGCACACGGCCAGGGTGCTGATCCGCCGTGGCGACCTGGACGCGGCGACCTCGAGGATCGCGGGGGTCCGGATCACCCGGTCCTCCCAGCTGTCCCTGCGGCTCCTCGACCACGACGTGCGCGCCGAGCTGGCGGTGGCGCGCGGCCGGCCGGCGGCGGCTCGGGCCCGGATCCGCAGAGGGCTCGAGGAGCTGCACGCGTGGCAGAGCGCGTTCGGGTCCCTCGACCTGCAGACCATGGTGGTCGGGCACGGCGTACAGCTGGTGCGTCGGGGG
>JBBQRV010000324.1:0-2998 GCA_038214475.1 Propionibacteriales bacterium | reverse complement strand
ACCTCCGCCGGATCGCCGCCAGCCTCAACGCCCGACCACGACCTACCCTCGACATGAGAACCCCAGCCCAAGCGCTGGAAACGCTGCTGACCAAAACCTCAGCAGCATGACCGTTGCTAAGACCGATTGACCTCGCCGTCGTGGTCGCGTGTTGTTCTCGACCAATTGGCGGGTTGTAGCGCTCGCCGAGCCGTCAACAGGTGCCGTAGTCGACCAATTGGCGCACGGGTCCGTGGGGGCGAGTGGGTCGGTGTCACAACCGTCCAATTGGCGGGTTGTAGCGCTCGCCGGCCCGTCAACAGGTGCCGTATTCGACCAATTGGCGCGAAACGACGCTCAGAGCCGGCTGCGCAGCCAGTCGAAGTCGGCCACGTGCTCCTCGGCGTCGCCGGGCGTCTCGCAGATGACGGGTGCGCCGGCGGCGCGGACCACCCCGGCCAGCAGCTCGGGGTCGATCCTGCCGGCGCCGAAGTTGGCGTGCCGGTCGGCGCCGGAGTCGAAGTCGTCACGGCTGTCGTTGCAGTGCACCAGGTCGATCCGCCCGGTGATCGCACGGACGTCGTCGACGACGGTCTCCAGGGGATTGCCCCCGGCGTGGGCGTGACAGGTGTCGAGGCAGAAGCCGACCATCTCGGAGCCGGACGCCGACGAGATCGCGTCGAACACCCCGGCGATCCGCTCCAGGTGGCGGGTCATTGCGTTGTCGCCGCCCGCGGTGTTCTCGATCAGCAGCGGGATCTTCAGGTCGGTGGCCTCGATCGCCTTGCGCCAGTTGTCGAAGCCGACGGCCGGTTCGTCGGCCTTGTTGACGTGACCGCCGTGCACGATCAGGCCTTTGGCGCCGATCGCGGCGGCGCCGTCCATGTGCTGCTGGAGCAGCTTGCGGCTGGGGATCCGGATCCGGTTGTTCGTGGTCGCCACGTTCACGATGTACGGCGCGTGCACGTAGAGGTCGATGCCCGCCGCGACCGCGTCGTCGCGCAGTGCGTCGGCACCGCCGGCGTACGCGACCGCCGGGCCCTGGTAGCCCTGCGGATCGCCCAGGAAGAACTGCACCACCGTGGTGCCGCGGGCCCGGGCCTCCGCGATCGGGTCGGTCTGGTCGACGTGGGCGCCGATCTGCACGCTGCTCACGGGTGCTCCTTCATGACGCGCTCGAGGATGTCGAAGTCGCAGTTGCCACCGGTGTGCACCACCGCGACGCGGCGCCCGGCGGCCCGGTCGCGCTCGGCGAGCAGGCCCGCGAGCGCGAGGGAGCCGGCCGGCTCGGCGAGGTTGTGGGTGGCGCGGTACATCAGCGCCATCGCCGCGCCGGCCTGGGCCTCCGACACCCGCACGATCCGCGCCGCGCCGGCCACGATGGCCGCCACCGCCTCCGCGTCAGGGGTGCGGCAGGCCACGCCGTCGACGAACGTGTGCGCGGTGTCGGTGGGCACCGGCTCCCCGGCCTCGAAGGACAACGCGTACGCCGGCGCCTCCTCGCTCACCACGCCGACCACCTCGGTGCGGGTGCCGAGCAGGTCACGCACCGCCAGCTGGGCGCAGATGCCCGACCCCATCCCCACCGGCACGTAGACGGCGTCGAGGCCCGGGACCGCTTCGTGCAGCTCGGCGGCGTTGGTGGCCACGCCCTCGACCAGCCAGCGGTGGAAGGCCGGCACCATCCGCAGGCCGCGCTCGGTGGCGATCAGCCGGGCCCGCTCCACCGACTCCTGGTAGTCCCGCCCGTGCACCACGAGCTCGGCCCCCAGCGCCCGCATCGCGGCGTTCTTGTCGGGGCTGTTGCCCTCGGGCACCACGATGGTGACCGCCAGACCCAGGCTCCGGCCGGCGAAGGCGAGGCTCTGGCCGTGGTTGCCCCGGGTGGCCGCGATCAGCCCGGCCACGTCGGGCTCGGCCGCGACCAGGTGGGCGCCGAAGGTGAGGCCGCCGCGCACCTTGAAGGACCCGGTCGGGTTGTGGTTCTCGTGCTTGACCCACGTCTCGGTGCCGGTGACCTGCTCGAGCAGCGGCCAGCGTCGAGCCGGTGTCGGTGGGACGTGCCGGGCCACCAGCTCGCGGGCCGCGGCCAGCGAGTCGTGCGAGAGCAGATCCGACGACGCCCGCGCCTCCGGGGCGGGCGCAGGGGAGCTGGCCCGGATCCGGGCCAGCTCGGCCTCGGTGTCGGCGTGCTCACCGGCGTCGAGTCGCTCGACCAGGTCGCGGAGCAGTCCGAACCGGGCGGCTGCGGACGGATTCGGGATCCGGGACCGACGGCCCGCGCGGAGCTCGGCGTACATCGGAGGGGACAGTCCGATGGCGTGTGCGATGTCGTCGGGTGCGAGGGCCAGCCGCCGCGCGATCCGGTCGGTGAGGGTGTCGACGGACTCGCCGTAGAGCGCCACCTGCTGGTCGCGGCCCCGGGCCGCCTCGTGCCCTTCTGCTCCCACCCGGCCACCTTATCCACGACCGCCGACGGACCGGGTTTGCGAGGGGCGGGGCTGTGGAAGGAGGGGCAGCATGACGATCCTGAGCGCGGGCACAGGGCAGCCGTGGCCCTGGGTGCTCATCCTGCTCGGCGCCGCCGCGGTGTGCGGGGCGCTGGGCGTGCTCGGGCTCCAGGCGTTGCGTCGCGACCCCCCCGACTGACCTCACCCGCTCGCGACCACCAGCGCGAGCGCGGCGACGACGAGCAGGCCCGAGGCGGCGAAGGTGGTCACCGTGAGCGCCAGCACCAGCCGCCGCGGTGGGACCGGCCGCGGGGTCGGCCGCGGGGTCGGCCGCGGGGTCGGCGGAGGCCCCAGCTGGTCGAACACCTCCGGTGGCTCCGGGAGCCGCTGCCAGGGCGCGCCCGCGGGTACGCCGAGCTCGCGCAGCTGCGCTCCCGCCGCGGTGGCGCGCGGCGGCCGCCCAGCCGGGGGGGGGTGGGTGGGGGCCCGCCGGGGCGGCCGCCCCCGGCGGTCGGGGGGGGGGGGCCGGGGGGCGGGGGGGGCCCCACAGAGCAGCCCCACGGCCCCCC
>JBBQRV010000323.1:0-3066 GCA_038214475.1 Propionibacteriales bacterium | reverse complement strand
ACCTCCGCCGGATCGCCGCCAGCCTCAACGCCCGACCACGACCTACCCTCGACATGAGAACCCCAGCCCAAGCGCTGGAAACGCTGCTGACCAAAACCTCAGCAGCATGACCGTTGCTAAGACCGATTGACCTCGCCGTCGGTTCGGGCCGTCATTTCCGACCAATTGGCGGGCCAGGACGTGGCTGACCCCGCCGGACGTCGTCACAACCGTCCAATTGGCGGGTTGCGACAGCCCCGCACGCATCAATACCGCACCCGCACCGTCCGCGCGACCGGGTCGATCCGGCAGTCCCCACCGTTCGGGATCACCAGCTGCGGGTCGGTGTGGCCCAGGTCGACGTCCAGCACCAGCGGCACGTCGGGGGAGTACTCGGCGAAGACGGCCAGCACCGCCTCCCGCTGGGCGGTGACGTAGCGCTCGCGCTCGGCCGGTGTGTGCGGCGCCGCGAAGTCCCACGCCTTGGGCCGACCCATCAGCAGCCCGGTGAACCGCTGCAGCAGCCCGCGCTCACCCATGCACATCAGCACCCTCGCGACGTACTCGGCCGACGGCAGTTCCTCCGACGTCTCCAGGTAGAGCACGCCGCCGTCGTACGCCGCGTCGTCGGGCAGGTGCGTGCCCACCCGCAGCTGGAAGTCGACGATCTCCAGGCAGCCTCCCCAGAGTCGCCCCGAGACGGCCTCCGAGCCGCCGTGCCACCGCCACCCTGTGCCCGGCATCATGTCCGGCTCCGTGTCGAGGGTGCCCGGCACCGCCCAGTCGCGTCCCATGTCGGTGAACGACGCGGCGGGCCGCAGGTCGTACCAGCCGGACCCGAACAGCGCGGCCTCGAAGGACTCCGCACTGTGCGGGTTCATGGCGCCGCCGCGGCCCAGCAGGGTCATCACGGTGCCGCCGTAGTAGGACACCAGCCCGAGGTTCCAGAGATAGGTGTGCAGGTTGGTGTTGTCGCTCAGTCCGAAGAACGGCTTCGGGTTGGCCCGGATCACGCCGGCGTCGAGGTGGCGCAGCACCTTGACCTGGTCGTCGCCGCCGATGCTGGTGAGGATCGCGGTGACCGACGGGTCGGCGAACGCCGCGTTGACGTCGCGCGCCCGGTCCGCGGGGCTCGACCAGGTGCGGGTGGAGGGGTACTCCACCACCCGCAGGTCGTAGTGCTCCTCGAGCCGCCGCACGCCCAGGTCGTACGGCGCGGGGAACATCGCAGGCAACGCGGCGCCCGGGGAGAGTACGGCTACGCGGTCGCCGCGGACCGGCTTGTCGGGGATCAGGACCATGCGACGACCGTAGCCAGAACGGGCGCGGCCGACGAGCCATTTCACCGGCTGATGCTGCAGACTGTCGCGCATGTCTCTCGGAGTGACGTCTCGCGACCCTCGCCGTACGACCCCGCGCACTGTCGCGCAGACGGTCGCTTTCCTGCTGCTCGGCTGGGCCGCGTTGCTGGGGATCGTGCTCGCCGTCGGCTGGCTCCTGGTCCACCCGTTGTCCGGTTCGATCGGCAAGGCCGACAACGACCTGGCCCGCTGGTTCGTCGACCGGCGCACCTCGTCGCTCGACGGTGTGGCCGATCTCGGCACCCTCTTCGGCGAGACGGTGAACGGCGCCAGCGCAGGCATCCTGGTGGCGCTGGCCTTCTCGGCCTGGCGCCGGACCTTCCGACCGATCCTGTTCATGGCCGTGGCCCTGGCCGGCGTCGGCGGCATCTACTACCTGGCCGCCCGGGTCGACCCGCGGCCGCGCCCACCGGTCGAGATCCTCGACCCGGGGCTGGTGCCGACCCACAGCTTCCCGTCGGGGCACGTAGGCACCGCGACCACGGCGTACGTCGGCATCGTGGTGCTGACCTGGGTCTTCGCGCGGGCGGCGCGCTGGTGGGTGACCCCGCTGCTGCTGCTGCCGTTCTTCGTGCTGCTGTCACGGCTCTACCAGGGCGCGCACCACCTCAGCGACGTGCTCACCAGCCTCGTCTACGCCTCGGTGTGGCTGGCGATGGTCGCCTCCGCGCTGCTGGTGCCGTGGGACCGCCACGACGAAACGGAGTGACCACCCCACCTTTCCGGCCCGGCACGGCGTAGATGTCTGTGACGATGTCCTGAGGAGGGGAACCGATGACCACCGAGCTTCGCGACCGGCTCGACGACCTGGCGGGCGAGGCGCCCGCCGCGGTGCCGGCTGTCGACCTCTGGCAGCGCGGCCGCCGGTACGGCCGCCGTCGGCGGACCGCGGCCGTGGGTGCCGCGCTCGCCGCCCTCGCCCTGGTCGGTGCTCTCGGCACGGTGGTCCTGCACCCGGTCACCGAGCCGCAGTACGCCGCCGCGAGCGGCGCCATACACCTGCCCGACCGGTTCTTCACGCCGAGCCCGTGGACGAACGGCACCGATGACGGGGGACCCCTGGGGCCCCTGGTGGCCCTGGTCGGGGCCGAGCAGAAGACCTGGACGTCGACCTCGACCGGTGTCGCCGGCGTCTCGGCCGACACCGGGGAGTACCGGTTCCTCGATCTGCCTGACCGAGCCAGCACGGACCTGGGTGGCGCGTCCCCGGGACTGTCGCTGTCGCCCGACGGGACGAGGGTCGCCTACTGGCTGCGCGGCCCCGGTGCCGGGAGGACCGGCACCGACGCGGCCCGCTCGATCGTCGGCCACGCCGTCTACGACACCGTCACCGGCGACGTGGCCCGTCACGAGGTGTCGACCCGGCTCGGCCTGCAGCCCGCGGGGATCGGGTGGACCGGCGACACCGCGTGGTTCGCGTTCTTCAAGTACACCGAGATCACCGCGGACGGCGCCTCCGCCACCACCGCGCCGACGGTCGTGTGGGACCTCCTGGGCGGCGCGGCCCGGGAGCTGCCCACCGGCGACTCCTTCACGTCCATCGACCAGCAGCAACCGGGCGGGTTCCTGGCGAGCGCGCCGAACGGTCGCCAGGTGTACGTCTCGGACCCGGCAGCGGCGTCCGGTGAGGTCCTGCGCCGGTCCTCCCAGATCCGCGAACCCGTGGTGCTGGACGCATCGGGCGGGCGAGCAGCCGGCATCGAGGGCGACCCGTCGTGCTGCTGCT
>JBBQRV010000322.1:0-3069 GCA_038214475.1 Propionibacteriales bacterium | reverse complement strand
GCGGGTCAAGGTGGCCAAGGACTGGCAGCGCGACCCCCGCCAGCTCCGCAAGCTGGGGTTCTGACGTGGTGGCCCGAGACCTGCCTCCGGCCCTCGCGGCCTGGCACGCCGTCGCCGCCGCCCGCGACCCGGCCGGACTCGACACGCTGCTGGCCGACGACGTGGTCTTCCGCTCACCTGCCGTGCACACACCGCAGGAGGGCCGCCGGCTCACCGCGGCGTACCTCTCCGCGGCGATGGTGGTGCTCGGGCCCACCCTCACCTACCGCCACGAGTGGTACGACGCCGGCTCGGCGGTGCTCGAGTTCACCGCCGACCTCGACGGTGTGAGCGTGCACGGGATCGACATGATCACCTGGGACGACGCCGACCGGATCACGGACTTCACGGTGATGGTGCGCCCGGTCAAGGGCCTCGAGCGGCTGATGGCCCTGATGGCCGCCGAGCTGCCGAGCTGGCTGGGCTGAGCCGTGGGCGAGACGCTCCGTCTGACCAGCACCCTGGAACCGCGGGGCCCGGCCGGTGCCTTCGTGCTGAGCGACGCGCAGGTGGCGGCGCTGGGCGGCGGCAAGGCGTTCCCGGTGCGGGTCGTCGTCAACGGCACGACGCTGCGGCTGCGCCTGGCCCGCAGCGGCGAGGAGCACCTGGTGGGCCTGTCCCGCGCCGCCCGTGAGCAGGCCGAGGTGCAGATCGGGGCGTCGTACGACGTGGAGATCGGGTGCGACGACGAGGAACGCAGCGTCGAGGTCCCCGACCAGCTGACTGCCGCCCTGGCGCTCGACCCGGCCGTGGGTGCGGCGTTCGCCGCGCTGGCTCCATCGCACCGCAAGGAGTTCGTGCGCTGGATCACCGAGGCCAAGCGGGATGCGACCCGGGCCGACCGGGTCGCCAAGACGGTCGAGATGCTGCGCGAGGGCCGCACCCGCTGACCGACCCTCAGAGGTCGAACGACACTCCGGTCTCGGCCAGGCTGAGATCCCACAGCCGCGCCGCGAGGGTGTCGTCGATGGCCCAGCGACTGCGCTTCGCCTCACCGAGCGGACCCCGGCTCTCGCCCAGCCACTGGGGCCCGGTGTAGGACCCGGGGGCAGCCTCGGTGGCGGCGTACAGGGTCGGGTTGGCGCCCTTCGCTGCCGACTGCAGCACGACCGGCAGCACGAGAGGGGCGAGCAGCTTCACGAGCCGGTGCGCGCCCAGCCCGTCGGGCGACGCGACCAGCCCGGTGGCCGAGACCCCGGGGTGTGCCGCGGTGGCGACCAGTGTCGAGCCGGCGTCGGCGGCGCGACGGCGCAGCTCTCGGGTGAACAGCAGGTTGGCGAGCTTGCTGTTGCCGTAGGCCTTGTGGGGGACGTACGTCGCTTCCGGGTTGCCCTCCAGCACGCTGTCGTCGCCGGAGTGGTGGGCGATCGACGACACGGTGACCACGCGGGGCGCGGGGGAGGCCAGCAGCGCCGGCAGCAGGCCGGCGGTGAGGGCGACGTGGCCCAGGTGGTTGGTCCCGAACTGGAGCTCGTGACCGTCCGCGGTCTCCCGGTACCTCGGCGGCGTCATCACGCCCGCGTTGTTGACCAGCAGGTCGAGCGGCCCCTCCCACCGGCTGGCGAAGTCGGCCACCGACTGCAGCGACGACAGGTCCAGCGCCTCGACCCGGGTGCTCCCGGTCATCCTGGCTGCGGCCGAGCGGGCCGACTCGAGGTTGCGGCAGGCCAGCACCACGGTGGCGCCGTGCGCGGCGAGCTCGCGGGCGGTGACCGCGCCGATCCCGGAGTTGGCGCCGGTGACGACCGCGGTGCGGCCGCTCAGGTCGGGGAGGTCGGAGGGCTTCCAGCCGAGCGTGGAGGTCATGGTGTGTCTTTCACTAGGTGGTGGGCACCCAGCAGATGCCGTAGTGCTGACCGGAGCGCCACTGGGCGCGGGTCGGTGGTTCGTAGCTCCAGGTGACCGTGAGCGGGTCCGGCGCCACCGCGCGGGCCGGGTCCTCGCAGGCCGCCTTGCCGGAGCCGCGCAGGGACGCCGCGCCGGGATAGTCGCGGCCCTTCGCGTCGATCGTGGCGATGGCGCGCCAGGCGTGCCGGCGTGCGCAGATGACCCGCTCGAAGTCGGCGTCCTGGGGGTCGGTGGTGCCGCACATGCCGAAACGGTCCTGCCAGCCGTCGCGACCGAGGGCACCTGCGACCCGACCGGTCAGGGGCGCCAGCTTCTCGTTGCCGGCCAGCGCGATCACGTCACAGCGGAACCAGTTCCCGCCCTCGTCGGACTGCTCGATGCTGGGGCTGAACCACACCGTGCGAAGCATGCTCAGGCGCCGGTCGTCCTCGGTGCCGCCCAGGAAGGTGTCGAGCGCGGCCGGGCACTGCGCCGCGATGTCGTCCTGCACGTGCCGGGAGTCGACGGCCAGCAGGTGACCGTCGACGACGGCGTCGACCGTGCCCACCCGGAAGGTCAGCGACGTGTGCCTGCGCGCGCAGTCCACGGCCGCGACCTCGGTGGTGGGCGCGACGGCGTCGGCGTACCCGAGCCGGTAGCAGGCCCGGCGCGCGGGGCGCGGGGCCGGAGTGGCCGGCACCACCGTCGACGAGGGGCTGGCTGAGGGGCTGGCAGAGCCGTCGGCGGAGGGGCTCCCGCTCGCCGAGGGTATCGGGGTCGACGCGTCGGCACCGGGATCGGAGGAGTCGCCCGACGTGCAGCCGGCGGTGAGGGCGGCCACGACCACCAGGGCGACGACGAGCGGCGTACGGCGCATCACTGGTCCGTCTTCGCCCAGCAGATCGAGCGCCGGTTGCCGGCCGTCCACTCGCCCTCCTGGAACCATGTGTAGCCGAAGTCGTACGTCGGCGGGTAGTTCAGCCAGGCCCCCACCGACTCCTGGCAGAAGTCACGGCTGCGAGTCTTGACGGTGTCGTTGCCGGGGTAGGGATCGACCGGCTGGCCGAGCTTGATCGTGGTCACCGCGCGCCAGATGTGGGGCTGGTCGCACCCCACCTTCGCGCCGTTGACGCTCGGCCCGTTGACGCAGGCCAGCCACTCGTCGGCGCGCTTGCGGAGCAGGTTGCGGGCGGAGGGGGGCAG
>JBBQRV010000321.1:0-3110 GCA_038214475.1 Propionibacteriales bacterium | reverse complement strand
GAGCAGGCCGGTCTGGGTGGCCAGCAGGAACGCCAGGACCGCGGCGGTCGCCAGCAGACCGGCCGCCAGCCCGCCGAGCTCGGAGCGGGCCGTGGGACGCCACGGCTGGCCCAGCAGCGTGGCGGTGGCCACCACGGCCAGCACGGCGGCGGCCTGGGTGCTGGCCAGCGGCCAGAAGCCGGCCGTGTCGGGCACCTGGCCGAGTGCGGAGAACAGCAGCCCGAACCCGAGACCGGCGAGAATGCCGTCGGCAAGCCCATCTGCCAGACCGTCCGCGGCCACCGGCTCCCGCGACACCAGCCAGATCCCCGGGAAGGCGGCCAGGATGCCACCCCACACCAGCAGCGACGGGCGCTCCCCGGTTCCCACGCCCACGAAGGCCGGGAGCAGGGCCGCACCGACCGCGGAGACCGGGGCCACCACCCCCATCCGGCCGGACGCGAAGCCGCGGTAGAGGAAGGCACCACCGGTGCCGCTGCCCAGCCCGGCCAGCGCGCCCCACGCCAGGTCGGGTGCGGTGGGGCTGCCGGACGTCACCAGGGCGAGCAGGACGGCACCGAGGAGCCCTCCGAGACCCGCCAGCACGGCCACCGGCCAGGCCGACGTACGGCGTGAGGCGAGGCCGCCCACGAAGTCGGACAGGCCGTACGCCACCGCTGCGGCCAGAGCGAGCAGGACGCCCATCAGGTGACGATGACGCCGACGGTCCAGGTCGCCGCGGCCAGCACGGCGGCCGCCAGCTCGATCAGGATGCTGATCCCCACCGCGCGCAGGGCGTGGGTGGTCGACGGCCAGGCCTGCTCGGGGCCGAGCCGCTGGCGCTCGGCCAGGTAGATGCCCCCGACGAACCCCACGAACAGACCGACGTAGGGGATCACGAAGAAGCCCACAAGGGCTCCGGCGGCCCCGAGCAGCATGGTCCGGGTGGGCACCCCGGCGTCGCGCATCCGGCCGCGGGGCACGACGTACTTGGCGATGCCGCCGATGACCAGGAAGGTGGCGGCCACCGAGAACACCACCCACGCGGTCGAGGTCTGCACCTCCGCGGCCCAGACCAGGATGGCGCCCAGGATCAGCAGGGTGCCGGGCAGGACGGGCACGATGATGCCGGCGATCCCCACCAGGATGGCGAGGCCCACGATCAGGTCGGTGGCGGTCACGGCGGTCAGCCTGTCACAAATGCAACGATGCCCCGGACCGAGGTCCGGGGCATCGTGGTGAGTTTCGGGCGGGCTCAGCGGTCGCCGAGCTTGTGCGTCTCGTCGATGACGGTGACAGCCACCTCGCGCAGCTTGTCACCGTGCTCGCGGGCGTGGTGTGCGCAGAAGAGCAGTTCCCCGCCGGACTGGAGGGCAACCCGGAGGTAGGCCTGGGCTCCGCAGCGGTCGCAGCGGTCGGCTGCCGTCAGGGCGGCACCAGGGGCAAGTGCAGTGGTCACATCGGCCTCATTTCTCTCCATCGGTACTCGGCTCAACGTAGCGGGTCGCTCAGGGATTCCCGATCCGGGAACTGCCCCCCACGTGTTGCCGAACACACCTGCTGGTTCGACCATCCAACCACGAACACCCCGGTCCACCGGGACATCGCCCCACCGTGGACCCACATTTTCGTGATCGATTTCGGAACCGTCTCTCCAGTGTGACTCGCGGATCCAAGGACCGGTCGCAAATGTCGAGATCCGGGCCGGATCGTGTCCAGTTCGTAATTGCTTGCTCACCCCACCGTCAGCCGGCGTGCCGGGTCGCAGGCGAGCCTGCGCGGCGACGTCGGCGGCGACGGGTAGATTTCGTTTCACCCGACAGGAGCGACCCTCGCGCCCGGCGATACCCGGGCTAGACAGGAAGACCGTGACGCAGGCTCCCACCCGACGCAGCAAGGACAGCACGATCGACAACACGTACAACGCAGCCCACCTCCTCGTCCTCGAGGGACTCGAGGCGGTGCGCAAGCGACCGGGCATGTACATCGGGTCCACCGACACCCGCGGCCTGATGCACTGCGTGTGGGAGATCATCGACAACGGCGTCGACGAGGCGCTGGCGGGTGCGGCCAAGCGGATCGAGGTGACGCTGCACGCCGACGACTCGGTCGAGGTGCACGACGACGGCCGCGGCATCCCGGTCGACAAGGAGCCCAAGACCGGTCTGCCCGGCGTCGAGGTGATCTTCACCAAGCTGCATGCCGGCGGGAAGTTCGGCGGTGGCTCCAACGTCGCCACCGGTGGCCTGCACGGCGTCGGCGCCTCCGTGGTCAACGCCCTGTCCTCGCGCCTCGACGTCGACGTCGACCGGACGCCGTCCCAGCAGGGCATGTCCTTCCAGCGCGGCTTCCCCGGCGTCTTCGAGGCCGAGGGTCCCGGCGCGCCGTTCGAGGCCCGCTCGGGGCTCACCCGCAAGGGCAAGCGGGTGGCAAAGGGCCGCTCGGGCACCAGGATCCGGTTCTGGCCCGACCGGCAGATCTTCACCGCCGACGCGACGTTCGTCTACGACGAGCTGGTGACCCGTGCCCGGCAGACCTCGTTCATCGTGCCCGGCCTCGAGCTGGTGATCCGCGACGAGCGCGGTGACGAGCCGGTCGAGGAGAGCTTCCGCCACGACGGTGGGATCGCCGAGTTCACCGAGTACCTCGCCACCGGTGAGCCGGTCACCGACGTGCTCCGGCTCCAAGGCATGGACACCTTCACCGAGACCGTGCCGATGCTCGACGCCCAGGGGCACATGACCCCTCAGGAGGTCGAGCGCGAGCTCAATGTCGACATCGCGCTGCGGTGGGGCGTCGGCTACGACACCGAGCTGCGCTCGTTCGTCAACGTGATCGCCACCCCCAAGGGCGGCACCCACGTCAGTGGCTTCGAGCAGGCCGTCACCCGCACCTTCAACGAGGTGATGCGCCAGACCAAGGCGCTCAAGGTCAACGACGACGACGTGCTCAAGGACGACGTTCTCGAGGGCATGACCGCCGTGGTCACGGTGCGCCTGGCCGAGCCCCAGTTCGAGGGCCAGACCAAGGAGATCCTGGGCACCCCGGCGGCCCGGTCGGTCGTGCGCCGGGTGGTCGCCGCCGAGCTGAAGATGTTGCTGACCTCCTCCAAGCGCCTCGTGATTGCGCAT
>JBBQRV010000320.1:0-3113 GCA_038214475.1 Propionibacteriales bacterium | reverse complement strand
GCGGCGGCACCGCGGCCCGCCACGGCGTCGATCTTGCGGCGTGACAGTGCCGCCAGGTGGGGGGCGCTGTCCCAGTAGTAGGGGAGCGCGACCAGGGCCGTCGAGAGCGCCCACCCGGCGCCGCGGCGCCAGGCGTCGTCGTCGCAGCCCACCGCGGCGCGGAAGACTGCGCGGGAGGCCCGGTCGAGCACGGCCCAGGCCGGCACCAGGTCGACGGCGGGGTCGCCGAGCCCGAGCCCACCGAAGTCGATCACCGCAGCCAGTCGACCCTCGCGCACCAGGAGGTTGCCGGGTTCCAGGTCGCCGTGCAGCCACCGCGGTGGACCGTCGTGCGCGGCCGCCGCCAGCGCGTCATCCCAGACCGCGCCGACCCGGTCGGCATCGACCCGGTCACCCAGCTCGGCCAGTGCGCCGCGGGTGACCTCGTCACGCGCGGCCAGGTCGACCCCGCGGTCGAGTCCGCGCTTGCGCGGCCCCGCCATCGGGTCGATCGCGCCCAACGCCACCACGAACCCGGCCAGGTCGCGAGCCAGGCCCTCGCCGTCGACGTTGTCAGCGGTCGGGTTCTCGCCCCGGATCCACGGGACCACCGACCAGGACCACGGGTAGCCGTGGCCGGGTGCGCCTACGGCCAGCGGCACCGGCACCCGCACCGGCAGCGACGGCGCCAGGCGCGGCAGCCACCGCAGGTCGCGCTCGGCCTGGTCGACCGCCCACCCGATCCGCGGCAGCCGGACCACCAGGTCGGCTCCGAGCCGGTAGAGCGCGTGGTCGGTGCCCAGCGGCGGCTGCGCGACCACGTCGTGCCCGGCCCACTGGGGGAACTGGTCGGCCAGCAGGCGGCGCACCAGCGCGGGATCGCTGGGGACCTCGTCGGCATGCATCCCGGCCGACCCTACGGGCGTGCGGACGTCACGGCACCCGGGTTTCTGGGGGTCAGTCCTTGAGCTCGCAGATCACGGCTCCGTTGGTCACGGTGGCACCGACCTGGGCGTCGAGGCCGGTGACGGTGCCGGCCCTGTGCGCCTTGAGGGGCTGCTCCATCTTCATCGCCTCGAGCACCACGATGACGTCGCCCTCGGCGACCTCCTGACCCTCGGTGACCGCGACCTTCACGATGGTGCCCTGCATGGGGGAGGTCACCGCGTCGCCCGAGGCGGCGGAGCCGGACTTCTTGGCCGCCGCCCGCTTCGGCTTGCGGGACCCGCCGGCTGCGCCCGCTCCGCCCGGTCCGGCCAGCCCACCCAGGCCGCCCGGGATGACGACCTCGATCCGCCGGCCACCGACCTCGACGGTGACCCGCTGGCGCTCCGCCGGCTCGTCGGCCCCGGCGACGTCACCGGCGTACGGCGCGATCTGGTTGTCGAACTCGGTCTCGATCCACGACGTGTAGATGCCGAAGGTGGTGCCGTCGCCGACGTACGCCGGGTCGCTCACCACGGCCCGGTGGAACGGGATCACCGTGGGCATGCCGTCGACCACGAACTCCGCCAGGGCCCGGCGCGAGCGCTCCAGGGCCTGGGTGCGGTCGCGGCCCGAGACGATCAGCTTGGCGACCAGGGAGTCGAAGGCCCCGGGCACCGTCTCGCCGACCTCGTAGCCGCCGTCGACGCGGACGCCGGGGCCCGAGGGCGGGGACCATGCCGACAGGGTGCCCGGCGCGGGCATGAAGTTGCGGCCGCCGTCCTCGGCGTTGATCCGGAACTCGATCGAGTGACCGACGATCTCGGGGTCGTCGTAGCCGAGGGCCTCGCCGGCGGCGATCCGGAACATCTCCCGGACCAGGTCGATGCCGGTGACCTCCTCGGTGACCGGGTGCTCGACCTGGAGGCGGGTGTTCACCTCGAGGAACGAGATGGTGCCGTCCTGTCCGACGAGGAACTCACACGTCCCGGCGCCGACGTAGCCCGCCTCGCGCAGGATCGCCTTGGAAGAGGCGTAGAGCTCGTCCACCTGCTCCTGGGAGAGGAACGGCGCCGGCGCCTCCTCGACCAGCTTCTGGTGGCGGCGCTGCAGCGAGCAGTCCCGGGTGGAGACCACCACGACGTTGCCGTGCCGGTCGGCCAGGCACTGGGTCTCGACGTGCCGCGGCTTGTCGAGGTAGCGCTCGACGAAGCACTCGCCCCGCCCGAAGGCGCTGACGGCCTCGCGGACCGCCGACTCGTAGAGCTCGGCCACCTCCTCGAGGTTGCGCGCGACCTTGAGGCCGCGGCCGCCACCGCCGAAGGCGGCCTTGATCGCGATCGGCAGCCCGTGCTCCTGGGCGAAGGCGACCACCTCGTCGGCGGACTCGACCGGGTCGGGCGTGCCGGCCACCAGCGGGGCCCCGACCTTCTGGGCGATGTGGCGGGCCTGCACCTTGTCGCCGAGGGCGTCGATGGCCGAGGGCGGGGGACCGATCCACACCAGCCCGGCGTCGAGCACGGCCTGGGCGAAGGCGGAGTTCTCGGCGAGGAAGCCGTAGCCGGGGTGCACGGAGTCGGCGCCGGACTTCTCAGCGACCGCGATGATCTTCTCGATCGACAGGTAGGAGTCGGCGGGGGTGGACCCCTCGAGGGAGTGCGCCTCGTCGGCGAGCCGCACGTGCAGGGCGTCGCGGTCGGGCTCGGCGTACACGGCGACCGACCCGATCCCGGCGTCCCGGCAGGCCCGGACCACGCGGACGGCGATCTCGCCACGGTTGGCGATCAGGACCTTCTGCAACGGCCGCGGGTCAGTCTGGGTCTCCGGCACCGAGGGCTCCTTGGTCTGCGGGGGTGTGGCTCAGCCGGAGTCTAGAGCCCGGCTCCCGGAGCCGGCGCCGAGGTCGGGATCTGGTTGCATGTGCAACCACTTTCGGGGTACGAGGAAGGCCAATCGACATTCGGAGGTCCACGTGGTTCCCTCGTTCCTCGCTCGGGAGAGGACGGTGGCTGCAGACGGATACAGCCGCTGGCTGATCCCCCCGGCAGCCCTCGCCGTACACCTGTGCATCGGTCAGGTCTACGCCACCAGCGTTTACAAGACGGCCCTGGTGAAGCACTTCGACTCCAGCCTCACCGCGGGGGGGGTGATCTTCTCCATCGCGATCGTGATGCTCGGCCTCTCTGCTGCCGTGTGCGGCACCTGGGTGG
>JBBQRV010000319.1:0-3136 GCA_038214475.1 Propionibacteriales bacterium | reverse complement strand
CGATGCGACCCTCGACCGACACACCTGGAGACACCGTGGCCACCTACCTCTACCGACTCGGACGCATCGCGTTCGGGCACCGCAGGACCGTCCTCGCAGGCTGGGTGGTGCTGCTCGCCGTGCTCGGTGGCCTCGCCGCCGGCTTCGGCCAGAGCGCCAACGCACCGCTGTCCATCCCCGGCGTCGAGTCGGTGAGCGCCACCGAGACGCTCCAGGAGCGGTTCCCGCAGGGCACTGCGGGTGGTGCCGAGGCGCGGATCGTGTTCGCCGCACCGAACGGCGAGCAGATCACCTCACCCGCCGTACGCAGGGAGGTCGAGCGCACCCTCGCCGCCGCTGCGGCCGCGCCCCAGGTGGCCGCCGTGAGTGACCCCTTCGCCACGAAGTCCGTGTCCCCCGATGCGACGGTCGCCTATGCCACCGTGTCGTACGGAGTGCAGGCCGAACAGCTCACCGACGACGCCCGGGTCGCCCTGCTCGCTACCGCCGACCAGGCACGTGCCTCGGGGCTCGAGGTCGAGTTCGGCGGCGAGGCCACCCAGGCCGTGGCCGCGCAGTCGGCGACCGAGGGCATCGGCGTCCTGGTGGCCCTGCTCGTGCTCGCCGTCACCTTCGGCTCCCTGCTCGCCGCCGGCCTCCCGCTCCTCACCGCGCTGATCGGCGTCGGGGTCGGCATGGCCGGCATCACCGCGCTCTCCGCCGTCGTCGACCTGACCAGCACCGCCCCCACGCTGGGGCTGATGATCGGCCTCGCCGTCGGCATCGACTACGCCCTGTTCATCAGCGTGCGGCACAAGCAGCAGCTCGCCGACGGCATGGAGCCGGCCGAGAGCGTCGCCCGCGCCGTGGGTACGGCCGGCAGCGCCGTGGTGTTCGCCGGCGCGACCGTGATGATCGCCCTGGCCGGCCTGACCGTCGTGGGCATCCCGTTCCTCACCCAGATGGGCCTGGTCGCCGCAGGCATGGTGGCCGTCGCCGTCCTGGTGGCCCTCACCCTGGTGCCGGCGATGCTCGGCTTCGCCGGCGCCCGCTTCAACCGCTGGCCGGTGCCGGGGCTGCGTCGCCGTCAGGCTGCGCTGCGCACCAAGGACTCGGCGGGCACCCGCTGGGCCCGGATGGTGACCAAGCGCCCCACGGCATTCCTGGTGGCCAGCATCCTCGGCCTCGGCACCCTCGCGCTGCCCGCCCTGAGCCTGGAGCTCGGCCTGCCCGACGACGGCAACCTGGCCGCGAGCAGCACCCAGCACAAGGCCTACGACCTGCTCTCCGAGGGCTTCGGCCCAGGATTCAACGGCCCGCTCACGATCGTGGTCGACGCCGCCGGCTCCGCGGACGCGAAGGCCGCGGCGGCCGCCACGGCCGAGCGGATCAGTGGCCTCGACGACGTCGCCGCGATCACACCTGCAGTCTTCAACCCCGCCGGCGACACCGCCGTCATCACGGTGCTGCCGAACAGCGGGCCCAGCGAGGCCAGCACCAAGGACCTGGTCACCCACATCCGCGACCTGCGACCGGACCTGATCGCCGAGACCGGCTCGACGCTGTCGGTCACCGGCAACACCGCCGTGGGCATCGACATCTCCGACAAGCTGCTCGGCGCGCTGCCGACGTTCCTGCTGGTCGTGGTCGGGCTGGCCCTGGTCCTGCTCACCCTCGCCTTCCGGTCCCTGTGGGTGCCGCTGAAGGCGACCGGCGGATTCCTGCTCAGCCTGGCCGCCACCTTCGGCGCACTGGTCGCGGTGTTCCAGTGGGGCTGGTTGGGCGGGCTGCTCGGGGTCAGTCAGACCGGGCCGATCATCAGCTTCCTGCCGATCCTTCTGATCGGCCTGCTGTTCGGCCTGGCGATGGACTACGAGGTCTTCCTGGTCAGCCGGATGCGTGAGGAGCACGTGCACGGCGCCGAGTCGCGCGACGCGGTGGTCGCCGGGTTCAGCCACGGCGCCCGGGTGGTCGCTGCCGCGGCGCTGATCATGGCCGCGGTGTTCTCCGGCTTCATGCTCGGTGACGACTCCACGATCAAGAGCATCGGCTTCGCGCTGGCCTTCGGTGTCGCCATCGACGCCTTCGTGGTGCGGATGACCCTGGTGCCGGCGGTGATGATGCTGCTGGGCCGCCGGGCCTGGTACCTCCCCCGCTGGCTCGACCGGGCGCTCCCGAACGTCGACATCGAGGGTGCCGGGCTGGAGCGCCACGACGCCACCCCGGTCGCGCTCGCGGAGCGTGAGCGGGAGTCGGCCGGCGTGAGCTGAGCGACGTCGCGTCGTACGAGGGGCTGGTGGGCCGGGTCACCAGCCCCTCTCGCGCGACCGGGCCCGATATGTGATCCTCGACCTCGCCCCCGCGTCGAAGGAGTCCCGATGGACATCACCGAAGTGATCCTTGCCCAGCACCACGAGCAGCGCCGGATGTTCGCCCTGCTCGACGACCTGCGCGACGAGGGGCCCGCAGTGCTCGGGCCGGTCTGGGAACGGTTGGCCGTGCTGCTCGAGGTGCATGCGTCGGCCGAGGAGGAGTACTTCTACCCACGGCTGCTCGAGCTCGGCACCGGTGGCAGCGATGCCGACAGCGTCGAGGAGGAGACCGAGGACGCGATCAAGGACCACAACGAGATCCGCGACGGCGTCGCCGAGGCGCGCAAGCACGCCGTGGGCAGCGACGCCTGGTGGCAGGCGGTGACCGACGCCCGGGTCGCCAACAGCGACCACATGGCCGAGGAGGAGCGCCAGGACCTCGCCGACTTCCGACGGCACGCGAGCCTGGAGACCCGCCACGAGATCGCCGTGCAGTTCGTGGCCTACGAAGCCCGGCACGCGCACGGTGTCGACCGCGGCGACAGCGACCCCGAGGAGTACGTCGAGCAGCACGGCTGAGCGGCACCCCGCCCGTGCGGCCTAGCGATCCGAGTGTCGCGACGCCTTCCGCAGCCCCCGCGCGGCCGACTCGAACAGCCGGGCCATCCGCAGCAACCGCCGGTTCAGCTCGGCGTACACCGGGCGCAGCTTGGCGCGGAGCGCCGCGACCTCCGCGGCATAGTCGGCCGGGCCGGTGAGCCCTCCCGCGATCTTGTCGGCGATCGAGTGGTACTCCTGCCACAGGTCCACGTACGACGCCAGGTGTGCCTGGCCTCCCCACTGGA
>JBBQRV010000318.1:0-3179 GCA_038214475.1 Propionibacteriales bacterium | reverse complement strand
GTTGCTGCGTCGCGAACCCTTGATGGCGCCCTGGTCGACCACCACGGTGCCGTCCCGACCCGCGAGCGAGCCCTGGACCAGCGAGCTCTTCCCCGACCCGGCCACCCCGGTCAGCACGACCAGCACGCCGAGCGGGATGTCCACGTCGACGTCGCGGAGGTTGTGGGTGCTGGCTCCGCGGACCTCCAGGGCCCCCGTGGACGTGCGCACCGAGTGCTTGAGCCGGGCCCGGTTGTCGAGGTGCCGGCCGGTGAGGGTGCCGCTCGCCCGGAGCCCCTCGACGGTGCCCTCGAAGACGACCTCGCCGCCGTGGGCTCCCGCACCGGGGCCGAGGTCGACGACGTGGTCGGCGATGGCGATCGTCTCCGGCTTGTGCTCGACCACCAACACCGTGTTGCCCTTGTCGCGCAGCTGCAGCAGCAGGCCGTTCATCCGCTCGATGTCGTGCGGGTGCAGCCCGATGGTCGGCTCGTCGAAGACGTAGGTCACGTCGGTGAGCGACGAGCCGAGGTGCCGGATCATCCTGGTGCGCTGCGACTCCCCGCCCGAAAGCGTGCCCGCCGGCCGGTCGAGGGAGAGGTAGCCCAGGCCGATCTCCACGAACGAGTCGAGGGTGTGCCCCAGGGCCTCGAGCAGCGGGGCGACCGACGCGGCCTCGAGGTGCCGGACCCACGTCGCGAGGTCGCTGATCTGCATCGCGCACGCGTCGGCGATGTTGGTCCCCTCGATCCTCGACGAACGGGCCGCGGCACTGAGCCGGGTGCCGTCGCACTCGGGGCAGGTGGTGAAGGTGACCGCCCGCTCCACGAAGGCGCGGATGTGCGGCTGCATGGCGTCGGGGTCCTTCGCGAGCATCGACTTCTGGATCTTGGGGATCAGGCCCTCGTAGGTCAGGTTGATGCCCTCGACCCTGATCTTGGTCGGCGCCTTGTGGAGCAGGTCGTCGAGCTCCTTGCGGGTGTAGTCGGCGATCGGCTTGGCGGGGTCGAAGAAGCCGCTGCCCTTGAAGATGCGGCCGTACCAGCCGTCCATGCTGTAGCCGGGGACGGTGAGCGCACCCTCCTCGAGCGACAGCCGGTCGTCGTACAGGGCGGAGAGGTCGAAGTCCTGCACGGTGCCCCGGCCCTCGCAGCGCGGACACATGCCGCCGGTGATGCTGAAGCTGCGACGCTCCTTCACCGTCCGCCCGCCGCGCTCGGTGCGGATCGCCCCGGCGCCGCTGACCGAGGCGACGTTGAAGGAGAAGGCCTGGGGCGAGCCGATGTGCGGCTTCCCGAGCCGGCTGAAGAGGATGCGCAGCATCGCGTGGGCGTCGGTGGCGGTGCCGACCGTGGAACGCGGGTTGCTGCCCATCCGCTCCTGGTCGACGAGGATCGCCGTAGTCAGCCCGTCGAGCACGTCGACGTCGGGGCGGGCCAGCGTCGGCATGAAGCCCTGCACGAAGGCGCTGTAGGTCTCGTTGATCAGCCGTTGCGACTCCGCGGCGATGGTGCCGAACACCAGGGAGCTCTTGCCGGACCCGGAGACGCCCGTGAACACGGTCAGCCGGCGCTTCGGAAGCTCCAGCCGGACGTCCTTCAGGTTGTTGACGCGCGCGCCGTGCACCCGGATCAGGTCATGGCCGTCGGCGTCGCGGCCGGCGCCTGACGGGTCGGTCCTCGTGGTGCTGCTCATCGTGTCTCCCTCGGCGCGGCGGCCGCACTCCCCGTCGGCGACCCCGGGCTCGATCTAACCCCATCGGGACCTCCGGGCCGGGGATCGGCGGGAGGCTCTCAGGCCGCCCCGACCATCCGCAGGGCCAGGCCTCGGTAGTGCACGGCGACGTCGTCGGGGCTCCAGGCGCCCTCCTCGCGGTACCACCGGGCCACGTCGATGCCGAGCGACAGCATCGCCAGGGTCGTCATGTGCGGGTCGGGCGTGTGCAGCACGCCGGCTGCCACCCCCCGCTCGATGATGCCCCGGACCACCACGTCGATGCCGTGCCTGATCGCCTGGATCTCGGCCAGGTGGTCCTCGGTGAGCGCCGACAGCTCGTAGTTGACCACCCGGGCACCCAGGTGGGCCCGCGCGTGGTGGCGCACGAAGTCCTCCACCACCCGCGCCAGCTGCCCCACCGGGTCGGACTCCGGCACACTCACCGCGGCCTCCTCCACCAGGGCGAGCACCTGGGCGTGACCGACCAGCGCCAGCTCGTGGAGCAGTGCCTCCTTGGACGGGTGGTGCACGTAGAGGGCGGCCGGGCTCATCCCCGCGGCGGCGGCGATGTCGCGGGTCGTGGTGCCGTGGAAGCCCTTGGCCGCGAAGGCGTCCAGGGCGGCACTGGCCAGCCGGGTACGGGCGTCCGGCAGCGGCTCGGGGTCACTGCTCATCGCTGCCTCGCTGTCGGGTGGTCCGGCCGGCCGGCGGTTGACGATCCGGCCGCGGTTGAGCCATGGTAAGCAAGCGCTTAGTCAATCAGCAACCAGCAGCAGGAGGACGCGTGCAGGGACTCGCGGGCAGGACCGCAGTGGTCACCGGGGCCAGCCGGGGCATCGGCCTGGGCATCGCCCGACGCCTCGTCGACGAGGGTGCGCGGGTGTGTGTCACCGCACGCAAGCCCGAGGCGCTCGAGGAGGCGGTCGCCGCCCTCGGCGGGCCCGAGCACGCGATCGGGGTGGCCGGCAACGGCGCGGATGCCGAGCACCGCGCCGAGGTGGTGCGCCGTACGGTCGAGACCTTCGGCAGCCTCGACCTGCTCGTCAACAACACCGGCATCAACCCCGTCTACGGCCCGCTGCTCGACCTCGACCTCGAGGCCGCCCGCAAGATGGTCGAGGTCAACTGCCTCTCGGCGCTCGCCTGGGTGCAGCTCGCCCACGCGGCCTGGATGGGCGAGCACGGCGGGGCCGTGGTCAACGTCGCCTCCGTGGCCGGGCTCAAGCCGGCACCCGGGATAGGCTTCTACGGCGCCACCAAGGCGATGCTCATCCACCTCACCGAGGAGCTCTCGGTCGAGCTCGGCCCCCGGGTGCGCGTCAACGCGGTGGCCCCGGCCGTCGTCAAGACCCGGTTCGCCAGCGCCCTCTACGAGGGTCGTGAGGAGGAGGTCTCCGCGGCCTATCCGCTCAAGCGGCTCGGCCTCCCGGAGGACGTCGCCGGCGCGGTCGCCTTCCTGCTCTCCGACGACGCCTCCTGGGTCA
>JBBQRV010000317.1:0-3196 GCA_038214475.1 Propionibacteriales bacterium | reverse complement strand
GGCGCACACCGCGGCCGACGGGATCACGCCGGCCTCCCCCGCGCCCTTGATGCCGAGCGGGTTGAGGGGGGACGGCGTCTCGAGGTGGTCGATGTCGATCGACTCGGGCACCTCGGTGACGTAGGGCATCAGGAAGTCCATGAACGACGCGTTGAGCAGCTGGCCGTGCTCGTCGTAGACCATCCGCTCGAAGAGCGCGCCACCCACGCCCTGGGCGACACCGCCGTGGATCTGGCCCTCCACGATCATCGGGTTCAGCAGGTGCCCGCAGTCGTGCACGACGGCGTACTTGAGGATCCGCACCTGCGCGGTGTCCGGGTCGGTCTCCACGATCACCGCGTGCATGCCGGAGGCGAACGTCGAGCGGTCCGGGGAGTAGAAGTCGCGCCCCTCCAGCCCAGGCTCGTCGTCCTCGGCGACCGGCGGCTTGCCCGGGTCGCCGACACTGAACTGGGTGGCCGCCTTCGACGCCTCGTCGAAGGCGTAGCGCAACGGGTTCGACAGCACCGCGACCGTGCCCAGCGACAGGTGGTGGTCGACGGCCCCGCGCACGCGCACCAGTCCGTCGACGATCTCGAGGTCGGCCTCGTCGACCTCGAGGGCGTCCGCGGCGATCCGCAGCGCCTTCTCGCGGGTCCGCAGCGCCGCCAGGTGGATCGCCGAACCGCTCATCACCGCGGCCCGGGACGCGAAGGTGCCCACGGCGTACGGCATCCGTCGGGTGTCGCCGGTGACCACCTCGACGTCCTCGAACCGTACGCCGAGCGCATCGGCGACGATCTGTGCGAAGACGGTCTGGTGGCCCTGCCCCTGGGTGGTCAGCCCGGTGGCCACCTTGACCTTGCCGGAGGTCTCGACGTGTACGTGCGCACCCTCGTAGGGCCCGACGCCGGTGCCCTCGACGTAGCACGCCAGCCCGATCCCGACCCGGCGCCCCTGGGCCGCCATCTCGGCCCGGAAGGCGGGGAACTCGTCCCAGCCGACCAGCGCCTTGAGCTTGGCCAGCGAGGCCGGGTAGTCGCCGGAGTCGTACTCCAGCTCGCGGCCGTCCTGGAAGATCAGCCCCTGGTCGTAGGGGAACTCGTCGGGCTGGATGAAGTTGGCCGCCCGCACGTCGGCACGGTCGAGCCCGAGCTCGGCCGCGATGGCGTCGATGGTCCGCTCCATCACGAAGCAGCCCTGCGGCCGGCCGGCGCCGCGGTAGGGCGTGACCATCACCGTGTTGGTGTAGAGGCTCTCGAACACCACCCGGTAGGCCTCGGGCTTGTAGGGGCCGAGCAGCTGGGTGGAGGTGATGATCGGCACGATCAGGCCGTACGGCGTGTAGGCGCCGTGGTCGTGCCAGAAGGTGACGTCGAGGCCGAGCAGCCGGCCCTCGTCGTCGAAGCCGACCTCGACGTGGTGCACCTGGCCGCGCTCGTGGGCCGAGGAGATGAAGTGCTCGCGCCGGTCCTCGGTGAACTTCACCGGTCGCCCGAGAGCCCGGGCCGCGAGCGGCACCAGCAGCTCCTCGGGCCAGGGGTGGTTGATCTTCACGCCGAACCCACCCCCGACGTCGGGGGTGATCACGTCGACCTGCCCGAGGTCGAGCCCGAGCTTGGCGGCGACGGCGGCCCGCACACCCGTGGCGGTCTGGGTCGAGGTCCACACCTGGAGCCGACCGGAGTCGGGGTCCCACCGGGCGACGGTGCCCCGGCCCTCGAGGGGCGTGCAGGCGCTGCGCTCGACGGTGAGGTCGAGCTCGAGCCTGTGCGGGGCGGCGTCGATGGCCGCCCGGGCGTCGCCGTTCTCCTGCTCCAGCCGGGCACCGATGTTGCCGGGCACGTCGTCGTGCACCAGGTGGGTGGCGGCCCGGGCCGCGTCGATGCCGACGACCGGCGGCAGCACCTCGTAGGACACCCGGATCCGCGCGACCGCGTCCTCCGCGACGTAGCGGTCGTCGGCCACCACGAAGGCGATGGCCTCGCCCACGTGGTTGACCTCGTCGCGGGCCAGCGCGTACTGCGTCCGGCCGTGGGTCAGGGCAGGGTGCGGGATCAGCAGCGGCAGCGGCTGCGCCATCGGCCCCTCGAGGTCGTCGTGGGTCCACACGGCGTGCACGCCTTCGAGGTCGAGCACCTCGTCGACGTCGATGTCGAGGATCCGGGCGTGCGCGTGCGGCGACCGCAGCACGGCCGCGTGCAGGGTCTGCTCGCCGACCAGCACGTCGTCGACGTAGCGGCCCAGCCCGCGCAGGAACCGGTCGTCCTCCACCCGGGCGACGGGGGTGCCCACCAGGTTCGTGGTCATCGGGCGCCCAGCTCGGCGGCCCGCTCCACGGCCGCCACGATGTTCTGGTAGCCGGTGCACCGGCACAGGTTGCCGGCGATCATCTCGCGGGCCTGCTCGTGGGTGGGGGCGGGGTTGGCGCGCAGCCCGGCGGTGATCGTGGTGAGGAAGCCCGGCGTGCAGAAGCCGCACTGCAGTCCGTGGCACTCGCGGAACGCCTGCTGCACCGGTCCCAGGGTCCCGTCGGCGCCGGCCAGCCCCTCGACCGTGGTGATCTCGCCCCCGGCGGCCGACACCGCGAACATCAGGCAGGCGCGCACCGGGTCGCCGTCGAGGAGCACCGTGCAGGCGCCGCACACGCCGTGCTCGCAGCCGACATGGGTGCCGGTGAGGCCGAGGTCGTGGCGCAGCGCGTCGGAGAGCAGCCGCCGGGCGGGCAGTCGCAGGTCGTGGCGGACCCCGTTGACCACCAGGCGTACGTCGTGGAGCTCCTCGGTCATGGCTGGTGCCCCTCTCGTGGCCCTGCGAGTGCACCCGCGACTGCACCGGCACGCGCCCCGGCGTCGTCGTACGCCGCACGCAGCACGCGGCCGGTCAGCACCCGCACCAGGTGGGCCCGGTAGGCCGCGGTGACGTGGATGTCGCCGGCCGGGTCGAGCCCGTCGACGGCGCGGTCTCCCGCCAGCGCCAGGGTCGTCTCGGTGACCCCGTCGGCGAGTGCGTCGGTGAGGTCGAGCACGGTCGGCACGTCACACGCCGAGAGGTAGCCGGCCCGGGCCTCGAGCACCCGGTCCCCGTCGCGGCGGACCAGCGCGGCCACCCCGCACAGCGCGTAGTCGCCCTGCCTGCGGGCGACCTCCTCGAACGCCACGCCGGCGCCTGCCGCGAGCGCCGGGAAGAACGCAGAGACGGCCAGCTCGTCGTGGCC
>JBBQRV010000316.1:0-3202 GCA_038214475.1 Propionibacteriales bacterium | reverse complement strand
GTGCCCCGCTGAGGGCGGCCGCTGGCGCGTGCCGCATGTCGGTGCGGGCTACGGCGGCGTGCCCGGCCAGCACCCTAGGCGCGACCGGCGTGCTGGAATGCCAGCACCGAGGTGACCCTGCGATCGACGTCCAGCTTCTCGGTGAGGTCGAGCTTGCGGAAGATGCTGGTGATGTGGTTCTCGACCGCCTTCGCGGTGACGTGCAGTCGTTGCGCGATGGCCTGGTTGGAGTGCCCGTGTGCCATCTGCTCGAGCACGTCGACCTCGCGCACACTGAGCTGGTCGATGGCGATGCCGTTGCGCCGCCGCACGAGCTGGTCGACGATCGAGGGGTCCAGGACGGTGTGGCCGCTCATCACCTCGCGCAAGCCTTCGAGCAGGGACTCGAGGCCGGCGAGCTCCTCGGTGAGGAGGTAGGCAATCCGTGACGACCCGCCGCGCAGGAGCTCGAGTGCGAAGCCGTTGCCGCGGTCGGCGACCACCACCATGCCCAGCTCCGGGCGCTCGGTGTGCAGCACCCGCGCGCAATGGATCACGCTCATCGGGTCGGCGACCCCGGTGGAGAGCAGGAGCAGCACCGCGTCGGGGGTCAGCCGGGTCACCTCACGCGCCATCTCGTCGTGGGTCCGGGCCCTGCCGACGACGTCGACGTCGGGAACGCCAGCCAGCAGGCAGGCGACACCTTCGCCCGCGAGTCGGTTGTCGCTCGCGAGCACGATCCTGGTCGGCTGGTCGGCTGGTCGGCTGGTCCTGTCACATCTCGCTCCTCGCGCTGCTCACCGCACGTCTCGCGAAATGCCGGGTGTCGAACCTCAGGGGCGTCGTTCCCTGCTACCAACGTAGCCCCCCCTGCGCTAGGGGCCCGCACTTGCCGGGAGCCGGGGCCTGCCCCATTGCCGGTGTTCGGGGCCCGGCCTAGGGTCGAGGCCAGGTCATCACGACTGCCTGTCACGCACAGGGTGGTGAATGGGGGAAACGAGTGGCGCGGGCAGGTCAGTCACCGACTGCCCGCGCAGCTCCTGTGCCACCTCGTCGGGTGGAGTCGGCGTGCGGCGAGCGCCCTAGCCTGTGGCCATGGTCCGGCTGCGCACGGTGTCGCCCCACTCCCGGGGCTGGACCCGCCGTCGGGCCGGATCGGGGTTCGTCCACCTCGACCACGCAGGCGAGCGTCTGGACCCCGGCGACGTCGAGCGGGTCAAGGCGCTGGCGATCCCGCCCGCGTGGAAGGACGTGTGGATCTGCCCGCACCCCCGCTGCCACCTCTAGGCGGTCGGTGTCGACGACGCCGGACGTCGGCAGTACCTCGACCACCCGCAGTGGCGGATCAAGCGCGACGAGCTCAAGTTCGACCGGGTCACCCGGGTCACCCGGGTCAGCCGGGTCACCCGGGCGGCCCGCCGGCTGCCGGCGGCGAGGCAGACCCTCGCCGCACACCTGGGCAGCACCGATCGCACGGAGGAGTCGGCGGCCGCGGCCGCCGTCCGGCTGCTCGATCTGGGCTACTTCCGGATCGGCAGCGACACCTACGCCGAGGGTGGCTCCTTCGGCCTGACCACGCTCGAGCGCCGGCACGTGCGGCACCGCAACGGGGTGCTGGTGTTCGAGTTCGTGGGCAAGTCCGGCATCGAGCATCGCATCGAGATCGGCGACCCGCTCGCGATCGACGCGGTCGAGGTGATGCGGCGCCGGGGAGGCGGGAGCGAGAGGCTGCCGGCCTACAAGCGCGCCCGGCGGTGGGTGGACCTCGACGCCGCCAGCGTCAACGACTACCCGGCGATCGTGGAGTCGTCGTACGTCGACCCACGGGTGCTCGACCTGTACGAGGGCGGCGTGACCATCGAGGCCGCCGTGCGTCGCCGCTACCGCGATCCGGCCACCCGCCAGGCGGGGCTGGAGCGGGCGGTGCTGCGGATGCTGTCGGGGGCGCCAGGGCCGTCGGGCAGCCGGCGCTAGGGTCGGAGCATGGCCGTGCTCGGACCCCGCAGCGCGTTCGACCGACTGGCCGGTTGCCTGGAGGTCCGGCACGGGGCGCGCCGGACCTGGGCGTGGTGGCTGCTGAGCCGTGCGGTCGCGCTCTGGCTCGCGCTGGGCGTGGAGAACACGGCCCGGGTGCTCGGCGACGTCCGCTACTACGAGCAGAACCTGCACCTGCTCGAGCCGGTCGGCCTGGCCACGACGATGCCGGAGTACCCGGTCGCGGCCGTCGGAGTGACGCTCGCGCCCTGGTGGGTGGCGGGGTGGACCGGCCTGCCCTACGTGGTGCTCGTCTTCGTGCTCGGCCTGGCCCTCGACGCGCTCTTCACGGCGTTCCTCGCCCGGCGGGCAGAACCCGGCCGTTCCCGTTCCCTGGTGCTGTGGCTGGCGTCGGTGCCCGCACTGGGCGGAATGGTCTACGCCCACTTCGACCTGGTGCCGGGGGTGCTGGTCGCTGCCGCGCTGGCGACCTGCGTGGCCCGTCCACGGGTGGCCGGGGCGGCGCTGGCCGTGGCCACCGCGATCAAGCTGTGGCCGGTGATCCTGGTGCCGGCCGCGGTGGCCGGTGCTCGACGACGACTGGAGCTCGTGGCCGCCGTCGGGGTGACCGGCCTGACGCTCGTGATCGGCTCGGTCGCCCTGGACGGCTGGGCACGACTCTTCTCGCCGCTGTCCTACCAGGCCGACCGGGGGCTGCAGATCGAGTCGGTGGCGGCCTCGCCGCTGATGCTGGCCTGGGGACTGCACCCCCAGCCCTGGCGGATCGCCGTCTCGCGCTACCAGGCCTACGAGATCGCCGGCCCGGCGTCGGGTCGGCTGCTCGACCTCACCGACGCGCTCGTGGTGCTCGTGCTGGTCGCCACCGCGCTGCTGGCGCGCAAGGCGCTCACCCGGAGGGGGTGCCTGGACCCCGACGCGCTGGCCTGGGTGACCCTGGCTGCACTGACCGGGCTGCTGGTGAGCGGGAAGGTGCTGAGCCCCCAGTACCTGCTGTGGGTGCTGCCGGTGGCAGCCGCCGCGCTCGCCCTGTCCGTCGACGCCGACGGTGCGTTGCGCCGGTGGTCGTTGCTGCTGGTGCTCGCGGCCGTGCTCACCCAGGTGGTGTTCCCCGGCCTGTACGCCGGCCTGGAGGGACGCGACTGGCTGACGCCTCTCGCCCTGGTCGCGCTGCTGACCCGCAACGGCCTGCTGGTCTGGCTGGCGGTGGAGGCCTGGCGCCGGGCGTGGG
>JBBQRV010000315.1:0-3219 GCA_038214475.1 Propionibacteriales bacterium | reverse complement strand
GCTCGTGCACCATCACCCGGGCGTCGTGCACGGCGCCGGTGGCGAGCAGCGCGGGCCTGCCGCCGGCGGGCGGAAGGTTGTCGTAGGGCGAGTAGGCGAGCATCCAGTCGAAGTCGGCGCGGCGACGCGGGTCGCCCCACTCGTCCCACTCGTTGACGGTGAGCGGGATGCTGGCGTCGAACATCGTGGTGACCACGTCGACGAAGGGCACCTCGGCCACCACCGCCCGCCAGCGGTCCGGGCGCTGGCTGAAGACCGCGCCCTGGAGCAGGCCACCGGCGCTGAGCCCGCGTGACACGATCCGGGTCCCGTCGACCAGCCCCGCCGCGGCCAGCCCGTCGGCGACCGCGATGAAGTCGCTGAAGGTGTGCTGCTTCGCGGCCAGCCGGCCCTCCAGCCACCACCGCCGGCCGCCCTCCCCGCCCCCGCGGACGTGCGCGTGCACGTAGACGACGCCCCGGTCGAGCAGGCTCGGCAGGCCCGGGTCCCACTCGGGCTCGAAGGTGGCCTCGTAGGCGCCGTAGCCGTAGAGCAGCACCGGTGCGGTGCCGTCGAGAGGGGTGTCGCGGTGCCGCATCACGGTCGCCGGCACGGGTGTGCCGTCCGGTGCGGGGAACGTGAGCGTCTCGACCAGGTAGTCGTCCGGGGTGTGGCCGGGCGCCTGGTGGCGATGCTGCTCGGTCGCGGCCCCGGTGGCCAGGTCGACGTCCCACCAGACCGGCGGTGACAGCCACGACTGGTCCTCGACGCTCACCGTGCCGCCGTCGTACGACGCGGTCCGGGCCAGGTGCACGGCGCCGCCCGGGAGCCTGCTGACCACGTCGTGCCCCGGCGCGGTGAGGTCGTCGAGGTGGAGGATGCGCACCAGGTGCCGACCGCCGGTGCGCAGGCTGAGCACCAGGTGGTCGGCGAACGCGTCCACCCGTTCGAGGCGCTCAGCGGGGTCCTCGGGCCTGATCTCGCGCCAGGCCGAGGAGTTCTGGTGGGTCCCGGCCGGCACCGGGGCCTCCATCAGCCGGAACTCCACGGCATCGTCGTCGGTGACCAGCAGCAACCGGCCCGGCCCGGCGGAGGACCGCACGTGCTCGACCCGGTAGACCACGCCCGGCCGACGACCACCCACCGACAGCGGGGGAGCCTCGGGCGCGTGTGCGTCGACGTACCAGGTCTCGCCGGTGTCACGACTCTCGCTGAGGATCAGCACCGCGTCCCCACTGCGACTGGTGCGCAGCTCGAGCGCGAAGCGCTCGTCGGGCTCGCCCAGCACCAGTACGTCGTCACTCACGGGCGTGCCGATCCGGTGACGCCACACCTCGTGGGGCCGGTAGGCGGCGTCGTGCACGGTGTAGAAGAACGTGGTCGAGTCGGCGCTCCACGCACCGCCGTAGTAGCTGCGCGGTACCACGTCGTCGAGGTCGCGACCGGTGCGCAGGTCGCGGAACCGCAGGGTGAAGACCTCGTCACCGGTGCCGTCGACCGAGTAGGCGAGCAGGTCCTCGTCGGGGCTGACCAGGCTCAGCCCGAGGTCCAGGTAGCCGCTCTCGGAGACTAGCGCGGACTCGTCGAGCAGCACCTCCGGATGACCATGGTTTTCGTCGCCGGCCGCGGAAAACGCTGCGGATTCGTGCGCCGATTGCGCCAAATCGTTACGTATTTCCCGGCACAACTGCTCGTAGTCACTTCCGGCGACGTGGCGGGTGTAGTAGGAAAAGCGCATACAAGTCCAGGTGGCGGACCGATCGTCGGACGGCACCCGGGACACCATCTCGGTCCGTAGCGTCGAGACAAGGGAATCCAGATGAGCGCACGTCGCGTCGTAGAAGGCTCGTTCCGCCGCGAGGTGAGTCAGCAGGTCCGGCGACTCGGACGGTTGTTGGCCCATCCACGCCCACGGGTCGTCGCGGACGACACCGTGCTCGGTGTGGCGGTGGGGGACCTGGGGCGCCAGCGGCGGCTCGGACGGGTGCACGGCGGTCAACGTACTCCCACCCGGCTGGCTGCGGCAGTGGCCCTGCTGATCGCGTCGCTGCTCCCCGGCCTGGCCCTGTCGGGCGCGCACGCGGACACCAGCGGCGACAAGGTCACCTTCAAGGTCGCGCTGCTCAACGAGGCCGACTCGTTCAACCCGTTCCTGGGCATCGAGGTGCCGTCGTTCGAGGCGTGGGCGCTCACCTACGACTTCATGATCAGCTACTCGATGACCGACATGTCGCCGGAGCCGGGGCTGGCCACCAAGTGGGAGACCTCCGATGACGGCCTGACCTGGACCTTCGACATCCGCACCGGGGTCACCTGGTCCGACGGCCAGGACCTCACCGCGGCCGACATCGCCTACACGTACAGCCGGATCATCGACGGCGGGCCCGAGGCCGCGACCTGGGGCTCCTACCTGGTGGGGGTGCAGAGCGCCACCGCACTCGATGCCACCCACGTGGTGCTGTCGCTGAAGAAGCCGAACGCGGTGCTCCCGCTGCTGCCCATCCCGATCATCCCCGAGCACATCTGGAAGGACATCGACGAGAAGGCGGTCAAGACCTACCCGGCCGAGCCCAAGGACGGCCAGCCGGTGGTCGGCTCCGGGCCGTTCCGGTTCGTCGAGGGCTCGGCCGGCGGCTCGACGTACCGCTTCGAGGCGAACCCCGACTACTGGAAGGGCGCCCCGCACATCGACGAGATCGTCTTCCAGGTCTACAAGAGCGAGGACCCGGCCGTGCAGGCGCTGGTCAAGGGCGACGTCGACTTCGTGGAGAACATCTCGGCGCTGCAGGTGACGTCGCTGCAGGGCAAGGACGGCATCGAGGCCGTGAACGGCGACTCACCGGGCTTCGACGAGATCTCCTTCAACACCGGCTCGGTCGACCTCGACACCGGCAAGCCGATCGGCGACCCCAACCCGGCCATGCTCGACCCGAAGTTCCGGCACGCCCTGGGCTACGCGCTCGACCTCGACCAGATCATCACCAAGGTGTACCAGGGCGCCGGGCTGCCCGGCAGCTCGATCATCCCGCCCGCCTACGGCGACTACCACTGGGAGGCCCCGGCCGACCAGGCGTTCACCTTCGACCTCGACAAGGCGGGGCAGCTGCTTGACGAGGCCGGCTACACCGTGGGGGACGACGGGCTGCGCACGCTGCCGGACGGCTCGCCGATCGGCACCCTGCGGCTCTTCGCCCGCTCCGACTCGACCACGTCCACCGACGTGATGACCTACTTCCAGGA
>JBBQRV010000314.1:0-3275 GCA_038214475.1 Propionibacteriales bacterium | reverse complement strand
TGCTCGCCGCGCTTGGCGAGCTCACCGTAGGCGCCGTTGGCGGTGGCGACGTTCTCCTGCACCAGCGTCTGCACCTTGGCCGGCAGCGCCTTGGCCTCGCCCTGGAGCTCGGCGACCCGCGCCTCGATCGCGGCACGACGTGCCTTGGCCTCGGCGGTGAGGGCGTCCACGCGGGAGCCGACCACGGTCAGCGCCTGCTCACGCAGCACGGTGGGCTTGTAGTCCAGGGTGCTCACGGTCTTCTGGACGTCGGTGACGTAGTCACGCACGGCCTCGACGGCCAGGTCGGCGACGCCGACACCGGCGAGGAGGGAGCGGGTGGCTTCGGACTTGATGTCGAACTTGGCCTTGGCCATGTCGATCTCCTTCGGGTTGCGGCCCGGGGACCCGGGCCATGGGGATGGCTTCAGTGGTCGTCCTGGTCCCCGTTGAGGGCCAGGAACGACTGGTAGACGTCCAGGAGGGACTGCTTCTGACGCTCCGAGAGCCCCGTGTCGGCGAGGATGGCGAGCTCGACCGAGCGGGCCGCCTCCTCGTCGGGGTCGAGGATCCCGGCCCGGACGTAGAGCTGCTCGGCTGAGATGCGCAGCGCCTTGGCGATCTGCTGGAGCACCTCGGCCGACGGCTTCCGCAGCCCACGTTCGATCTGGCTCAGGTAGGGGTTGGACACGCCTGCCTGCTCCGACAGCTGCCGCAGCGACAGCCGGGCCGAGACCCGCTGCTCCCTGAGGTAGTCGCCGAGCGACTCGACGGTCTTGCCGACCTTGCCCTTTGCCATGTCTCCAGTCTGCTAGCTGGAGCAAGCAGATGCAAGCTATGAACAGGTGACGCTGTTCACAAATGCCCGAATCTGCCTTATTTTCAAGGGTTTCTCAGGTTGAAGGTCTGCTAGCAGCCTCAGTAGACGGGACGGATCTCGCCCACCGGGTGGCCGCCACCGAGCAGGACCAGCCGCCCGGTGGCGCGGACCGCGTCGGCATCCACGCCGGGTGTCTCCTCGACGCCGGAGCGGCGCAGCGCCTCGGCCATCAGCACCGGGCGCACCCGGGGCGCCCCGTCGTCGGTCTTCAGCGCGAACGCACGGCCGTCCGGCAGCGCCACGGCGTAGCAGGACTCGGCCCCGGCCTTGCCGATCGCGCCGGGGATCGCGCGCAGCAGTGCCAGCTCGTCTCGCGTCGTCCCGCTCACGAACTCGGGGTGTGCCCGGATCGCTTCGGCCACCCGGTGCCGCGGACCGTCGGCAGCCACGGCCAGGGCGCGGAACGCCCGCGCCAGGCCGATCAGCGACGTCGAGAGCAACGGTGCACCGCAGCCGTCCACGGCCACCGTGGTGACCGGCTCACCGGTGGTGGCGGCGAACACCGCGGCGATCTGCTGCTGCAGCGGGTGCTCGGGGTCGAGGTAGGTGTCGGTGTCCCAGCCGTTGACCACACAGGTGGCCAGCATCGCGGCGTGCTTGCCCGAGCAGTTCATCAGGATCGGGGCCCGCTCGCCCCCGCCACGGATCACGGCCTCCCGGGCGGCGTCGTCGAGCGGGAAGTCGGGAGGCGTCTGCAAGGCGTCCTCGGCCAGTCCGGCGCCGGCCAGGATCCGGCGTACGCCCTCGATGTGGAAGGGCTCGCCCGAGTGCGACGCACAGGCCAGCGCGAGCAGGTCGGGGGGCAGGTCCAGGCCCGCCTCGACCATCGCCAGCGCCTGGACCGGCTTGTTGCACGAGCGCGCCAGCATCGCCACGTCGACCGCGCCGACCGACCACGCGAGGTCGCCCCCGGTGTCGAGGGCGGCCACGGAACCGTAGTGGTGGCCCTCCACGAACCCGGAGCGGACGATCTCGGCGACGACGACGGGTGCAGACATGGCGCGAAGACTACGGGTGCGGAGGTGGCAGGATGACGCCGTGTCCCCTCAGTTCTGCCCCTCGCCCCGCGAGCTCGACGACCTCGAGCTCCTCGTCTCCGGAGCACTCGCGCCCACCGCCGGCTTCAACCAGCCCGGCTCCCCGGTGACCCTCGCCCTGCCCGACGACGTCCCGGCGGGCTCCGAGGTGGAGCTCGTCGACCCGGAGGGCCTGCCGCTGGCCACCGTGGCGGCCGACGGCTCGGTCACCGCGCTCACCCATGCCCAGCACGGCCCCTTCCGACGGCTGCACCTCTCCCCGGCCGCCGTCCGTGAGCAGTACGCCGGGGCGACCTACGTGCCGGTCTCCGGCCCGCTCACCACGGGCCAGCTGGGCCGGCTCGGCCAGGTCGGTCCGGTGGTGCTGCTGGCGCTGGTCGGCACCGGGACCCCCGAGGGCATGTCGCGGGTCGGGCTGCTGCGGGCCACGCTCGCCGCCGCCGCGCTGCTGCCGGACGCCCACGTGGTCGCCGTACCGCTGGCTGCTCGGGGTGACGCCGAGGCCGACCACGCGCTCGGGCTGCAGGTGGTCGGCGCCTACGCCGGCGACGACCCGGTGCTGGGCCTGCCCGACGACGACACCGACCTCCCCGACGAGGTGGCCGCGATCGTCGACGTCGAGCGCCCCGACCCCGACGCGCAGGGCCTGGTGCTGTTCTTCACCGGCCTCTCGGGCAGCGGCAAGTCCACCCTGGCCCAGGCCCTGATGGACCTCCTGCTCGAGCAGGGCAGCCGCACCGTCACCAGCCTCGACGGCGACGTCGTACGTCGCAACCTGTCGGCGGGGCTCACGTTCGCCAAGGCCGACCGCGAGACCAACATCCGCCGGATCGGCTGGGTGGCCGCGGAGATCTCCCGGCACGGTGGCGTCGCGGTGTGCAGCCCGATCGCCCCGTTCGACGAGACCCGTCGCCAGGTGCGGGCGATGGTCGAGGAGGCCGGCGGGGCCTTCTTCCTGGTGCACGTCGCGACCCCCTTGGAGGAGTGCGAGCGCCGCGACCGCAAGGGCCTCTACGCGAAGGCCCGGCGAGGCGAGATCCCCGAGTTCACCGGGATCTCCTCGCCGTACGAGGAGCCGACCGACGCGGCGGTGCGGGTCGACACCACCGGACGCAGCATCGCCGAGGCTCTCGACGACGTCCTGGAGGCCCTGCGCACGAGCGGCCATCTCGACCTGCGCGCTTGATTCGCTAATCCCTTGTAAATCAGTACACTAACGTCAATCCATTCGACGTGCGAGGTGTACATGATCGACCTGATCGCCACCGGCTTCTTCTCCATCCTGGCCGCCGGCTTCGTCGTGGGCACCGTGGTCGGGCTCACCGGCATGGGCGGCGGGGCCCTGATGACCCCGGCCCTGATCTTCCTCGGCGTCGGAA
>JBBQRV010000313.1:0-3328 GCA_038214475.1 Propionibacteriales bacterium | reverse complement strand
ACCTCGTAGGTGGGGTACGCCGCCGCCGGGTGCACCACGAGGTCGCCCGGACCGAGCCCGAGCAGGGTCGGCAACCCGGCGATCAGCTCCTTGGAGCCGATCACCGGCAGCACGCCGTCGAGGCCGAGACCGGTGACGCCGAAACGGCGGGCCAGCCAGTCGACGGCCGCCTGCCTGGTCTCGGTGCGCCCGATGGTCAGCGGGTAGCCGGGCGAGTCGGCGGCCGACGCCAACGCCTCCTGGACCAGCAGCGGCGTGGGGTCGACAGGGGTGCCGACGGAGAGGTCGACGAGGCCGCCCTCATGCTGACAGGCGCGTGCGGCGTGGTCCGTCAGGCGGTCCCACGGGAAGTCGGGGAGCCGCGCCGAGACGGGCGCCGGGGTCACTCCTGGTTCTGGGGCGGGAGCGCGGCGACGAACGGGTGGTCGAGGTCGATCTCGCCCATCTTGGCAGCGCCGCCGGGAGACCCGAGGTCATCGAAGAAGTGCACGTTGGCGTCGTAGTACTCCTTCCACTGCTCCGGGGTGTCGTCCTCGTAGAAGATCGCCTCGACCGGGCAGACCGGCTCACAGGCGCCGCAGTCGACACACTCGTCGGGGTGGATGTAGAGCATCCGCTTGCCCTCGTAGATGCAGTCGACGGGGCACTCGTCGACGCAGGCACGGTCCTTGAGGTCGACACACGGCTGGGCGATGACGTAGGTCACCAGATCCTCCTACGGACGTACGACGCTTCTCGGGACGGGCGACAGCCTAGTATCCCCGCCATGGATTCCGGCACCGGCTCCCTCGAAGTGGGCAGGCACCTGCTCGGCCCCCACGTCGTGGGGCTCCGGGTGGTGGTCCGGCGGGTGCTGCGAGGACAGACCGGACCGTCCGGCCGGCCGGCCCTGACCGACGTCCTCGGCGTCTGCACGGGCTGGGCCGACGGCGAGTGCGTGGTGCAGCCCGAGACCGGCGTCGCGGTGCGGATCGCGATCGCCGACATCGTGTCCGGCAAGCCGGTGCCACCCCGGCCGTCGGTGCGCAGCCGAGTGCCCGCGGCCGACGCCCAGCGGCGCGCGCTGGCGCTCTGGCCCGGCCTCGAGAGCGCGCCGCTCGGCGAGTGGGTGCTGCGCCGTTCCGGCACGTCGAGCGCCCGGCGGGCCAACTCGGTGCTGGCCTGCGGCGACCCGGGGCACCCCGACCCGGTCACGGCCGTCGAGGCGTACTACCGCGCAGCGGGGGCCCGACCGATCGCGGCCGTGGTCACCGACTCCCCCGAGTCCGTGCTCTTCCTCGAGCGTGGCTGGGTGCCGGAGAGCGACGACGCCGACACCCTCTTCCAGGTCGCCGGGGTGGCCGCGGCGGCGCGCACGATCGGCGGGCGAGACCTGGCCGAGGCGAGCGTGACCGAGGAGGGTGACCTGGCGGTCGCCCGGATCGGTGAGCGTGCCCGCGGCATCGCGGCCAGTGACGGCGAGTGGGTGGGCTTCCGCGGCCTCGAGGTGCACCCCGACCACCGTCGCCAGGGCCTGGGCCTCGCGGTGATGGCGGCGCTGCTCGAGTGGGGCGCGGAGGGCGGCGCCGGCACGGCGTACCTCCAGGTGCTGGGGCACAACGCCGCGGCGCGGGCGCTCTACGCCGGGCTCGGGTTCCGCACCCACCACACCTACCGCTACCTCACACCCGCCACCTGAAGAGCCGGTGCGACTGGCGGAAGAGCCGGTTCCACAGCAGCTTCTGCAGGGCCAGGGTGAGGGTGCCGGCCAGCAGCATGCAGCCCACGTTGACGCCGAACTGGGTGAGCGAGCCGCGCATCTCGGCGCCGTCCCAGACGGCCAGCCCCAGGGCCAGGTTGCCCGCGGCCGGGATCGTGGTCACCGAGATGAAGACGCCGACCATCGCCTGCGCCTTCTCGGTCGACAGCGCCAGCACGCCGGCGGCTCCGGCGACCAACGCCACCACGACCGACCAGCGGTCGGGGTGCCAGATGAAGCCGGTCTGCGGGCGCGGCTGCGTCACCAGCTCGGGGGTGAGCATCCCGGTGGCCCGGGCCAGCAGCGCGAGACCGGCGACGCTGACGATCGCGAAGGCGAAGCCGAAGATCAGCAGCTGCAGGCTCTGCGCCACCAGCCGCGGTCGCCGGAAGAGGATGCCGGTGCAGGCCGCGGCCACCACCCCGAACTCGGGGCCGACCACCATCGCCCCCACCACGAGCACCGGGGAGTCGGTGACGACGGCCACCGCCGCCAGCACGGTGGCCACCACCAGGAACGCGTGGTAGGTCACCGTCGGCCGGCTGGCCCGCTCGGCGGCCTCCTCGACGGCGTCCCAGATCACCGCGTCCTCGGGTTCGCCAGGAGCCAGCCGTTCCAGCCGCCCGGCCGCCGCGAACGGCGTGGCGGTGGGCGTCGAGATCACGATCCCGCCGACCTCGGGCAGGCCGAGGTCGCGCAGCGCGGCCAGGATCTCGTTGGCGGTCTCGCGGGCCACGTCGCACTCGACCACGTCGCCGGGCGGGTCGATGCAGACGCCTTCGAGCACGACGACGTTGGTGGTGTGCTCGTGGTCCACGAGCAGGGCGCGCACCGGCGCGGCGAGGTCGGGCGGAGTGATCACGCGCAGGTGCACCAGCATGCACGGAGAGTACGGCGCCCGAAAACCGGTGTCCGGCTCCCGACGCGCTCGTCTATCGTGTCGTCCGGCGGCTGTGGGACCTGACGAACCCCGCACCACGCAGCCGCCCGCGCGTCCGGCGACACCGACGAGAGGCTGGGTCAGCTCCACGTCGGGCCCGGCGAAGGTGTGGTGGCACCGCGATCTTGCCCCCGCCCACACCTCCAGGGCTTCCGCTCTCCCTGGAGGTGAACGCCGTGAAACGCACCCTGTGTGCAGCACTCCCCCACTCCCCTGCCGGCACCGAGGTCCGGCTGTCCGGGTGGGTGCACCGGCGCCGCGAGCTCGCGGCGGTGACGTTCCTGGTGCTGCGCGACCGGAGCGGCCTGGCCCAGGTGGTGGTCAAGGACGGTTCCCCGGTCCCGCCGGAGGAGACCCCGATCGAGGTGGTCGGGACCGCCACCGCCAACGCCCAGGCACCGGGCGGGGTCGAGGTGACCTCGCCGACGGTCACCGCCCTGTCCGACCCGGCCGACACCCCGCCGGTAGAGCTGTGGCGGCCGACGCTGAACGCGTCGTTGCCGACCCTGCTCGACCACGCCGGGGTCACCTGGCGCCACCCGCTGCAGCGGGCGAAGTGGGAGCTGGCCGCGGCCAGCCTGCACGGGTTCCGGGCCGTCCTGGACGCCGGCGGGTTCACCGAGGTGCACTCCCCCAAGCTCGTCGAGGCC
>JBBQRV010000312.1:0-3329 GCA_038214475.1 Propionibacteriales bacterium | reverse complement strand
CCCTAATGGGGCTGCACCGGCGGCCTGTAGGCCAGGCTGGTGTCCGAGCCGCCGGCCGGTGAGCACTGAGAGTCCCAGGCCTGATCGTCGAGGCCTAACGCAAGAGCGTGCCCCGGCCGGTGGGTGGGGAGCCCCAGGGCTGGTGGGGTGTCGTGCCGGATGAGCACTGATCCATTAGGTCGCCCGGGCTTCTCCGTGCTCTCGTGCCTGCTGTCGAGCGAAGGATGAGGTGTGATCGCCGGTGTTGTTCATTGGGGATGACTGGGCCGAGGACCATCACGACATTGAGGTCGAAGACGAGCAGGGTCGGCGGCTCGCCCGGCGCCGGCTCCCGGAGGGCGTGGCGGGGATCGAGGCGCTGCACGCGCTGGTGGCGGACCACCTGCCGGACGACGCCGAGGCCAACCAGGTGCTGGTCGGGATCGAGACCGACCGCGGCCCATGGGTGCAGGCGCTGATCGCTGCCGGGTACACGGTCTACGCGGTGAACCCGCTGCAGGCCGCGCGGTACCGGGACCGGCACGGGGTGTCCGGGGCGAAGAGCGACGCCGGGGACGCCCATGTCTTGGCGGAGCTGGTGCGCCTGGATCGGGCGCACCACCGCCCCGTCGCCGGGGACAGCGCCATCGCCGAACACGTCAAGGTGCTGGCGCGGGCACACCAGTCGCTGGTCTGGTCCCGGCAGCGGCAGAACAACATGTTGCGCTCGATGCTGCGGGAGTTCTACCCCGGTGCGCTGGACGCCTTCGCTGGCGAGTTGGACGGGCGAGACGCGCTGGCCGTGCTGGCGATCGCGCCGACCCCGGCCGACGGGCGCCGGCTGTCCCGGGCTCGGGTGGAGACCGCGCTGCGTCGGGCCGGACGGCAGCGCTACGTGGCCACCCGCGCGGCCGAGATCGTCGCGGCGTTGCGCGCTGACCAGCTGCCGGCCCGGGACGGTGTGGAGGGTGCCTACGGCGCCAGCGTGCGCGCGCTGGTCGCGGTCATCAGCGAGCTCCGGCACCAGACCCTGGCGCTGGCCGGTGCGGTGGAGGCGGGTTTTGGTCGGCACCCGGACGTTGAGATCTACCTGAGCCAGCCCGGGCTCGGGCCGGTCCTGGGCGCCCGGGTGCTCGCCGAGTTCGGGGATGACCCCGCCCGCTACGCCGACGCCAAGGCGCGGCGCAACTACGCCGGGACCTCCCCGATCACCCGCGCCTCGGGCAAGAGCAGCGCCGTGCTGGCCCGGCACGTCCGCAACCGGCGGTTGGCCGACGCGCTCGACCAGCAGGCCTTCGCCGCGTTGCAGGCATCACCCGGCGCCCGCGCCTACTACGACGCCCGCCGGGCTCGCGGAGCCACCCATCACCAGGCGCTGCGTGCCCTGGGCAACCGGCTCGTCGGCGTCCTGCACGGCTGCCTGCGCCGCCACCAGCGCTATGACGAGGCCCGCGCCTGGCAGCAGCACGCTGTGGTCCCGCGAGCCGCCTGACCGCAGTGCGCACCGGTCAGCCGTCAACCAGGAGTTGACATGAGGTTGGCACCGCTGTGCTGCTACGCCACCGACCCGGACACCCGGCCCGACTGCACGCTCACTCCGGTCGTCGCATTCGGCGCGACCCGGCTGTGCGCCTCCTGCGCGGCGCGGCGCTCCACGATGGGCAAGGGGCAGCGCCCGCGTCCCCTGGAAACGCCCGCCCTCGACGTCCTTACCTGGCTCGCCGCGGCTGAGCACGACCTGCGCGCCGCTCGCCACGCCCTGCACGCTGCCGCCCGTCGGGCCCGCCAACGCGGACACAGCTGGCAGGTCATCGGTGACCAGCTCGGGATCAGCCGGCAAGCCGCTCAACAACGCTTCGGCCAAGACTGCAACCAAGATCTACTTGACGGCTTAGAACCGTGGGGTGTCTTGCGGTAGGTGAGCAGGTCGAGCCCGGCGGCGCCGATGGCCGCGAAGGTGGTCGCCGACCAGCCGCCGCGGTCGAAGACGACGGTGGCCCGCCGGTCCGGGCCGACCACGGCGCGCAGCTCGGGTAGCAGCCGGACCAGCTCGCTGGCCAGGCTGGCCGCCGGCGGCGCGGTGACCACCAGCACCGGGTCGGCATCCGCGTCGGCCACCCAGGTCTCGGCGGTGGCGTGGCCGGCCAGGTGCATCCGGGCGATGTGGGTCTTGGGCAGGTCCCGGGTGCCTGAGTACACCCGGACGTGCCCGTCGACGTGGAGGAACCCGAGCGCGTCCGGCCGGGCGGCGGCATGCGCCCGGGCCAGCGCGGCCTGCAGCGCCGCGCCGCGGCGGCAGCCGGCCAGCTCGGTGAGCTTGCGGCGCAACGTCTTGACCTCGGGTGCCCGGTCCAGCCCGAGCAGCCGGCCCAGGTCCGCCGGCCGGATCCGGGTCGCCCCCTCGGCCCGGGGGTCGCGCAGCAACGCCAGGAACAGCAGCATCAACAGCGTCGAGCGCAACCCGTAGAAGGCGTTGCGCAGCCGGCCGTAGGTGGCGGCGAACGCCTCCACCAGGCCGGTGGCGGCCAGCGCCGGCAGGATCAGCAGCAGCCCGGCCAGCGGTAGGTGCGCCCCCTCGGTGAACACCACCGGCGCCTCGACCAGCTGCCCGGTGCGGGCCAGCGCCCGCTCGCTGGTGCGCGGCTCGGGTGCCGGCAGCACCGGCAGCACCGCCGGCACCGGCTCGTTCCGGTGGTCAGCGGCCGAGCCGGCGGCAGCCAAGTCCGCCACCTCGGTGTCCGCCGCGGCATTGTCCGCGACGATGCTGTCCGCCCCGATGCTGTCCGCCCCGGCGCTGTCCGCCCCACTGTTGTCCGCCCCGGCGCTGTCCGCGACGGCACTAGTCGCGGCCCTGTCCGGCTGCTGCGGGTCGAGGTCCGAGCGCGCCGACCGGCCAGCGCTGGCCACGCCCCGGCCCAGCGCGACCCGCACCGTGGCCGGGCTGACCTGGACCGCGGCGGCGATCGCGGTCCGCGTGTGCCCCTCGGTGGCCAGCGCTCGGATGCGGGCCACCATCGCGGCGGTGAGCTTCGTCGGCCCCTTCGGCCCGCACTTGGCCGGGATCAGTCCGGCCACCCCACCGGCGTCGTAGGCCGCCTTCCACCGCCACAGCGTGGCCAGCCCGATCCCGAACCCGGCCGCGACGGCCGCTGCCGAGGCAATCTCGGTGGCCACCAGCTGTACCGCGGCCAGCCGGCGGCCCACCTCGTCGTCAGTCGCGAACGCGAACGTGGCCTGCCCGAACACGAACACCGCCCCGCCGTCCGGGCTGTCCACCAGACCGGCCGCCGGGCCAATCGGGGTGGCGTCGGCGGGCAGCAACGGCAACACCGGCTGGCGCACCCGACCCA
>JBBQRV010000311.1:0-3345 GCA_038214475.1 Propionibacteriales bacterium | reverse complement strand
CAGCGTCAGCAGGGTCACCCAGCTGCCCGGGCTGCTGGGCGCCCCCGGACTCGCCCTCACCGACGACGAGTCCGCCCGGCTCACCGCCGCGTCCGACGCCGTCGGTCGCTGAGGGCGCACCCGCTCTCGGCTCAGGACGGGAAGGGATGCCCCTTGCCCAGGATGGTCAGGCCGTCCTGCACGTCGAGCCCCCGGGCCCGGTCCTCCTCGATGTCGACGCCGAGCCGGCCGTTCGCGGGGATCACCACGCCCTTGTCGACGATCGCGTTGCGCACCACAGCCCCGCGTCCCACCAGCACGCCGTCGAGCAGCACCGAGTTGCTCACCTCGGCACCGGTCTCGACCCGCACCGTCGGCGAGAGCACCGAGCGGGTCACGTTGCCCCCGGTGACCACGACACCGGGCGAGAGCACGGCGTCGTACGTCTGGGCGGCCTCGCCCTCGGTGCCTCGCACCAGCTTGGCCGGCGGGTGCGGACCGTAGGAGGTGTACATCGGCCAGGCGTAGTTGTAGAGGTTGAAGACCGGGAGCACGGAGACCAGGTCCATGTGCGCGGCGTGGTAGGAGCCCATCGTCCCGACGTCACGCCAGTAGCCACGGTCGCGCTCGGTCGCACCCGGCACGTCGTTGTCCTTGAAGTCGTAGACGCCGGCGTTGCCGCTGTTCACGAACGCCGGCACGATGTCGCCGCCCATGTCGTGCTTGGAGCCCTCCAGCGCCGAGTCGCTGGTCACCGCGTCGACGAGCGCGTCGGCGTCGAAGACGTAGTTGCCCATCGACGCGAGCACCTCGTGCGGGCTGTCGGGCAGACCGGTCGGGTCAGTCGGCTTCTCCAGGAACTCCCGGATCCGGGTGGGGTCGTCGGGCCGTACGTCGATCACTCCGAACTGGTCCGCGAGCCCGATCGGCTGCCGGATCGCGGCCACCGTGCAGGGCGCACCGGAGGCGACGTGCTGGTTCACCATCTGCGAGAAGTCCATCCGGTAGACGTGGTCGGCGCCCACCACGACCACGATGTCGGGCTTCTCGTCCTTGATCAGGTTGAGGGACTGGAAGATCGCGTCCGCGCTGCCGAGGTACCAGTGCTTGCCGACCCGCTGCTGGGCCGGCACCGGGGTGACGTAGTTGCCGAGCATCGTCGACATCCGCCAGGTCTGGGAGACGTGCCGGTCGAGGCTGTGCGACTTGTACTGGGTCAGGACGACGACCTTGAGGTAGCCGGAGTTCACGACGTTCGACAGCGCGAAGTCGATGAGCCGGTAGATGCCTCCGAACGGAACCGCGGGTTTGGCCCGGTCGGCGGTGAGGGGCATCAGACGCTTGCCCTCCCCTCCGGCCAGGACGATGGCCAGGACCTTCTTGCGCGAGGTGGCGTTCACGTGCCCGAGGCTAGCCCTGTCCGGCGCGGAGGCGACAGGGGTAGTTTCACGGCATGCGAGTCGACGTGCTGTCCAAGGAGTACCCCCCCTCGATCTACGGCGGAGCCGGCGTGCACGTGGCCGAGCTGGTCCGGGCACTACGGTCGCGCGACGACCTCGAGACCCGGGTGCACGCATTCGGCGGACCCCGCGACGAGCCGCTGACCTCGTCGTACGCCGACCTCGTCGAGCTCGCCGACGCCAACCCCGCGGTGCAGACCCTGGGCGTCGACCTGGCCATGGTGGGTGGCTGTGCCGGCACCGACCTCGTGCACTCGCACACCTGGTACGCCAACTTCGCCGGGCACCTGGCCTCCCTGCTGCACGGCGTGCCGCACGTGGTCAGTGCGCACTCCCTGGAGCCGCTGCGCCCGTGGAAGGCCGAACAGCTCGGCGGCGGGTACGCCGTGTCGTCCTGGGTCGAGAGGACCTCCTACCTGGCGGCCTCCGCGGTGATCGCGGTGTCGGCCGCGATGCGCGACGACGTGCTGGCCTCCTACCCCGACATCGACCCGGCGAAGGTGCAGGTGGTGCACAACGGCATCGACACCGAGCTCTGGGCGCCGGTGGTCGATCCCGACCGGGTCCGCTCGCACGGCGTCGACCCCGACCGGCCGTCGGTGGTCTTCGTCGGCCGGATCACCCGGCAGAAGGGGCTGCCGCTGTTCCTGCGCGCGGTGGCCCAGCTGCCACCCGAGGTGCAGATCGTGCTCTGCGCCGGGGCGCCGGACACCAAGGAGATCGAGGCCGAGGTGGTCGCGCTGGTCGACGACCTGTCGGCGACCCGCACCGGCGTCGTCTGGATCCGCGAGATGCTCCCCCGGGCCGACGTGATCTCGCTGCTCACCGCCTCGACCGCGTTCGTCTGCCCGTCGATCTACGAGCCGCTCGGCATCGTCAACCTGGAGGCGATGGCCTGCGAGACCGCGGTGGTCGCCACCGCCACCGGCGGCATCCCCGAGGTCGTGGTGCACGGCGAGACCGGCCTGCTGGTGTCGATCGAGCAGGCGAGCGACGGCACCGGCACCCCGCTCGACCCGGAGCGGTACGTCCGGGACTTCGCGGCCGCCCTCAACGAGGTGGTCGCCGATCCGGTGCGGGCGGCCGAGATGGGCCGGGCAGGCCGGCGACGGGCCACCGCGTCGTTCGGGTGGCCGGCGATCGCCGAGCGGACCATGGAGGTCTACCGCTCGGTGCTGTGACACCTCCCGCCGTCCGGTCTGGTCCACCGGCGCGCTGAGCCCGGCCGCGGTATCGCCGCACCCCACCGCGCACTCCTCGAGGTCACCGACCACCACGGGAGCGCCCGATGAGCCTGCCCACGCCTTACCTCGATCTCGACCTCGACGTCGTCGCCGTCCGGCATGAGCAGCTCGCGCGGGCACTGCCGGGCACGGCGATCCACTACGCGGTGAAGGCCAACCCGCACCCGGGTGTGCTCGACGTGCTGGCCGGGGCGGGAGCCGGCTTCGACGTGGCCAGCCCGGCCGAGGTGCGGGCGGCGCTGGAGACGGGCACCTCGGCCGCACGGCTGCTCTACTCCAACCCGATCAAGCGCCGGTCCGACATCGCCGAGGCGCACGCGGCCGGGGTGCCGCTCTTCGTGGTCGACACCGCCGACGAGCTGCACAAGGTGGCCGACACGGCCCCCGGCGCCGGGGTGCTGTGCCGGCTGCTCACCAGCGGCGGCGGCTCGGACTGGCCGCTCTCGCGCAAGTACGGCGCCCCCGCGGACGACTGCGTCACCCTCCTCACCGAGGCTGCCGCCCTCGGCCTCGACCCGGCCGGGCTGGCCTTCCACGTCGGCTCCCAGCAGCGCGACCCCCGGGCCTGGGGTACGCCGATCGCGCAGTCCGCGGCCGTCTTCGCCGCCCTGCGCCGTCGCGGGCTGCGGCCCTGGCTGCTCGACCTCGGCGGCGGCTTCCCG
>JBBQRV010000310.1:0-3374 GCA_038214475.1 Propionibacteriales bacterium | reverse complement strand
CGACCATCGGATGGGCTGGTTCGTGATCCTCGGCTCCATCCCGATCGGCATCGTCGGCTTCCTCGGCAAGGACGTCATCTCCGGCCCGTTGCGCTCGCTGTGGTGGGTCGGGGGAGCACTGGTCGCCTGGAGCGCGGTGATGTGGTTCGCGGAGGCGCGGGGCAGCCGCGACCGGGTCGAGAAGGAGCTCACGCTCACCGACGCGATGGTCGTGGGTGTGGCCCAGTGCCTGGCGCTGGTGCCAGGCGTGTCCCGGTCGGGAGCGACGATCTCGGCAGGACTCCTGCGCGGCCTCGACCGGATCACCGCGACCCGGCTCAGCTTCTTCCTGTCCATCCCGGCCCTCACCGCCGCGGGGCTCTACGAGCTCAAGGACGTGTCGGGCAGCGGCATCGGGGTCGGCCAGACGCTGGTGGGCACCGGGGTCAGCTTCGTGGTCGCCTACGCCTCGATCGCCTGGCTGCTGCGGTTCGTGGCCGGCCACCCGATCACCTGGTTCGTGCCCTACCGGGTGCTGCTGGGCCTGGGCCTGCTCGGCCTGCTCGCGGCCGGAACGATCAGCGCGACCTGAGGCTCACAGCCAGCCGGAGCGCTTGAAGAAGCGCCACAGCAGGGCGGAGACGCCCACCATCAGCGCCAGCGACATCGGGTAGCCCCACTGCCACCCGAGCTCGGGCATGTGCGCGAAGTTCATGCCGTAGACGCCCGCGATCAACGTCGGTACGGCGGCCAGCGCGACGCCGGCGGAGATCTTGCGCATGTCCTCGTTCTGCTGCACCGTGATGCCGGCCATGTGTGCGTCGAAGGCGGTCGACAGCAACCCGTCGAGGGTGTCGATGGTCTCCGCGACCCGGGACAGGTGGTCGGCCACGTCGCGGAAGAACGGCGCCGACTCCTCCCGCACCAGCGGCGCGTTGCCGCTGGCGAAGCGGCGCATCGGGTCCCGCAGCGGCAGCACCGCCCGGCGTACCTCGGCGATCTCGCGCTTGAGGGTGTAGATCCGCGCCGAGTCGCGGGTGCGGGCGGCGGAGAACACCGACTCCTCGACCTCGTCGACGTCCTTCTCCAGCGCTGCGGACACCTCCTCGTAGCCGTCGACCACGCTGTCGCAGACGGCGTAGACGACCGCGGACGGACCGTGGCTGAGCACGTTCTCCTTGTCCTCGAGGTACCGGCGCGCCGAGTGCAGCTCGCCGCCCTCGCCGTGGCGCACGGTGACGATGAAGTCGGAACCGATGAAGACGTTGATCTCGCCGGTCTCGACGGCGTCCTGCGCATCGACGTACCAGAGCGTCTTGAGCACCAGGAACACGCTGTCGTCGTAGACCTCGAGCTTCGGTCGCTGGTGCGCGCTCAGCGCGTCCTCCACGGCGAGCGGGTGCAGGTGGAACGCCTCGGCGACATGGCCGAGCTCCTCCTCGGACGGGTGGTGCAGCCCGATCCACATGAAGTCGCTGTCGCCGGACAACCGTTCGCGGACGGCGGCGAGGTCGGAGGGCTGGCAGTCCATCGGGACGCGCACGCCGCGTCGATAGACCGCGTTGTCGATGATCACGAGCCTGAGGTTAGCCCCGTTAGGCTTCCCGGCATGCCCACCGTCATCCTCGTGCGCCACGGCCGGACCTCCGCGAATGCCACCGGCGTGCTGGCCGGTCGTACCCCGGGCGTCAAGCTCGACGACACCGGCCGGGCTCAGGCAGCCGCCGCGGCGGAGCGACTGTCGGGCGTCCCGCTGGCCGCCGTGGTGACCAGTCCGCTCGAGCGCTGCCGCCAGACCGCGGCCGCGCTCGTCGCCGCCCAGCAGATCACGCGGGAGACGCCGCTGAAGTCGGTCACCGAGAGGGGCCTGCTCGAGTGCGACTACGGCGACTGGCAGGGACAGGAGCTCAAGGGCCTCGCCAAGCACTCGCTATGGCCGGTGATCCAGTCCCAGCCCTCGACGGTCACCTTCCCGGGTGGCGAGACGATGGCCGGCATGTCGGCCCGGGCCGTCGCCGCCGTACGCCGGCACGACGCCCGGCTGGGCGCCGAGGTCGGTGACGACGCGGTCTGGGCCGCGGTCAGCCACGGCGACGTGATCAAGGCGATCGTGGCCGACGCGCTGGGGATGCACCTCGACCTCTTCCAGCGGATCAACATCGACCCCGCGTCGATCAGCATCATCCGCTACACGGGGAGCCGTCCCTACGTGCTCGCGGTGAACACCCACGCCGGCGACCTGGCCTGGTTGAAGCCACCCGCACGCAAGCGCCGCAGCCGTCGAGCTGCCGCGGATGCGGTGGTCGGCGGCGGTTCCGGACCAGCTCACCCCGCGGCATAGGCTGACGCCATGGCTCCTCTCGTCCACGGATTCGACCCCCCGGAGCGCTTCGTCGCAGGCACGGTGGGCGAGCCCGGCGCGCGCACCTTCTTCCTCCAGGCCCGCGACGGCGTCCGCATCACCAGCGTCTCGTTGGAGAAGCAGCAGGTCGCGGTGCTGGCCGAGCGGATCGACGAGCTGCTCGACGATGTGATGGACAACGACGCCACCACCGCGCTGATCCCGGCGGTGGCACCGCTCGACCTGGAGGACAACGCGCCCCTGGATCAGCCCATCGAGGAGGAGTTCCGCGCCGGCACCATGACGTTGGCCTGGGACCCCGAGGGCGGCCGCGTCGTGATCGAGGTCTTCCCGTTCACCGAGCCGGCGGTGGTCTCGCCCGACCAGCTCGACGAGGAGCTGGTCGAGCCCGACCCCGAGGAAGTCTTCGTGGTGCGGATCACGCCCGGTGCGGCCCGTGCCTTCGTGAAGCGTGCGGCGACGGTCGTGGAGGCCGGGCGGCCGAGCTGTCCCTTCTGTGGCAACCCCATCGACCCTGACGGGCACCTGTGCGTGCGTGCCAACGGCTTCAAGCGCCGGGACCCGTGACCGAGACCCAGCCGCACGACCTGGTCTCGGCGCCGCTGGTGCTGCAGGGCCGGATCATGCCCGCGTCCAACGCCACCTACCTCGGCACCATCGGCGAGGTCCGGGTGGTCTACAAGCCGGTGGCCGGCGAACGACCACTGTGGGACTTCCCGCACGGGCGGCTCGCCGACCGGGAGTTGGCGGCGTACCTCGTCTCCGAGGCACTGGCCTGGGACGTGGTGCCCCGCACCTTCCTCCGTGACGGACCGCACGGCGAGGGCATGGTCCAGGTCTGGCAGGAGCCCGACCCCGAGCAGTTCCCGGTCGACCTGGTCGCTCCCGAAGACGTGCCCGAGGGCTGGCTGCACGTGCTCGACGCCGTGGACTCCTATGACGCCCCGGTGTCGCTGATCCACGAGGACTCCGTGGCGCTGCGCCGGATGGCCGTCTTCGACGTCCTGGTCAACAACGCCGACCGCAAGGGCGG
>JBBQRV010000309.1:0-3388 GCA_038214475.1 Propionibacteriales bacterium | reverse complement strand
GAAGATCGCCAGCGCCGCGATGCCCAGGAACAGGCCGGCGAGCGGCGAGGCCAGCACCGACAGGATCGCCGCAGGGACGGTCACCCAGCGCCGGTGCTCGAGCAGCGCCCACATCGCGCCGAGCGCGAAGGCGACGCCCACCAGGAACGTGATCCGGCCGCCGAGCAGGTTGAGCAGCACGGTGGCCGCGAACGCGATGCTGGCCAGCCGCGGCCGGTCGGCTCCGCGCATCAGCACGTGCATGATCACGATGGAGACCGCCGAGGCGATCACCCCGGTCACGGGCACCCCGAAGGCCGCCATCAGTCCCGGCGCGATCACCGAGTACGTCGGCAGCTCCAGCCCGCCGAACCAGCCCGGCCACCACACGGTGAGACCCGCGGTGCGCACGATCGCGGCCCGGGTCGCCTGCGCCGCCAGGTCGGGCACGGGAGGCACGAACACGAGGTAGGCCAAGAGCCCGACGGCCGGGATGAGCAGGATCGTCGGGTGCCGGAACCGGGCGATCGCGGTGCTGATGCGGAGCCTCCTGGCAGACATGGGTTGCGGGGCAGCAGCCATCGGCGTGCCGCCCTGCCCCTACGGTACCCACCCCGGTGACGGGGAGCATCTTCGGCGTTTCGCAGGAATGTCGACACCACGAATACCGTTGAGCCATGGTGCACCCCACCTCTCTCGACCAGCCCATCGACCGTGCCGCGACCGGGTCGGGCGAGCGTGGCACCCACTACGCGCTGGCCGTGCTTGCCCTGGCCATGGGCGGCTTCGCCATCGGCACCACGGAGTTCGTCACGATGGGCCTGCTGCCGGAGATCGCCACCGGCGTCCACGTGTCGATCCCGCAGGCCGGCCATGTGATCTCGGCGTACGCCGTCGGGGTCGTGGTCGGTGTCCCGTTCATCGCCGTGCTCGGCCCCCGGCTGCCCCGCCGTGGGCTGCTGGTGGCGCTGATGCTCGCCTTCGCGGTGGGCAACGCCGCGAGCGCGACCGCGTCGTCCTACGGCCTCCTCACCGCGGCCCGGTTCTTCGCCGGGCTGCCGCACGGCGCCTACTTCGGGGTGGCGTCGCTGGTGGCCGCAGGGCTGGCCTCACCGGAGCGTCGCGGCCGGGCCGTGGCCTCGGTGATGCTCGGCCTCTCGGTGGCCAACGTGGTCGGCGTGCCGGCCGCCACCTGGCTCGGTCAGCACCTCGGCTGGCGCTCGGCGTACGTCGCGGTGTCGGTGCTGGGGCTGCTCACGGTCGCCCTGGTGCTGCTCTACGTGCCCTCGATCCCGGGCGACTCCCAGGCCACCGGCCGCCGCGAGCTGGCCGCCCTGAAGCGGCCCCAGGTGCTGCTCACCCTGCTGGCCGGGGCGGTCGGCTTCGGCGGCATGTTCGCGGTCTACTCCTACATCGCACCGACGGTGACCGTGCTCGGCGGGCTCTCCAGCAGCGCGGTGCCGGTCTTCCTGTTCTCCTTCGGGCTCGGGATGGTGGCCGGCACCTGGGTGGCCGGCATCCTGGCCGACTGGTCGGTGTTCCGGTCCCTGCTCGGCGCCTCGGTCGGCGTTGCGGTGATCCTGGTCGTCTTCGCCGTGGTCGCGCCCTACGGCTGGTGGGCGCTGCCGGTGGTGTTCCTGATCTCGGTGATCTCCTCGGTGCTGGTGATCAACCTCCAGCTGCGACTGATGTCGGTCGCCGCCGAGGCGCAGACCATCGGCGCCTCGATGAACCACGCCTCGCTCAACATCGCCAACGCCCTGGGTGCCTGGCTCGGTGGCCTGGTGATCGCTGCGGGCTACGGCTACCAGGCCCCGGCCCTGGTGGGCGCCGCGCTGGCCATCCTGGGCCTGCTGATCCTCACCGGGTCGGCGCTGCTGCACCGCCACCAGCTCCCGGCTCCCACCCCTCAGCCGGTCAGCTGACGTCGGCGGCCGACAGGTCGTAGCGGGCCGCGTCGGCGAGACCGGTCCGGATCCTGGTGCCCGCCCGCTCGACGCCCCACAGCGACATCCCGGTCTGCTCGATCACGTGCCGGCTGGCGGCGTTGTCGACGGCGGCCACGGCGCGGACCAGCTCGAGGCCGAGGTCGTCGAAGGCGTGCCGGACCACCCGGCGGCAGGCCGCGGTCATGAGGCCGCGACCTCGGGCCTCGGCGTGCGCCCAGTAGCCGATCTCGCCGACCGGCCCCGCTCCCAGGTCGAAGAGGTTGATCGCGCCCAGCAGGGCGTCCGTGCGCGGCTCGGCCACCGCCCAGGTGACGGTGCGCCCGGCGGCGGCGTTCTCGAGCGTCGTCTCGAGCCAGGCGATCGCGTCGCTCACCGCGTAGGGGGAGGGCATCTGGCCCAGCCAGTACGCCGTGCGCTCGTCGGCGCAGGCCTCCACGATGCGTGGCACGTCGGTGTCGCGCAGTGGCCGGAGCGTCACGCCGTCGCCGGTGAGCACCGGGGTGTCCAGCCAGGTGGTGCGGGGCGAGCGTGGGTCGTCGCGCAGCAGGGTGGCGACCCAGGCGTCGACCAGCTCCTCGCGCTGGGGGAGCCAGCGCCGTACGGTGCCCTCGAGGTCGAAGCCGAGTCGCCACGCGGTCCGGCGCGAGGCCCAGTTGCCGCGGTGCGCCCACCACGAGACAGTGTGCAGGTCCCGCTCGGCGAACCCCCAGTCCAGCAGCAGCCCCAGCCCGCGGGTCATCGCCCCGGTGCCACGGGCGCGGGGGTGGGCCCCGTAGGCGAGCTCGGCCCGGCCGTGGTCGAGGTGGCGCAGCGACACGGTGCCGCCGTACCCGCCTGCGACCTCGAGGGCGAAGGCCCACTCGTGCCCGGTCGCCCAGCCGCCCGGCATCGCGTGCCGCACGAACCTCCGGGCGTCGTCGGTGCCGTAGTCCAGCGGGACGGCCGTCCAGCGGCGGGTCAGCGGGTCGACGTGCTGCTCCACGACGCCGTCGACGTCCTGCTCGCGGTGCGCCCGCAGGGTGACGGTGCCGTCGGTGAGGGTGGGGACGCTGGCCATGGGGGAACCCTCCTCGACGCGAGTGCTGCGATCAAGCCGGCCGGCTGAGTGGGAGGCCAGTTCCTCACGGGTACGGCGACCTTGGCACAATGCGGCTCATGTCCACGACCACTGCACCCGAGACCGCCGCGTCCGCCGCGGCCTCGGGCACCGCCCGCCCGCGGGTGCTGTCGGGCATCCAGCCGACCGCCGACTCCTTCCACTTCGGCAACTACCTGGGCGCGCTGCGGCAGTGGGTGGACCTGCAGAACGACCACGAGCCGTTCTTCTTCATCGCCGACATGCACGCCATCACCGTCGAGCAGGACCCCAAGGTGCTGCGCGAGCGCTGCCTGCGCGCCGCGGCCCAGCTGGTCGCGATGGGCATCGACCCGGACCGTTCGGCCATCTTCATCCAGAGCCA
>JBBQRV010000308.1:0-3409 GCA_038214475.1 Propionibacteriales bacterium | reverse complement strand
ACGGCGCCGTCGAGGCGCGTCACCGAGGCGTCGATCCCGCGCTCCTCCAGGAACGCCCGCACCACGCCGACGTACGACGTCGCGATCCGGGTGCCGGCCAGGTCGGCGACCTCGGAGTAGACGCCCCGGGGCCCGGCGAAGTGGAAGCGGCTGCGCCCGAAGCCCAGGCTGCGCGCCTCCTCGGCCTTCGCGCCTGAGTCGAGCAGCAGGTCACGGCCCGTGATGCCGACGTCGAGGGTGCCCTCACCGACGTACAGGGCGATGTCGCGGGGGCGCAGGTAGAAGAACTCGACGCCGTTCTCGGCGTCGGTGAGCGTGAGCTCCTTGGAGTCCTGGCGCTGGCGGTAGCCGGACTCGCGCAGGATGTCGGACGCCGACTGCGAGAGGGCCCCCTTGTTGGGCACCGCGATCCGCAGGAGGCGGTCGGAGGTCGGGCTGGGAGAGCCGGGAGAGATGGGCGCTGACATGGTTCCTCAGAGGTGGGCGTAGACGTCGTCGAGGGTGAGGCCGGAGGCGATCATCAGGACCTGGGCGTGGTAGAGCAGCTGGCTGATCTCCTCGGCAGTGGCGTCCTTGCCCTCGTACTCGGCGGCCATCCAGGACTCCGCGGCCTCCTCGACCAGCTTCTTGCCGATCGCATGCACGCCCGCGTCGAGCTCCTGAACGGTCCCGGACCCCGCAGGGCGGGTGCGCGCCTTCTCGGTCAGCTCGGCCCAGAGACCCTCGAACGTCTTCACGGTCGGCAAGCCTACGGCGTGCCCGACGGGCTCGGCGCGCCGAGTCCAGATCGGCTCAGGCGTCGTACCCGCGCTTGATCCGGCGCAGCGTCTGGGCGGTGGCCAACGCGGCCGAGGCGGCCTCATAGCCCTTGTCCTCGTGGGAGTGCGCGAGCCCCGCACGGTCCAGCGCCTGCGCCTCGTCGTCGCAGGTCAGCACGCCGAAGCCCACCGCGGTGGTGTGGTCGAGCGCGACCCGGGTGAGCCCGTCGGTGGCAGCGCTGCACACGTAGTCGAAGTGCGGCGTGCCGCCGCGGATCACCACGCCGAGCGCGACCACCGCGTCGTACCCCTGGGCGGCCAGCGCGCTGGCGGCCACCGGCAGCTCGAACGTACCGGGCACGCGCACCACGACCGGGGCCTCCACCCGGTGCGCGCGCAGGGCCCGGTCACAGCCCTCGAGCAGGCCGGTCATCACCTGCTCGTGCCAGCTCGCGGCCACCACCGCGACCCGTAGGTCGTGGCAGTCGGTGGGCAGCTGATCGGGAGCTCCGTCTCCGCTCACAGGTCCGTTCCTTCCAGCTCGGGCAGGTCCGGCAGCTCAGGCAGCTGATGGCCCATCCGGTCCCGCTTGGTCAACAGGTAGGCGAGGTTGTGCCCGTTGGGGTGCGGCGTGAGCGGCACCCGCTCCGCCACGTGCACACCGTAGTCCTCGAGGCTGAGGGTCTTCGCGGGGTTGTTGGTGAGCAGTCGCACCGAGCGCACGCCGAGGTCCTTGAGCACCTGGGTGGCGGTCCCGTAGTGCCGGGCGTCGGCAGGCAGGCCCAGGTCGAGGTTGGCGTCGACGGTGTCCCGCCCGCCGTCCTGGAGCTGGTAGGCCTGCAGCTTGGCGACCAGGCCGATCCCGCGGCCCTCGTGGCCCCGCAGGTAGACGACCACGCCGCAACCCTCGGCCACGATCCGCTCCAGCGCCTCGTCGAGCTGGGGACCACAGTCGCAGCGCTGCGAGCCGAACACGTCGCCGGTGAGGCACTCGGAGTGCACACGGGTCAGCACCGGCTCACCCCGCTCGACGGCGCCGGCCAGGTCGCCGTACGCGAGCGCCAGGTGCTCCGAGCCGTCGAGGGTGATCCGGTAGCCGTACGCCGTGAAGTCCCCCCACCGGGTCGGGAGCCGGGTCTCCGCCATCCGCTCGACGTGCCGCTCGTGCCGGCGGCGGTGACGTACCAGGTCCTCGATCGAGATCATCGCCAGGCCGTGCTCGTCGGCGAACGCCCGCAGCTCGGGCGCCCGCTTCATGGTGCCGTCGTCGTTGACCACCTCGACGAGCACCCCGGCCGGCGTCAGCCCGGCCAGCTTGGCCAGGTCGACCGCGGCCTCCGTGTGCCCTCGGCGCACCAGGACGCCGCCGTCGCGGTAGCGCAGCGGGAACACGTGGCCGGGCCGGGTGAGCTCCCACGGCTCGGTCGCGGAGTCGGCCAGCACCCGGGCGGTGTGCGCCCGGTCGGCTGCCGAGATCCCCGTCGAGACGCCGTCGCGGGCGTCGACGGAGATCGTGTACGCCGTGCGCAGCTTGTCCTTGTTGTGCGGCGTCATCAGCGGGATCTCGAGCCGGTCGAGCATGTCGGCCGGCATCGGCACGCAGATGACCCCGCTGGAGTGGCGGATCGTGAAGGCCATCAGCTCCGGGGTCGCCCTGGCGGCCGCGAAGATCAGGTCGCCCTCGTTCTCGCGGTCCTCGTCGTCGACGACCACCACGGCCTTCCCGGCCGCGATGTCGGCGACCGCCCGCTCCACACTGTCCAGTCGTACGCTCATGCGAACATCTCCGTCCGTTCGTCGGCGGGCTCGTCGAGCCCTGCCTTCCGCCACACCAGGAAGCCGTAGACCACGAGGGCGCCGTAGACCACGAAGAGCACTGCGGTCGGGTAGTAGCCCGAGTGCCACAGCAGGGGTACGCCAACCAGGTCGACGGCGATCCAGGCCAGCCAGAAGTCGGTCCAGCCGCGGGCCATCGCGTAGGTCGCCACCATCGAGCCCACGAAGATCCAGGCGTCGCACCAGTAGTACCAGCGTGGTGCCGGCCAGCCGGCGCCGATCGAGGAGAACACCCACTGCGTCACCAGGATCGCGGCCGCAGCGACCAGCAGGTAGCCGAGCCGCTCTCGCGCAGTGGCCCACCGCGGGGTGAGCACCGGCTGGTGGCCGGCACCGCCGCGGGCCTGCCGGTGCTGCTGCCAGGCCCACCAGCCGTAGACGCTGGTGAGGATGAAGAACACCTGCCGCCCGGCCTGGCCGAAGAGCGGCTGCTGGGCCTGGGCGCCGAAGGTGGCCGCGATGAAGACCGTGAACAGCAGCGCGTTGCCCACGATGCCCACCGGCCAGGCCCAGACCCGGCGCCGCAGCCCGCCGATGGCGGAGGCGAAGCCGAACCCGTTGCCGACGATCTCGCGCCAGGTGATCGGGTGTCCGGCGATGGTGAGGTGGGCGTCGTACGCCCAGGTGAGCAGGCTCATCGGGCGTCGTCTCCCGCCGGGCGGCTGAGCAGGCGCTCGACGTACTTGGCCAGCACGTCGACCTCGAGGTTGACCCGGTCCCCGGGCCGGCGGTGACCCAGGGTGGTGCGGGCAAGGGTCTCGGGGATCAGGCTGACGGAGACGGTGTCGTCGCCCGACTCGCCCACGGTGAGGCTG
>JBBQRV010000307.1:0-3422 GCA_038214475.1 Propionibacteriales bacterium | reverse complement strand
TGCTGGCGAGGGACAGGACGGTCATGCGTCTCCTAGGACGGTGGGGTGGGTGGAACGGCGGCGTCTTCTCAGAGGAAGGCGCTGACGCCGGTCTCGGCGCGGCCGATGAGCAGCTTCTGGATCTGGCTGGTGCCCTCGTAGAGCGTCATCACCCGGGCGTCGCGCAGGTACTTCTGGGCGGGGTACTCGTCGATGTAGCCCGCACCGCCGTACACCTGGATGGCGTTGTTGGCGGCCCGCACCGCGGCCTCGGAGGCGAAGAGCTTGGCCTTGGAGGCGGCGATCCGGAAGTCCTGGCCACGGTCGATCAGGTCGGCGCAGCGCCACACCAGGAGCCGGGCGGCGTCGGCGTCGACCGAGATGTCGGCGATCATGTCCTGCACCAGCTGGAAGCCGGCCAGCTTGCGGCCGAACTGGGTGCGTGAGGTGGCGTACTCCACCGAGGTCTCCAGGCAGCCCTGCACGATGCCGACGCAGCCGGCGGCCACGGAGACCCGGCCCTTGTCGAGCGTGGTCATCGCGATCGTGAAGCCCTTGCCCTCCTCGCCGAGCCGGGCCGACTCCGGCACCCGGACGTCGTCGAGGAACAGCTCGGCGGTGGCCTGTCCACGCAGGCCGAGCTTGCCCTTGATCTCGCGGGCCTCGAAGCCCGGCGTGTCGGTGGGCACCAGGAACGCGGTCACGCCCTTGGGTCCGTCACCGCCGGTGCGGGCGAAGATCAGCGCCACCTGGGCCCAGGTGCCGTTGGTGATGAAGAGCTTCTGGCCGTTGATCACGTAGTCGGAGCCGTCGCGCCGCGCCCGGGAGGTCAGGTTGCCGGCGTCCGACCCGGTGTCGGGCTCGGTGAGGCCGAAGCAGCCCAGCACCGTGCCGTCGGCGATGCCCGGCAGGTACTGCTGCTTCTGCTCCTCGGTGCCGAAGCCCAGGATCGACTTGCCGACCAGGCCGTTGGACACCGAGACGATGCCGCGCAGCGCCGAGTCGGCCCGGCCCAGCTCCTCCATGCCCAGCACGTAGGTCACGTAGTCGCCGCCGAGCCCGCCGTACTCCTCGGGGATGGTGAGGCCGAAGAAGCCGATCTCGGCCATCTTGGGGATGATCGAGGTGTCCACCGACTCGTCGCGGTCCCACTGCACGCGGTGCGGCACCGCCTCGGCGTCGAGGAACTGTCGGGCAAGCCTGCGGAAGCTCTCCTGCTCGTCGGTCAGGGTCAGGTCCACGGTCAGGCTCCCTGCTCGGTGTGGCGGCGGATCTCGGTCTTGGCCAGCGAGTTCTTGTGCACCTCGTCGGGGCCGTCGGCGAAGCGCAGGGTGCGGATCCCGGCGTACGCCGAGGCCAGCGGGAAGTCCTGCGACAGGCCGCCGGCGCCGTGCACCTGGATCGCCTTGTCGAGGATCCACTGCACGGTCTGCGGGGTGGCGATCTTGATGGCCTGGATCTCGGTGTGGGCGCCGCGGTTGCCGACAGTGTCCATCAGCCAGGCGGTCTTGAGCACCAGCAGCCGCAGCTGCTCCAGGCGCACCCGGGACTCCGCGATCCAGTCGCGGACCACGCCCTGCTCCGAGAGGGCCCGGCCGAAGGCGACCCGCTCGGACGCGCGCCGGCACATCAGCTCGATGGCCTGCTCGGCGACGCCGATGGAGCGCATGCAGTGGTGGATCCGGCCGGGGCCCAGGCGGGCCTGGGCGATCGCGAAGCCGGCCCCCTCCTCGCCGATCAGGTAGGACACCGGCACCCGGACGTCGGTGAACTCGATCTCGGCGTGACCGCCGTGCTCGTGGTCGTCGTAGCCGAAGACCTCCATGCCGCGGGTCACGCGCACCCCGGGGGTGTCGCGCGGCACCAGCAGCTGGCTCTGCTGACGGTGCCGGGAGGCGCCGGGGTCGGTCTTGCCCATCACGATGAAGATCTCGGACTCGGGGTTCATCGCGCCGGTGATCCACCACTTGCGGCCGTTGACGACGTACTCGTCGCCGTCGCGCTCGATCCGGGTGGCGATGTTGGTGGCGTCGGAGGAGGCGACGTCGGGCTCGGTCATCGCGAAGGCCGAACGGATCCGGGCATCGAGCAGCGGGTGCAGCCAGCGCTCCTTCTGCTCGTCGGTGCCGAACATCGCCAGCACCTCGGAGTTGCCGGTGTCGGGAGCGGCGCAGTTGAGCACGGCCGGAGCGAGGTGGCCGCTGTGGCCGGTGATCTCGGCGAGCGGGGCGTACTGCAGGTTGGTCAGTCCGGCACCGAGGTCGCCGTGCTCGACGGGCAGGAACAGGTTCCACAGGCCCAGCTCGCGGGCCTCGGCCCGCAGCTCCTGGAGGATCGGCACGGTCGACCAGGCCCACCGGTCCTCGAGCTGGCCGAGCTGCTCGTGGAAGACCGGCTCCGAGGGTCGGATCCGGTCGGCCATGAAGGTGAGCAGCCGCGTGCGCAGCTCCTCGGTCCGGGCGTCGAAGGTGAAGTCCATTGGGTGCTCCTCGCGAGTTGGGCGCGGTCTGCTCGGTGGTGGTCAGGTGCGGGCGTGCCGGCGCGCGGCCTCGAGGCCGGCGTCGAGGATGGGGGGTACGGCGGTGCCGATGTCGTCGAAGCCGCCGCCGATGGTCTGGCCCTGGACGTGGCGGTAGTGGATGCCCTCCAGGATGACGGCGAGCTTGAAGCAGGCGAGGGCCAGGTGGAAGTCGAGCACCCCCAGGTCGCGTCCGCTGGCCGCGGCGTAGCGCTGCAGCTGTTCCTCGCTGCTCGGGTAGCCCGGGGCTCGGCTGGCGTCGGCCACCGCCGCGCCCCCGGTGATCTGGGCGAGCTGGTCGTAGACCTGCAGCAGGGCCACGTCGGTGAGGGGGTCGCCGAGCGTGGCCATCTCCCAGTCGACGACCGCACGCACCTCGTCGTCGGCCACCAGGAGGTTGTCGAGGCGGTAGTCGCCGTGCACGATCCCGGAACCGCTGCTGGCCGGCACGTGGTCGGTGAGCAGCCGCAGCAGCTCGTCGGCGGCAGGCAGGTCGCGGGTGCGCGAGCCCTCCAGCTGGCGGCCCCAGCGGCGCACCTGTCGCTCCAGGAAGCCGTCGGGCCGGCCGAAGTCGGCCAGTCCCACGTCGGCCGGGTCGAGGGCGTGCAGGGCGGCGAGCACGTCGACCATCGAGTGCACGATGGTGGCGGTGCGCTCGGGGCCGAGCGCGCCGAGCTGGTCGGCGCTGCGGTAGGGGATGCCGACGATCCGCTCCATCACGTAGAACGGCGCGCCGATCACGTCGGCATCGGCGCAGTGCGCATAGGTGCGCGGTACCGGTACGGCGGTGTCGGCCAGCGCCGTCATCGCCGTGTACTCGCGGCCCATGTCGTGCGCGGTCGCCTGGACGTGGCCCATCGGCGGGCGGCGAACGATCCACCACGAGGACCCGTCGGTGACCTCGTAGGTGAGGTTGAACTTGCCG
>JBBQRV010000306.1:0-3450 GCA_038214475.1 Propionibacteriales bacterium | reverse complement strand
GCGCGCTGAGCAGGATGTACGCCGCCCAGGAGGCGCCGGCCAGCAACGCGAACAGAACGCCCGCCAGGTCGACCTCGCCGGGACTGAAGCCGAGCAGCAGCACGCCGGTGCCGGCGAGCACGACCCAGGCGAGGTCGCGCGGGCGCCGGGAGCCGGCCACGGCCAGCGTCAGCGGCCCGACGAACTCGATGGTCACGGCGATGCCCAACGGGATCCGCGCGAACGACTGGTAGATCGCCCAGTTCATCGTGCCCAGCGTGACTCCGAAGGCGAGCACGACCTGCCAGTCGGCCCGGCTGCGGCCCCGCAGCGACGGGCGGGCGAGCAGGCTCAGGGCCAGCGCGCTGGCGGCCAGGCGCAGCCACACCAGGGCCGTCGGCGTGACCTCGTCGAAGAGGTCCTTGGCGACGGCCGCACCGAACTGCACCGAGAGGATGCCGACCAGGACGTAGACGACGGCTCTCTGCACCCGGACAGGATGCCAGTCGTCCGGGACGCCGGCGGGTCAGCCCTCCTCCGACAGTCGCTGCAGCAGGTCGACCATGAGGGCCCGTTCGTGGTCGAAGTAGGCCAGCCCCCAGTCGGCCACCAGGGAGGGGTAGCGGAACGGCTCGTCCACGGCGTTGCGTCCCTCGAGCGACGCCCGGACCACCGTGAGGGCGGCGTGCTCGGCGTCCAGGGCGTCGATGTGGTCGCGCACCATCGCGATGGTCGTGGCGGGGTCGACGACGTGTCCGAGCAGCAACCGCAGGGCCACCGGGTGCTTGAGCACCGAGAAGCCCGGGGGCGTGCCCGTCATCCAGTCGTGGAGCCGCTCGCGCCCCTCGTCGGTGATCCGGTAGCGCGTGCCCCGGCCGTCGCCGTCCGGAGCCACCAGCCCGTGGGCGGTGAGCCGCGAGAGCTCGGAGTAGACCTGGCTCATCGCAGGCGACACCCAGTAGAACCGCAGGGTGGCGTCGGCGCGCTGCTTGAGCTCGTAGCCGGTGAGCTCGTCGCCGAAGGTGAGCAGGCCGAGCAGCGCGTAGGAGGTGACCGGAAGTTTCTCCGGGAGGTCTTGACCCATGATGTGAGGAGAATACTATTCCGATTAGGAATACGAGCGAGGGAGCCGACAATGGCGACGGTGTTGCTGGTGGGGACGCGCAAGGGGCTGTGGATCGGGACGTCCGACGACGCCCGCAGGGAGTGGGCCTGGACCGGGCCGCACTTCAACATGGAGGAGGTCTACTCCTGTCTGATCGACACCCGAGGGGACGCGCCGCGGCTGCTGGTCGGCGCCTCGTCGAGCTGGCTCGGACCCCAGGTGTGGCGCTCCGACGACCTGGGTGAGTCGTGGCAGGAGACGCCCAACGGGGCGGTCCGGTTCCCGGAGGGCACGGAGGCCACGCTGGCCCGGGTCTGGCAGCTCACCCCCGGCGCCCGCCCCGGGATCGTCTACGCCGGCACCGAGCCCGGCGCGGTCTTCCGCTCCACCGACCGCGGGGAGACCTTCGAGCTCGAGCAGGCGCTGTGGGACCACCCGCACCGCCCGCTGTGGCAGGCGGGCTTCGGCGGTCAGGCCTTCCACACCGTGCTGCCGCACCCCACCGATCCCGTCTCGGTCACGGTCGCGCTGTCGACCGGCGGGGTCTAACAGACCACCGACGGCGGGGGCTCCTGGTCACCGCGCAACCAGGGCATCAAGGCCGAGTTCCTGCCCGAGGGCCAGCAGTACCCCGAGTTCGGCCAGTGCGTGCACAAGGTGGCCCGGCACCCCGCCCGCCCGGAGCGGATGTACCTGCAGAACCACGGCGGGGTCTACCGCAGCGACGACGAGGGCGGCTCCTGGCACTCCATCGCCGACGGCCTGCCCGCCGAGTTCGGCTTCCCCATGGTCGTGCACCCGCACGACCCCGACACCATCTACGTCTTCCCGATCCAGGGCGGAGAACGTCGCTACCCGCCGCAGGCCCAGGCCCGGGTCTGGCGCTCGCGGGACGCGGGGGAGACCTGGGAGGAGCTCGGCAAGGGACTGCCCGACGGCTTCTTCGTCGCGGTGATGCGCGACGCCATGTGCGCCGATGGCCACGAACCTGCGGGCATCTGGTTCGGGGCCCGCAACGGCGCGGTGTGGGGCTCACCCGACGAGGGCGAGAGCTGGTCGCAGGTGGTGAGCGACCTGCCCGACGTGATGGTCGTGCGGGCGGCGTACGTGCCCGAGCGCAGCTGATGGGCGCCTACCGGGTGGTGCGCAGCACCACGGTGCACGCGGTCCCGGCCACCGTCCGGGAACTGGTCGACGACTTCCACGCCTGGCCTGCGTGGTCGCCGTGGGAGGGCGTCGACCCTGCCTTGGAACGCACCTACTCGGGGGCCGAGGCCGGCGTCGGTGCGCGCTACGCCTGGCGTGGCAACCGCAGGGCCGGGGCGGGGAGCATGGAGATCGTGGCGTCGACGCCGCACGAGATCGGGATCGACCTGACCTTCCTCAAGCCCTTCAGGTCGCAGAGCCGGATCAGCTTCGGCCTGACCCCCGACACGTCGGGGGAGTCGACCACCGTCACCTGGACGATGACCGGCGAGCAGACCGGGCTGGCCGGTCTGCTCGGCAAGGTGGTGTCGATGGACACCGTGGTCGGCAAGGACTTCGAGAAGGGACTGGCCCGGCTGCGCGCAGCGGCCGAGCGCACGCCCGCGCCCTGAGCCTCCGGGCCGGCCGAGAGGCCGGCCGAGCGCTCAGTCGAGCGGCTCGGAAGGCGCCGAGTCCACGACAGGGGCACCCGGCATGACGTCGGAGGCCGGTGCGCTCGGGTCGGGGACCCGAGCCACGATCCGGGTGCCGTCGGCCCGTCGACCGCCGCTCAGCGCCCGCCCACCGGGCTTGCCCGCGTGACGCGGCCCGTGCCCGTCGAGGGCCAGCTCGAGGGGCTCTTCGGCCCGGACGACGTACTCGGTGCCCCGCACCCACAGCCGCACCTCGGACTCGCCGATCTCCTCGACGCTCACCTGCAGCAGCTGCTCGGTGAGCCGGAAGCGCAGTCGCGACCCGCGCCAGCGCAGCGGGAACGTCAGGCCGGTCCAGTCGGCCGGCAGACGGGGGTCGAAGCTGAGCACGCCACCGTGGTTGCGCATCCCGCCGAACCCGTTGACCAGCGCACTCCAGACTCCGCCGCACGACGCGACGTGCAGGCCGTCGACGGTGTTGCTGTGCAGGTCGAGGAGGTCGACGTAGAGGGACTGCCGGAAGTAGGCGAGCGCCGCCTCGTGGTAGCCGACCTCCGCGGCGATCACCGACTGCACCACCGAGGACAGTGTCGAGTCGCCGGTCGTGATCGGGTCGTAGTACTCGAAGTCGGCGCGCTTCTCGTCCACGGAGAACCGGTCACCCTGCAGGAACAGTGCGAGCACCACGTCGGCCTGCTTGAGCACCTGGAAGCGGTAGATGACCAGCGGGTGGTAGTGCAGCAGCAG
>JBBQRV010000305.1:0-3450 GCA_038214475.1 Propionibacteriales bacterium | reverse complement strand
TCGTAGGTCCAGTCCTCGGGGATGCTCGGCAACGTCAGCCCCGCGGCCGAACGGTCCGGGCCGGCCGCGGAGTCGGTGGGCGCGATGACCTCGTCAGGTGTCCGGTCGGGCGTCCGGTCGGATGCCGCCGCGGGCGCGTCGGTGCCGGTCTGCCGGCGCGGCCCGGGGACCCGCACGCTCGGCACCCGGGGCTGGGACTTCTTCGACTTCGCCATCAGCTGTTCCTCCTGGTGGGCGGCCCGTCGGGTGTCGCGGTCACGACGGCGAGGTTCTGGTATCCGCCCCGGGCGGCGTCGTACGGCGGCGCGCAGGTCACCAGCGTCAGCCTGCGTCTCCCGCCCGGTGCGTAGATCTGGGGCTCGCCGGCCAGTGACCCCTGGGGCACCAGCCGAAGCGAGCTGATCCGGAAGGCCTGGCGCAGGTGCGTCGAGGTGACGACCACGCGCTGCCCGGCGCGCACGGACAACAGCTCGACGTAGGGACCGAGTCCCTGGGTGGTGGAGTCGACGTGCGCGGCCAGCAGGGTGGACCCGAACGGGTCACCGAGCCGCGCGCCGCCGCGCCACCAGCCGGCCGTGCGGATGTCGTCGGGGACGTCGAGGACCCCGTTGGCGCGGGTGGACACGGAGCGGATCGGCACCGCCGCACCGCTGGGCAGCCGGGCCGACACGGGCGCCTCGGAACCCAGGTCGGAGGAGGCTCGTCGAGCCGGCCCGGCAGGTGTGCGCGGTGGCGTTGCGGCGTCGTCACCGGAGGGATGCGGCGAGGACACGGAGACGTCCACGTCGGCGGGCGTCGACCCGCCGGGCCAGTCGGACCACCAGACGAGCGCGAGGACCACGGCGGCGACGGCGGCGACGGCGGCTCCGCGGCTGCGCACCGAGGCCATCCACCCCGTGCGCGGAGGGCGATCGGGAGCGCGCCGATGGGTGCCCGAGGTCATCTCACTCCCGCAGGCGGTGGGCTCCGGCGCCCACTCGGGCGCCTCGTTGCCGTGACAGCGGCAGGCCGAGCCTCGCTGTCCCCGCCACCAGCAGGGCCGCGAGCAGTGCACCGAGGCCCCACCAGACACCGGCCGCCGGGGCACGTGACGCGGGCGAGCCGAACGGGGCCACCGCCACGTCAGCGGCGAGCCCTGCCGATCCCGTGTCGATGGTGTCGGGAGCCACCGTGCCATCGGCGGCCAGACGTGCGGTGTGCACGATCACGTCCATGGAGCCGTTCTGCGGCCGCCCGACGGCGTACACCATGGTCACCGTGCGCGGGGTCAGCGTGACGTCGAGGGGGCCGAGGATCGGCTGGCCTGTGGTGCCGGTCGGCAGCACGGACACCTCGTGGTCGCCGGCCGGGACGTCGGCCTCGGCGTACTCGCCGTTGGCGATGTTGGTGAAGACGGTCGTGCCGTCGACCTCGACGTCGGCGGGCGCCACGGTCGCGGTGTGGGCGATCAGCACCCGTGCCTTGCCGGGGCCGATCGGGTCGAGCGGCGTCGCGTAGGTGTTGACGACCGGGTCGCCCCCCACGGCGGCCGGGCGGTGCAGCACCACATCGCTGCTGGCGCCGGCGGTCACGTCGATCGACGACGACATCGCCACCTCGCCCGACGCATCGGAGAAGTCGAGGGAGTGTGGACCGGGTGCCAGGTCGAACGGGCCCAGGATGCTGCCCACCTCGACACCCGAGCGCACCGGGTCGCCGTCGATCGAGACCTCGATGCTCGCCCCGGGCACCGCCTGGATCACGACCACCTGTCCGGTGGACGGGGCCATCGTCGCAGTGGCGGGGCTACTCCCCAGAATCGCCCACGCGATTGCCCCTGCCACTGCGACGAATGGAATCCCCCTCATGCCGTCCCCCCGGTTGAGTTGTACTGCCATTCCCCGACTCGAATAGAACACCGGCTCCGGGGTGCGTCAACCCCAGTTGTGGACCCCAGCCCCGACTGGACCATGGCACCCCACCCGGCCTCCCTGCGGGGATCAGCGGCTCGGCAGGTGGGTGCGGGGAGCCATCCGCGGACCGCGCCGTGGCCGGTGCTGCCCGCTCAGGGCGAGCAGCACCTGGACCCGGTAGCGGTGGCCCCGCCAGGGTTCGAGCAGCTCTCTCAGTCCGTCGTCGTCGACCGGTGTGCCGGTCAGCGCCCAGCCGATGTCCTTGGCCACGTGGTAGTCGCCGAAGCTCACCGCGTCGGGGTCCCCGTGGGCACGGGAGCGCACCTCAGCACTGGTCCACACGCCGATGCCGGGCAGCGAGCGGAGCCGCCGGTCGGCCTCCTCGTGCGGAAGGCCCACCGTGCGCTCGAGCGCGTCGGCCACCTGCGCAGCGCGCACGATCGTGCGGGAAAGGGCGTGGTCGACGTGCAGGTGCAGCCACTCCCAGGACGCGATCCGCTGGAGTCGGGCCGGCGTCGGCTGCACCCGGAGCCGCAGCCCCGCGCCCGGACCGGGCGCCTCCTCGCCGAAGCGGTTGACCAGGTTCCGGAAGCCTGCGAAGGCCTCCTTGCCGGTGACCTTCTGCTCGAGGACGGCCGGCACCAGGGCTTCCATCACCAGTCCGGTGCGCCCGATCCGCCAGTGCGGGTGGGTGGCCAGCGCGCGCTCCAGCACGGGGTGCCGCGGCTCGAAGCCGGTGGCGTCGTCGTCGGCACCGAGCATCGCGGGGAGCCGGTCGAGGACCCAGGTGGCCCCGGTCCCCCAGGCGCTCGCCTCCACCTCGCCGGAGCTCGCTCGGGGCCGAACGACGAGCGTCGCCGTCCCCTCCGGGGTGCGCAGGCTCCGCCAGTGTGCGTCACCGACCACCCGGTACGTCGGGTCACCGGCCCCGCGCCGGGCGACACCCAGGATCTGGCCGGCCGGGCAGGGCCAGCCCGGGCTCCACACCCTGCTCACCTCGGTCGCGCCGTCGCTCACGCCCTCAACCTAACCGGCCTGTCCGACGTGCCGGTCATGATGGACGCATGCTGCTCGCCACCGTCGTCGACGCCTCCGGGCGGTTGGCCGCCACCCGTTCCCGCAGGACGAAGGCCGAGATCCTGGCCGAGGTGCTCGGGGCCGCCGCTGCCGACGAGGTGGGAGTCGTCACGGCGTACCTCTCCGGTGGACTCCGACAACGCCGCACCGGGCTCGGGTGGCGCTCGATGGGTGACCTCCTTCCCGCCCCGGCGCAGGAGGCGAGCCTGACGGTGCTCGAGGTCGACACCGCGTTCGAGACGATCGCGACACTGGCGGGCAGCGGCTCGCGGGCCGCACGCGCGTCCGCAACGGCCGCCCTGTTCCTCCGGGCGACCGAGACCGAGCAGGCCTGGCTGCGGGGTGTGGTCACGGGGGCCGTCCGGCAGGGCGCCCTCGACGCGCTGGTCCAGGAGGCGCTGGCCAGGGCCACCGGCATCCCGCTCGCCGACGTGCGCCGGGCGGCGATGCTCTCCGGATCGACCCCGGCCGTCGCCGAGGC
>JBBQRV010000304.1:0-3479 GCA_038214475.1 Propionibacteriales bacterium | reverse complement strand
GGGCCGCCATGTTCGTGGCCGCGCTCCTGTGGGCCACCGGCTTCCTGGTCGCGGCGCTCGGCATCGGCACCGACCAGCTCTGGCTGGTCTACCTCGGGTACGGCGGCATCGGCGGCATCGGCCTGGGCATCGGCTACATCTCGCCGGTGTCCACGTTGATCAAGTGGTTCCCCGATCGGCCCGGTCTCGCGACCGGGATGGCGATCATGGGCTTCGGTGGCGGTGCGCTGGTCGCCAGCCCGCTGAGCGGGCGACTGATGGGCCTCTACGACTCGGGCTACGTCTCCACCGACCCCGGCTCGGTGCCGTCGGGCCACGCCGTGATGCTGCTCTTCGTCACGCTCGCGGGGGTCTACCTCGCCTTCATGTTGTTCGGTGCCTTCACCGTCCGGGTGCCGGCCGTGGGCTGGCGGCCGGACGGCTGGGACCCGGCAGGCGTCGAGGACCGGCACCTGGTCACCACGGCCAGCGTGTCGGCCGGCAGCGCGGTGCGCACCCCGCAGTTCTGGCTGCTGTGGCTGGTGCTGTTCTGCAACGTGACCGCCGGCATCGGCATCCTCGAGCAGGCCTCGCCGATGATCCAGGACTTCTTCCGCGACGGCACCACCTCCAGCGTGACGGCGGCCGCCGCGGGCGGCTTCGTGGGCGTGCTGTCCATCGCCAACATGGCCGGACGGTTCCTGTGGTCGTCGACCTCCGACGTGCTCGGCCGGCGCCCGACCTACATGGTCTACCTGGGCGTCGGGATGGTGCTCTACACGATCCTGGCCCTGGCCGGCACCAGCTCCACGATCCTCTTCGTGCTGCTGGCGGCGGTGATCATCTCGTTCTACGGAGGCGGCTTCGCCACCGCTCCGGCCTACCTGCGCGACCTGTTCGGCACCTTCCAGGTCGGTGCCATCCACGGTCGCCTGCTCACCGCCTGGTCGCTGGCAGGCGTGGCCGGACCGCTCATCGTCAACTCGTTCCTCGACGCGCGGGGAACGCCCGGTGAGCTGGTCGCCGCCGACTACCGGCCGGCGCTGCTGACCATGGTGGGCCTGCTCGCGGTGGGCTTCGTGGCCAACCTGCTGGTGCGCCCGGTGCACGAACGTTTCCACGAGCCGAGCCCGGAGCGGCTCGAGAGGAGTGCGGCATGAACGCCCGGATCATCGTGTCCTGGGCCCTGGTCGGGGCCCCGCTGGTGTACGGCGTGGTGGAGACCGTGCGCAAGGCAGCCACCCTCTTCGCCGGCTGACCTGACGACTGGTCAGGGCGGCCGATCCCACCGGCCGTGACGACGAGGGGGGCGTAGCCGACGGCCACGCCCCCCTCGCGGTGTGCAGAGGTCGCTCAGCCGCCCGGCTGGAGCACCCCGTTGACCCTGAGCTGGTAGCGCCCGTACTGGGTCACCGACTCGCTCGGGTCGTCCATGCTGACGATCGCAGCCACCGTGGTGGCCTGGTTCCCGAGCGCCTTGTGCAGCCGGTGCCCGGTGAGGTTCCACCGGAACCCGGGCGTGAGCGGCAGCCGGTGGACCCAGGTGCGGCCCTTGGCGTCGTAGCCGACCAGCCGGATGTGGTAGCCGGGCACCGCCGTCGGGTTCACCTGCGAGATGGTCTGCCAGCCGTCCAGCGAGTCGCTGGGCAGCGGGGTGCCGGCTGCGTCGATGTTGCGCACCCAGAACCCGCCCTCGTTGACTCCCGAGTCGGTGAGGTAGCGGAACCCGACCAGCACGTCCTGACCGGCGTACGCCGACAGGTCGGCGTGCTCGGTGTGCCAGCTGCCGGCGTCGCCGGTGAAGCCCGGCAGGTTGTCGACCACGGCCGCGACGGCACCGGGGTCGTGGTCGGCCGTGGTGTCCTCGGTGGCCAGCGACGTCCACGTGGAGCCGCCGTCGGTCGACACCTGCACGACTCCGTAGTCCCACAGGTCCTCGGTGTCCCACAGGGCGTCGAAGCTCAGCTGGCCGCCGGCGGCGGGCACGCTGACCTGGCGCACGATGGAGCGGTCCAGGTTGATCCCGCACCCGCTGTAGAGGGCCGGGGCCCCGGTGCCGTCGGGCACCGCACCGCACGTGGTGTCGGCGTCGGTGGCGTCGGGCGGGGTGGCGTCGGCCTCCCACTCGACCGGCTGCGACGGCAGGGTCTGCGAGCCCGTGAACCGGATCGACCTGAGCTGCTTCGCGGTCAGGTAGTGACCCGACCGGGTGCGCAGCCGCACGTAGTCCGAGCCGTTGGGCGGTGCGCCCGGGCTGTCGTAGGCCTGCGGGTTGTCCCAGTTGATCTTCGAGCTGAGCGTGTCGGCCTGGAACCACGTGCGGATCCCGCCGGTCAGCTTGCGGCCCTGGTCGAGGGACGCGTCGATGGCGACCATCGTCTCCCAGTCGTGCAGGGTGGCCATCGCCGACTTGGGGGAGTGCACCTGGTCGAGCACGGCGTCGAGGCCCTCGAGCCCGTTGCCGTCCTCACGGTGCAGGGCGCTCATGAAGCCCTCGCCGTAGTGGGCGTCGAGGTACTCCATGAACGAGTACGCCGCCCCGTAGTCGCACAGGATCTCGGGTCCGCCCTGGTCGCTCCACAGCGTCAGGGAGTTCTCGGGTCCACCGAAGTTCTCCGGCTGGTAGCCGTTGAAGCACTTGAGGTGCCCGTCGGCGCCCGGGGAGTCCGGGGGCAGGGTGGTGTCGACGTAGCCCACCAGCGTCTGGGCGTAGTCCGACAGGCCCTCGTTGACCCAGGAGGCCTCGTCGGGGTCCTCGTAGCTCTCCAGCAGGTGCTGGTACTCGTGGGCGAAGGTGCCCTCGTAGAGCCGCGGTCGGGGGGTGCCGAACGGACGCGTCTGGCCCAGCGCGTTGGCGCAGTCGATGTAGGCCTGGTTCGCGGTGTCGTCGGGCGGGTTCGCCCCGGTGCGGTGCAACCAGTCGAACGCGTCGATGGTCATCAGGTTGCGGTTGAGGTAGTAGTTGAACGTCGAGTAGAAGAACCCGGCGATGTAGGTCTGCCCGTCGGGCGTGCCGGGGTCGTAGAAGTTCGCGTCCCGCACGTTGTCGACCAGCACCACGATGTCGTCGGCCTGGTCTGCCGAGACCTGGTAGTAGTCGGCGGGCAGGCCGAGGATGTCGGCCAGCGGCGCGTTCGCCCCGTCGAGGCTGGGCGGCACCGAGAACGACGCCGACTCCTTGGGATAGATGTTGTTGTCGAACTCGCTGACGAAGTTGTCCACCTGCGCGTCGGTGATGTCGACCGAGCCGAGGTCGTTGCGGCAGTCGCCGGCCGGGAAAGCCCGGTCGTCGGCGACCCACACCTGGATGTGGTTGCCCAGACCGCGCATCGTGAAGTCCTTGACGTAGATGCCGCCGGTGGCGTCGTTGATCGCGAGGAAGGGCTGGGTGGCCCCCACCTCGGCGTCGGCGGCCGCCGCCCGGGCGCTTGCCGCCTGCTTGCGCATGGTCCGGATCGAGGCCTTGCTGAGGGGCAGGTCCTTGCCTTGGTGGTAGTCGG
>JBBQRV010000303.1:0-3496 GCA_038214475.1 Propionibacteriales bacterium | reverse complement strand
CCGGTCGATCGACGCCGCCGAGGCGGACGCGCTGCTCCAGGCGCGCGGCGACCCGCTCGACCGGCTGATGGCGGTGGCCCGCCGGGTGCGTGATGCCGGGCTCTCCGACGCGGGGCGGCCCGACGTGGTGACCTACTCGCGCAAGGTGTTCATCCCGCTGACCCGGCTGTGTCGCGACCGGTGCCACTACTGCACGTTCGTGACCGTGCCCGGCAAGCTGGACTCGCCCTTCCTGAGCCCCGACGAGGTGCTCGACCTGGCCCGCCGCGGCGCCGAGCTGGGCTGCAAGGAGGCCTTGTTCACCTTGGGGGACCGGCCCGAGGACCGGTGGCCGGAGGCCCGGGCCTGGCTCGAGGAGGCCGGCTACGACTCCACCCTGGAGTACGTGCGGGCGATGGCGGTGCGCGTGCTCGAGGAGACCGGACTGCTGCCCCACCTCAATCCGGGGGTGATGTCCTGGTCGGAGATGAGCCGGCTCAAGCCGGTCGCGCCCTCGATGGGGATGATGCTCGAGACGACGTCGCGACGACTCTTCGAGGAGCCGGGCCAGGCGCACCACAAGAGCCCGGACAAGGACCCCGCCGTACGGCTCCGCGTGCTCGAGGACGCCGGCCGGCTCAACGTGCCGTTCACCACGGGCCTTCTGGTCGGCATCGGCGAGACCACCGCCGAGCGGGCCGACTCGATCCTGGCGCTGCGCCGGATCGCTCGCGAGTACGGCGCCATCCAGGAGGTGATCGTCCAGAACTTCCGGGCCAAGCCGGACACCGCGATGCGGCACGTGGACGATCTCGGCCTGGACGAGTACCTCGCCGCCGTCGCCACCACCCGGGTGCTGCTCGGCCCGGCGATGCGGGTGCAGGCGCCGCCCAACCTGGTCGACCTCACCGAGTGCCGGGCCCTCCTGGACGCGGGGGTCGACGACTTCGGCGGGATCAGCCCGCTGACGCCCGACCACGTGAACCCGGAGCGGCCGTGGCCGCAGGTCGACAAGCTGGCGGCACTGTGCGCCGATGCGGGGTTCACGCTGCGCGAGCGGCTCACCGCACACCCGCCCTACCTCGACGTACCGTGGCTCGACCCACGGCTCCGGCCGCACGTCGACGCGCTGCGCGGGTCGGACGGCCTCGCCGACGAGTCGGCCCGGGCCCACGGGCGGCCCTGGCAGGAGCCCGACGGGGGCTTCACCAGCTCCGGACGCACCGACCTGCACGCCTCGATCGACACCACCGGCCGGTCGAGCGAGACCCGCGGCGACTTCGAGGACGTCTACGGCGACTGGGCGGCGCTGCGCGAGACCGTGCACGGCAGCGCGGCGCCCGAACGCGCCGACTCCGACGTGAGCGCGGCGCTGCGCGCGGCCCGGCGCGCCCAGTCGGCGCTGACGCACGCCCAGGCGCTGGCCCTGATGACCGCCCCCGACGGCCCCGCCCTGGAGGAGGTCTGTGCCCTGGCCGACGACCTGCGCCGCGACGCCGTCGGCGACGAGGTGACCTACGTCGTCAACCGCAACATCAACTTCACCAACATCTGCTACACCGGCTGCCGGTTCTGCGCCTTCGCCCAGCGCAAGAGCGACGCGGACGCGTACACGCTGTCGCTCGACGAGATCGCCGAGCGGGCGGTCGAGGCGGTGGGGGTCGGCGCGACCGAGGTCTGCATGCAGGGTGGCATCGACCCCGAGCTCCCCGGCACGGCGTACTTCGACCTGGCCCGGGCGGTGAAGTCCGCCGCGCCGTCGCTGCACCTGCACGCCTTCAGCCCGATGGAGGTGATGAACGGCGTGACGCGCACCGGGCTGCCGATCAGGGAGTTCCTGGTCGCCCTGCGTGACGCCGGTGTCGACTCCCTGCCCGGTACCGCCGCGGAGATCCTGGACGACGACGTGCGCTGGATCCTCACCAAGGGCAAGCTCCCGACCGCGCAGTGGGTGGAGGTAGTCACCACCGCTCACCGGATCGGGCTGCCCACGACGAGCACCATGATGTACGGCCACGTCGACCACCCCGGGCACTGGGTCACGCACCTGCAGACCCTGGCCGCGATCCAGCGCGAGACGGGCGGGTTCACCGAGTTCGTGCCGCTGCCCTTCGTGCACCAGTCCAGCCCGATCTACCTCGCTGGGGTGGCCCGGCCGGGGCCGACCGTGCGCGACAACCGAGCGGTGCACGCAGTGGCCCGGATCATGCTGCACGGACTCGTCGACCACATCCAGTGCTCGTGGGTGAAGCTCGGCCCCGAGACCTGCACCCAGGTGCTGAACGGGGGAGTCGACGACCTGGGAGGCACCCTGATGGAGGAGACGATCAGCCGGATGGCCGGCTCCACCAACGGCTCACGCAAGGACGTCGCCGAGCTGCACGCGATGGCCGCCCTCGCCGGCCGTCCGGCCCGGGAGCGCAGCACGCTCTACGGCTGAGGCGAGCGCTGGGCCCGGCGGGATCCGGCGCGGGTTGCGTCGCCCAGCTCCGGCGTTCCGTTCCGGCGCTCCGTTCCTGCGCTCCGTTCCGGCGCTCAGCTCCGGCGCTCGGTGGCCGGTCGTTCGGTGGCCCGGGCGATCGCGACCAGCTCCCGCGCCGGCCCGGCGGGCGGCTCCCGGGTGCCCAGCCAGATCGCCCGGAAGACCCGGCCCAGGTCGAGGCCGGTCGTGGGCACCTCGACCAGGCGGCCGGAGTCCAGCTCGCGGGCCACCACGCGCCGGCTGAGGAACGCCGGGTAGCTCCCTGCCAGCACAGCCTCGCGCACGGTGGTCGCGGTGGTGAGCTCCACGCCGGTGTCCGCGGGGGAGAGGCCGTGCGCGTGCAGGGCGGACTCCAGGACCGCGCGGGTGCCCGACCCGCGTTCGCGTCCGGTCAGGGGCAGGTCGGCCACCTGGCCCGGAGTCAGCGGCGTACGGCGCCGGGTGAGCGGTGTTCCCTGCCCCGCGACCAGCACCAGCTCGTCGTGCCCGACCGCCACCGAGCGGACCCCAGGGGGCCGGTCCGCGCCCTCGACGAAGCCCAGGTGCGCTCGGCCGTCGGTCACCGCCGCCACCACGCAGACGCTGTTGGAGGCGTTGAGGCTCACCGCCGTGGGGGTGCGGCCCTCAGCCTGCTGGCGCTGCCGAAGCAGCACCAGCCACCGGGGGACCAGGCTCTCCGCGATGGTCATGCTGGACCAGACCGACAGCTCGCGGCTGCGATCGCCTCGCAGCCCCTCGATGGCGGTGTCGATCTCCTCGGCGAGGTCGAGCAGCCGCGCCGACCACTCCGCCACCACCAGGCCCGCCTCGGTCAGCTCGGACCCCCGGGCCCCCCGGGAGACGAGGGTCAGCCCCGTCTGCGCCTCGATCGCCCGGAGCCGCTCCGATGCGGCCTGCTGGCTCACACCCGCGGCCCGGGCGCTCCCGCCGATGCTGCCGTGCTGGGCGATGCCCACGAGCAGTCGGAGCGCCTGTAGGTCGGGGACGTGGGAGAGCACGCGCTCAGGCTACGCCACCCACAAGCCTGCCTTGTGG
>JBBQRV010000302.1:0-3555 GCA_038214475.1 Propionibacteriales bacterium | reverse complement strand
GCCCCACTTGGGCATCGGCTTGCGGTGGAAGAGCTTGAGGCCCTTGAGGCGCAGGTCGAGCATCCACTGCGGCTCGCTCTTCTTGTCCGAGATGTCGCGCACCACCACCTCGTTGAGCCCCCGGGTCGCCGTGGCGCCCTGCGTGTCGCTGTCGGACCAGCCGTACTCGTAGCGACCGATGCCCTTCAGCTCGGGGTTGAGTTCCTCGATGGTGGGCTGGGTGCTCGTCATGCTGACTCGCCATCCTTCTTCTCGGGGGTGTTCGGGATGCAGGTGGTGCACACGCCGTCGCCGTGCGCGATGGTCGCCAGCCGTTGGACGTGACGTCCCAGGAGGCGGCCGATGGTCTCGGTCTCGGCCTCGCACAGCTGCGGGAACTCTTCAGCCACGTGGGCCACCGGGCAGTGCTGCTGGCAGAGCTGGTCGCCGATCGGCAGGGCTCGGACCGACGCGGCGTAGCCGCCCTCGGTGAGCACCTGCGCGAGCACCTCGGCAGGGCTGAGCTCGGGATGCAGGTCGGCGACGGTCTGGAAGTCCCGCTCGATGAAGGCCACCCTGCGACGGGCGAACTCCATCACGGCCTCCTCGCCCTGGGTCTCGCCCAGGAACCGGAGCGCCTGCACGGCCAGGTCGTCGTACTGCTGGTAGAACTCGTCGCGGCCCGCGTCGGTGAGGGCGAAGGCCTTGGCCGGCCGGCCGCGGCCGCGTGAGCCGCGCACTCGCTGGTCGCCCTGCGCCAGCACGCCGGACTCCACCAGGTGCTCCAGGTGACGACGGACGGCAGCGGGCGTCAGCTCGAGCCGGGCCGCCAGCTCGACGGCGGTCGAGGGACCGTTGTCGAGGATCGAACGGACCACCCGGGCGCGCGTCGGCGCATCGCCCTCCAGGGCGGCCAACGGCGTCCGAATGAATTCCACAACATCAGTGTGACGTTAATGGGGTGAGTGATTCAAGTAAGGCTCACCTAACCGACCGGGTCGGGTCAGAAGTTGCGGGAGCCTCCGCCTCCCCCGCCGCCGTGACCGGAGCCACCGCCACCGCCGAACCCACGCGAACCGCCGCCGCCGCGGCCCGACCCCGAGGACCCGCCGGAGGAACCACCCGAACCGAACCCGCCCGAGCCGAAACCGCCGGGCCCGGAGCTGCGGGACCGGGACGTGGAGGCCCGCCGGGCCGCCTCCCGCTCCTGCTCGGCCTCCCGCCGGTCGCGTCGGGCCCGCGCCGTCGCGGCGTTCGCCGTGCTCCTCGCCTCGTCGGCGCCGCGCCTGGCCTCGGCCATGCTGTCGGCGACCTGCGCCGACGACAGCTGCTGCGCCGCGGTCGCAGCCGCGCCCCGGGCGGTCGGCCCCACATCGGCCCGCGACACCTCGGTGGCCGCCTCGGCGACCGAGGCCTCCGCGGCGGTCAGTGCGCGACGGGTGTCGCGGTACTCCTCGACCACGTCGTCGACGAGGCTCGTGGCTCGCGTCAGTCGAGTCCGTACGTCGGCGAGCTCGGCCTCCAGCGCCAGCAGCGGAGCCCGGGACCGGGCCGCCCGCTCCCCCAGGGCTGCCGCCTCCGCACGCAGCTCGTCAGGCGCCGGAGCCTCGGACAGGTAGGAGACCGCGTCCGACTCCGCGTCCATCCTCTCGGCGAGCCCAGCGGCCTCGGTTGCCAGTGTCCGTGCGGCCAGTGGCAGCTCTGCCTCCAGCAGTCGAAGATGCTCCTCGGCCACCCCGGCGGCCGCAGCGCCGGCGGCGATCTGGTCGCAGGCGCCCTGGGCGGCCTGCACCTGCTCGCGGGCCAGGGCGAACTCCTGCGTCCTCATCGACGAGTTCGTCTCGATCACCGACAGCGCCCCGTCGAGCCGCTTGCGGCTGACCGCGGCCTCGTCCACCCCGGCCCGCAGCCCGTTCACGCAGCTGGGGTCGAAGTCGCGCTCCAGGGTCTCCAGGGTGACGTAGGCGTCGGCCAGCCGGGCGTCCAGCACCGTGCTGCGTGCGTGCAGTGCCGCGGTGTCGGTGGCCAGGTCGGCACGGAAGGCGTCGAGCCCCTCGAGCCAGGCCCGGGTCGTACCCAGGTCGGTGCTGGCCAGGGCCACTGCCGCGGCCGCGTCGCCGAAGCGGAGCTGGACACCCAGCGCCTCGGCATCGCGAGCGGCGGCCCCAGCCCGGGTCGGCGCTTCGTCGTACGCACCGGTCAGGTAGCCCTCCCCACGACGCCGGCCGAGCAGCGTGGTGAGCTCGGCAGCGCCGGTGCGCAGTCCGGCGACCAGACCGGGCAGCTCCGCACGGAGCGTCTCCAGCCCGCCGACCGCCGTCTCGACGGCGGTCATCGCGACCGTGGCCCGTCGCAGGGCCGCCACGGTGTCGCCCACCTGAGCAAGCCCGACGGCGGCCTCGTCGGTGTCGAGCCGGGCGATGACGTCCGCCGACCACGCCTGTGACGCCGTCAGGTACGCCGCCGTGGCCTCCTCGAGCGCCGCGCTCGCCTGCACGTGCGCCGCGCGGATCCCGTCGACGACACGGTCCTGGACAGCGGGCAGGGAGAGCACCCGTGCGTCGACGTACTCCTGGCTCGACTCCAGCTCCACCCAGGCCTGGGCCATCTCGTCGGTGGCCGCGCCCAGCGCCGCGCGGGCCCCGGCCCGGACCCTGCGTCGCCGACGCAGGGACAGGCCGGCCGCCGAGAGACCGCCGACGCCGGCCAGACCGCCGGCCACTGCGAGCACCACTGCGGCCGGCCTCCCGTTCGCGCCGCGGTTCGAGCCGGTGTCGCCCGCCAGCGCCGGCGGCTGCGGGAACGGGTCAGAGGGGACCACACCCCCGGTGCCGGTGCCCGGGGGCTGCGGGGTCACCGGTCCGGCGTAGGCACGGGCGTAGGTCCTCAGCCCGGCCACCATGCCGGCGGTCCACTCGCCGTTGGCGAAGTTCGGTCCCATCGCGTCCGCCTCGGCGGCCTCGCGCGCACCGTCGAAGCGCTTCAGCGCCGCTCCGGCATAGTGCGAACCGAGCTCGCGGCTAGCGACACTGACGCCCAGCACCAGCAGCGATCGCCGACCGCCCGGGGTGAAACCCCACCCCTTGCACCGGACCCTGGCCTCGGTCAGCGCGGCGTAGAGGGTGCCGGTGCCGGGTGTGCTGTCGAACGACAGCACCTTGACGGTCACTCGGTCGTCGAACCCGGCGGCGGCCCGCTGCACGCGACGGTCGTCGAGGACGCCGGCCTGGTCGACGACGACACCGGGGGCGCACACGTCTGGTGCGGCGGGGGGCTCGGCTCGGGCGCCCGAGGGCGCGAGGAGCACCGACGCCACGACCAGCGCGGCGGCGGTGAGCGGCGTGCGGAGGAGGCGCATGGTGGACATTGTGCGGGCAGCGCACGCCGATGTCGCCGGGACAGGCCGCACGGGCTCCCGCCGCGCTGCCGCTGGCACCGCCTTCCTAGACTGAGCGGGTGCCCTCCCCCGCTCCCGCCGTGCAGATCGACGGCCTGGTCATGCGGTACGGCGCCAAGACAGCCGTCGACGGTCTCGACCTGAGCGTCGCCCGAGGCAGCGTCACTGCCGTGCTCGGG
>JBBQRV010000301.1:0-3599 GCA_038214475.1 Propionibacteriales bacterium | reverse complement strand
GCAGCCCGAGCCGGGCGGCCAGCCGGGACTTGCCGGCCCCGGAGGGGCCGGCCAGCACGATCGCCGTCGCCGGGCGTGCCACGGGTGTCAGATCCCGATCGGGTGCCCCACGGGGGTGGGCGCGAGGAAGCTCGTCATCCGATCGGTCCCCGGGTCGAGGGTCCAGTCGGGCTCGGCCGCCGGCGCCCGCAGCACCCGCTTCAGGTTCTCGGCGGCCGCCTCCTCGAGCGCGGTCGTCCGGTCGTCCTGGCCGGCTGCTCCGGTGAGGTCGATCGCGTTGACGTCCATGTGCGAGGCCAGCCAGGGGGCGGTCGCCGCGTTGTCGCCGGTGAGCAGGTTGACCACGCCGCCGGGCACGTCGGAGGTGGCCAGCACCTCGGCGAAGGTGATGGCGGGCAGCGGACGCTCGTAGGAGCTCAGCACCACCGCAGTGTTGCCGGTGACGATCACCGGTGCCAGCACCGACACCAGGCCCAGCAGCGACGACTCCTGGGGGGCCAGCACGGCGACCACGCCGGTCGGCTCGGGGGTGGAGAGGTTGAAGTAGGGCCCGGCGACCGGGTTGGCGTTGCCGACGACCTGGCCAATCTTGTCGGCCCACCCGGCGTACCAGACCAGACGGTCGATCGCGGCGTCGACGACCCGCGCCGCCCGGGCCGGCGTGAGGCCCTCGGAGCGCAGTACGGCGTCCACGAACTGCGGTCGGCGGTCCTCCATCACCTCGGCGATCCGGTAGACGATCTGGGCCCGGTTGTACGCCGTCCGCCCGGACCAGCCGCCGAGGGCCTTGCGAGCCGCGGTGACGGCGTCGCGGGCGTCCTTGCGGGACGCCAGTGCGGCGTTGGCCATGAACCTGCCCTTCGCGTCGTGCACGAGGTACGAGTGACCCGACTCCGAGCGCGGGAAGGCGCCGCCGATGTAGAGCTTGTAGGTCTTGCGCACGTCGATGCGGGTGTCGGTGGGTGTCATCGCAGGTAGCCCTCCAGGCCGTGGCGGCCGCCCTCGCGGCCGTAGCCCGACTCCTTGTAGCCGCCGAAGGGGCTGGTCGGGTCGAACTTGTTGAACGTGTTGGCCCAGACCACGCCGGCGCGCAGCTGGTTGGCCATCCAGAGGATCCGCGAACCCTTCTCGGTCCAGACCCCCGCCGACAGCCCGAACGGCGTGTTGTTGGCCTTCTCGACCGCCTCGGTGGGCGTGCGGAAGGTGAGCACGCTCAGCACCGGGCCGAAGATCTCCTCACGAGCGATCCGGTGCGCCTGCGAGACGCCGGTGAACACGGTCGGCGGGAACCAGAAGCCCTGGGTGGGCAGGTCGCACGGCGGCGACCAGCGCCCGGCCCCCTCGGCCTCGCCGATGTCGGAGAGCTCGCGGATCTTGGCCAGCTGCTCGGCGGAGTTGATCGCGCCCACGTCGGTGTTCTTGTCGAGCGGGTCTCCGACCCGCAGCGTCGCCATCCGGGCCTTGAGCCGGTCGAGGAACTCCTCTGCGACGCTCTCCTGCACCAGCAGCCGGCTGCCGGCGCAGCACACGTGGCCCTGGTTGAAGAAGATGCCGGTGACGACGCCCTCGACGGCCTGGTCGAGCGCGGCGTCGTCGAACACGATGTTGGCGGCCTTGCCGCCCAGCTCGAGGGTGACCTTCTTGTGGGTGCCGGCCACCGCCTTGGCGATCGCCCGGCCGACCTCGGTGGAGCCGGTGAAGGCCACCTTGTCGACGTCGGGGTGGGCCACGATCGCACGACCGGTCCCGCCCGCGCCGGTGACGATGTTGACCACACCGGCGGGCAGGTCGGCCTGCTGGCAGATCTCGGCGAACAGCAGTGCCGTGAGCGGCGTGGTCTCGGCGGGCTTGAGCACCACGGTGTTGCCGCAGGCCAGCGCCGGCGCGATCTTCCACGCCAGCATCAGGAGCGGGAAGTTCCACGGGATGACCTGGCCGGCGACCCCGAGCGAAGTGCTGCCGAAGCCGGAGTGCTCGAGCTTGTCGGCCCAGCCGGCGTAGTAGAAGAAGTGCGCGGCGACCGTCGGGACGTCGAAGTCGCGGGTTTCCTTGATCGGCTTGCCGTTGTCGATCGACTCCAGGATGGCCAGCTAGCGGCCGCGTTCCTGGATGATCCGGGCGATCCGGTAGAGGTACTTGGCGCGCTCGCGGCCGGGCATCTTCGACCAGACCCGGGTGTGGGCGCGCCGGGCTGCCCGCACCGCGGCGTCGACGTCGGCGTCGCTGGCCTCGGCGACCTCGGCGAGCACCTCCTCGGTGGCCGGGTTGACCGTCTTGAAGGACGTGCCGGTGCCGTCGACGAACTCGCCGCCGATGAACAGTCCGTACGACGCCCTGATCTCGACGTTCGCGCGGGACTCCGGTGCCGGGGCGTACTCGAAGACGCTGGTCCGGGGGGTGCTGTTGTCTGCCATGACGATCAGTCCAGGGTGAAGTAGTCGGGGCCCGAGTAGCGGCCGGTGAGCATCTTCGTGCGCTGCATCAGCAGGTCGTTGACCAGCGTCGAGGCACCGAAGCGGAACCAGTCGGGGTCGAGCCAGTCGGGGCCGGCGATCTCGTTGACCACCACGAGGTACTTCAGGGCGTCCTTGGTGGTGCGGATCCCGCCGGCCGGCTTCACGCCGACCATCTGGCCGGTCTGGGCCCGGAAGTCGCGCACCGCCTCGAGCATGATCATGGTGACCGGCAGCGTGGCCGCCGGCTGCACCTTGCCGGTCGAGGTCTTGATGAAGTGCGCGCCGGCCAGCATCGCCAGCCACGAGACCCGCCGTACGTTGTCGTAGGTCTGCAGCTCGCCGGTCTCGAAGATCACCTTGAGGTGCGCGCTCGAGCCGTCGTCTCGGCGACAGGCCTCGCGGACCGCGACGATCTCGTCGAAGACCTGCTGGTAGCGCCCGGACAGGAACGCGCCCCGGTCGATGACCATGTCGATCTCGTCGGCGCCGGCCTCCACCGCGTCGCGGGTGTCGGCGAGCTTGATGTCGAGCGCCGCCCGGCCGCTCGGGAACGCGGTGGCCACCGCGGCCACGTGCACGCCGCTGTCGCCGAGCACCTGGCGGGCGGTGCCGACCATGTCCGGGTAGACGCACACCGCTGCGGTCATCGGGCAGGTCGGGTCGGTCGGGTCGGGGTGCATCGCCTTGGTGGCCAGCGCCCGGACCTTGCCGTGGGTGTCCATGCCCTCGAGGGTGGTCAGGTCGACCATCCGGATGGCCAGGTCGATCGCGAAGGCCTTCGCCGTCGTCTTGATCGACCGGGTCGCCAGACCGGCGGCGCGCGCGTCGGCGCCCACCTGGTCCACGCCCGGGAGTCCGTGCAGGAACCGGCGCAGCGAGCTCTCCGACGAGGTGATGTCGTCGTACCCGCTGGCGGCTGCACTCGTCGTTGAGGCAGTTGTCGTCACAGGGGTCAGCATAGGGTTGACGGCGCACTGCCGGGGAATCGAGGAAGGGGCCATCGGGTGGCACAGGACGACGTCGAGTACTTCAAGCCCACCAGCGGGCGGCTGCTGGGCTTCCTCGGCGTCGCGCTGGCGCTGGTGAGCGCCGGGGCGGCGCTGTCCGACGGGGTGGACGGGCTCGGTGACGCCGACCTGATGG
>JBBQRV010000300.1:0-3644 GCA_038214475.1 Propionibacteriales bacterium | reverse complement strand
TGGGCGCCGGCCCCCCGGTACCAGAGCTCCCACCCGCCGACCACGAGCACGCCGAGCCCCACCGCGGCGTCGCGCCACCACGGCAGCAGCCGGTCGCTCATGCCGCCACCGAGTGGGGCGCCCGGCTGCGCTGCGCCGGCTGCTCGACCCAGCGCCAGCTCACCGCCGCCAGCACCAGGGTGAGGGCGATCGCGAACGGCCCGGTCCAGCCCTCCAGCGCGGGCCGCAGCCAGAGCGTGAGCGGGTAGTTCCACAGGTAGGCGGCGTAGGACACCGTGCCGAGCAGCACCAGCAGCCGCGGTCCCGGCGCCGTCACGTCCGCCCAGCCGCGCCAGGCCAGCAGCAGCACACCGGTGAGTACGGCGATGACCGGGCCTCCTGCCAGGTAGGTGAGCGCGTGACCACGCAATGGAATCACGCTCAGCACCGCCAGGGCAGCCAGACAGACCGGCACCAGCGGGCGGGATCCGATCAGATGAACGGCCAGCCTGTCGGCGTAGGTGCGGGTCGCCGCCCCGATCACGAAGCAGATCGCCCAGCTGGTGGGGAGCGCGTAGGCGAGATCCGGGGCGCCGCGCAGCCACCAGAGCGTGAGCAGGCACCCGATCAGGCAGGCGCCGGCCACCGCCAGCAGCGTGCCGCCCACCCGTCGAAGGGCGAAGCCGAGGGCCAGCAGGGTCGGCCAGAGCAGGTAGAACTGCTCCTCGGTGGCCAGGGTCCAGAGGTGGAAGGTGGCGTCGCTGGCATGGCCGAAGGGCAGGTTGCCGGTCCACGTCAGGGCCACCGCCACCGTCTTCACCAGCGCACCGCGATCGCCCAGAGGATCGAGCACCAGCGTCACCAGCACCACGCCGGCCACCAGGAAGAGCAGCGCCGGCACCAGGCGGCGGGCCCGGCGCGCGTAGAAGCGGCGCAGGTCGATCCGGCCGGTGCGGCCCAGCTCATCGAGCAGGACCCCCGTGATCAGGTAGCCGCTGAGCGCGAAGAACATCACCACGCCGACCACGCCCGCCCCGGCGAACGGGGTGGGCAGCGCATGGCGCAGCATCACCAGCGCGACGGCCAGGCCGCGCATCAGGTCGAGGCCGTCGATCCGCCCGCGGAGGCCGGGGGACGCGACGCTCACCGGCCGCCCAGAGCTCCCCGGACCATCAGGTCGAGCAGGGCCGGGTAGGGCAGCCCGGCCGCCGCGAACATCTTCGGCACCTGTGACTGCTCGGTCAGGCCGGGCATCGTGTTCACCTCGTTGAGCACCCAGCCGGCCTCGGTCAGGAAGAAGTCGACCCGGGCCACGCCGGCACAGCCGAGGGCGTCGTACACCGCCAGGGCGGCGGTCTCCAGCTCCTTGAGCTCGACGTCGCCGAGAGGAGCGGGCAGCCGGAAGTCGGCGCTCCCGTCGTACTTGCTGGTGGTGTCGAAGAGCTCCTCGACGACGATCTCCAGCGGGGGCCCGACCAGCCGGCCACCGTCGGGCAGGGCGAGCACGGCGACGTCGATCTCGCGTCCGGAGACCAGCTCCTCGACCAGCACCCGCTCGTCGAGCGCGAACGCCGAGGCCAGCGCGGCCGGGAGCTCGTCGGCGGTGTGCACCAGGGTCACGCCGTGGCTCGAGCCGGCCGCCACCGGCTTCACGACCACCGGACCCTCCCACCGCACCCGGTCCCGGGGCGTGACCAGGCGACCGCGGGCGGAGCCCACCCCGACCGCCCCGGCCACCAGCTTGGTCGCCCACTTGTCCATCGCCAGCGCGCCGGCGCGGACTCCGGCGCCGACGTAGGGCACCCCGGCGAGCTCGCACAGGGCCGCCAGGCTGCCGTCCTCCCCGCGCGGCCCGTGCACCACCGGCAGCACCACGTCACAGCTCTGCAGCTCGGCCACGGCAGCCGGAAGTCCGACGACACCCCCGTGCCCGTCGGACCAGCCGCCGTCGCGGCCGACGGTCAGTCGCAGCACGTCGTACGCCGCCGGGTCGAGGGCGTCGGCGACCGAGGCCGCCGAGGCGAGGGACACGTCGTGCTCGCAGTTCTGGCCGCCGCCGATCACGGCGACCCTGACCCGGCTCACGACACGCTCCACAGCGGCGTCGAGAGGGTACGCCGCGCCACCCGGTCACCGATGCCCGTGACGATCTCGTGGGGGATGGTGTCGCCCCACCCGGCCCAGTCGGCGACGGTGGGCTCGCCCCGGTCGCCCGGCCCGAGGACGGTCGCCACGGTGCCGGTGTCGACCGGGTCGGGTCCGAGGTCGACCACGGTCTGGTCCATCGAGATCCGCCCCACCACCGGGCAGCGGCGACCGGCCAGCCACACCTCCGCCCGGCCGGACGCGACCCGGGGCAGACCGTCGGCGTACCCGAGCGGCAGCAGGGCCAGGTGGGTGCCCGCGGGGGCGACCCAGGTGTGCCCGTAGCCGACCGGGGTGCCCGCGCGCACGTGCCGCACACCGACCACCGGGGTGGTGAGGGTGAGGGCACCGCGAAGCGTCGTGGTGCCCGACGGGTCGATGCCGACCAGTCCGGCACCGACCCGGCACAGCGTGTGGTGGGCCAGCGGGTCGGTGAGCGTCGACGCCGTCGCGGCCAGGTGACGGTGCACGGGCCGCAGCCCCGCGCTGCGGGCGACCTCGATCCCCCACGCGAACCGGGTGCGACCGGCGGCGTTCGCCGGATGGCCGGGCTCGTCCGCGCAGCCGAGGTGCCCCATCACGCCCACCACCCGGACCAGTCCCCGGCGCTCCGCGCGCCGTGCCTCCCGGCACAGCCGCCCCCACCGGGCCGGCTCCGCCCCGTCGCGGGCCATCCCGGTGTCGAGGTGCAGGTGCACCCGGGCCGGGGCGCCGGCCCCGGTCGCGGCGACGCAGATCGCGGTCAGGTGCGCGGCGGACGGTACGGCCAGGTCGACACCGGCCGCGACCGCGGTCGCGAAGTCGGCGTCCACCGGGTTGAGCCAGCTCAGCAGGGGAGCGGTGAGTCCGGCCGCGCGCAGCGGCAGCGCCTCCTGGAGCGAGGTCACGCCCAGCCAGCCGGCGCCGTGCGCCAGTGCGGTGCGGGCCACGTCGACGGCGCCGTGCCCGAACCCGTCCGCCTTCACCACCGCCATCAGCTCCCCGGTGGCCCGGTGCGCGAGCAGCCTCGTGTTGTCGGCCACCGCGGCCAGGTCGACGCTCAGCTCGGTGAGCGTGCCCGTCGTCGTACCGGCGGCCAGGGCGAGCGCGCTCATGCCGCGACCCGCACGTCCACCGGGCCGTAGAGCGCAAGCGGAGCGCCCGTGACCAGTGCCCAGTAGCGGTCGCCGTAGCTCCAGTGCCACCACTCGGTCGGGTAGTTCACCAGACCGGCACCGCCCAGCACCCGGGCCAGCAGCTCCCGGTGGGCGCGCGCGTCGGGGGAGACCTCGGCGGCGAAGAAGCAGGCGCCGTCGCTCTGCTCGGGGGTGGCGTCGATCGGGGTGCCCAGGTCGAGCTCCTGGCCGCAGGCGTCGACCAGGGTGAGGTCGACCGCGGCACCCGCCACGTGTGGCGCCACGTCGAGCGGGGAGACGAACCGGCTGGAGAGCCGGTGCAGGTCGTCGGCGGAGATGCCCGGGTGCGCGGCGCACAGCTCGGCCGAGTAGGACGCCACGATGGCTCGCTGGGCGGCCGCGGTG
>JBBQRV010000299.1:0-3674 GCA_038214475.1 Propionibacteriales bacterium | reverse complement strand
GAGGGGGGCAGGTCGACGTACTCCTTGCTCTGCGGCCCGCCCCCGACCACGTCGCAGCGGTACCACCGGGCGCCGTCGGTCCAGGCCTGCTTCGACGGTCGGAACCAGGCCCAGCTGACGACGGTCCGCATGGCCAGGGACTCGTCGGCGCCGAGGAACTTCTCGAATTCGTCGGTGCAGGTCTGGAAGGCGAACACCGCCAGATCGGGGTCGTTGTAGGCGGCGGTGGCGAACTGGTCGGGCAGCGTGCCCACGGCGTAGGTCTGGGCGCTGTGCGGTTCGGCGCAGTCGACGGTGCGGGTGGCGTTGCTGGGCTGGGCCACGTCGTCGGGGGTGATCACCCGGCAGGCGCCGTCGGGCGGCGGGGCCATCGCGTCGACCTGGTCGGGGTCGAGGTCGGTGCCCTGGTCGCGGGGCGTGCAGGCGGCCAGCAGCGCGGCGGCGACGACCGGTGCGGCCACTCCTCGCAGGAGGCGAGTCAGCTGCAGCACCGTGGTCCGTTCTCTCGGGTCGTGGTCTGGTCGGGGCCCCAGGGGCCTGTCGATCGTACGCGGCAGCCCCCGCCGAGTCGGACGCCAGCGGTATCAGCAGCCCGTCCGCGCGCTCTGCGATGGTATCCACGACCGAAAGGACCGATGGCTGATGCCCATCAACCTCACCGAGCCGCTCGCCTGGGGCACTGCCTCCGGCGACGCGGAGACCTTCCTCGACAACCTGCAGGCCAACATCCTCAAGGGCCACGTGCGCGACCACCTCACGCTGCTCTTCGTCCGCTTCGACGACGCCGCCGAAGGCGCCACCTTCCTGCGCGAGGTCGGCGCCCTGGCCAAGTCGGCGCGCCGTCATCTCGACGAGGTGCAGGCCTTCAAGACGGGCGTCCCGCTCAGCGACGTGGCGTCGTACGTCGGGCTGGGGGTGACCGCCGCCGGCTACGCCGCGATCGGCGTGCCGACGGTGCCCGGCGACCCCCGCTTCGCCCAGCCCGGTGGCATGAAGGCCTCGCGCCCCGCGCTGCACGACCCTCCCGTCTCCACGTGGGAGCCCGGCTACCGAGACGACCTCCACGCCGTCGTGCTCGTGGGCGACGCGGAGTCGGCCGAGGGCCGCCAGATCATGACGGTGCAGGCCGTGCTCGACCTCGTCACCGACGGCGTGGTGGTGGTCTGCCAGGAGTCGGGACACTCGCTGGTCAACGGCGACGGGCACGGCATCGAGCACTTCGGGTACGTCGACGGCCGCAGCCAGCCGTTGTTCCTGGTCGAGGACGTGGCCGGCGAGACCGAGGGGGCAGACGGAGCCACGGTCTGGGACCCCGCCTTTCCGCTGGACCAGCTCGTGGTGGCCGACCCGGCTGCGCCGGACCCCGGCGTGCACTTCGGCAGCTACTTCGTCTTCCGCAAGCTCGAGCAGAACGTGTCGCTCTTCAAGCAGGCCGAGCGGGACCTCGCCGACAAGCTCGGACTGGAGGGCGAGGACCGTGAACGCGCCGGGGCGATGCTGATCGGCCGGTTCGAGGACGGCACGCCGGTCACCCTGCAGTCGGCCGCCGGCGCGCACGAGCCGGTGATGAACGACTTCACCTACGACAGCGACGTCACCGGGTCGAAGTGTCCGCACCTGGCGCACATCCGCACCACGAACCCGCGCGGCTCCGGGGGCGCTCCCGGTGGGGGACCGGGTGACCCGGCCTTCGAGCGCAGCCACCTGATGGCGCGTCGTGGCCAGACCTATGGCCACCGCAGCGACGACCCCAACGGCGAGGTGGAGCCCGAGGACCGCCCGAGCGGCGGCGTGGGGCTGCTGTTCATGGCGTACAACGCCGACCTGGGCAACCAGTTCGAGTTCACCCAGGCCGCCTGGGCCAACAACCCGGCTTTCCCGTTCACCTCGCCCACCCAGCCGGTGGGTCTCGACCAGGTGATCGGGCAGGGGCCACGCCCCGACGACCTGCACTGCCCCGTCTCGTGGGGCGGGGGCGGCGGCGACAACCTGGCCCCGGCCGCGCAGGCACCGCAGTCGGTGACGCTCAAGGGAGGGCAGTACTTCTTCATGCCGTCGCTGGCGTTCCTGGCCTCGCTCTGACGGGCCTCGCTCTGAGCGGCCTCACTCTGACTGGCCCGACGGCACCCTCACGGCGCGAGCAGCGCCGCGAGGGTGCCGCCCAGCTCGGTGGCCGCGGCCAGGTCGTCGGGGCCGGGGTCGCCCAGGACCTCGAGCACGTCGTAGCCCTGGCGCCAGCCCAGGGCACCGACGATCGAGAGCACCGAGCGGACCGCTCCGGTGACGTCGTACCGGCCGTGCACGTAGAGCCCGAAGGGCCGCTTCTGGGTCGCCCCAGCGCTCGGGTCCGCGGCCCCGTCGGGGGCCAGCGACCCACCGACCTGCAGGAAGGTGGAGTCGAAGAAGTGCTTGAGCGCACCGCTCATGTAGCCGAAGTTGGCCGGGGTGCCGAGCAGGTAGCCGTCAGCGGCCAGCACGTCGTCGGCAGTGGCCTCCAGGGCGGGGCGTACGACGACCTCCACGCCCGCCAGTGCGTCGTCCCCGGCTCCGGCCAGGGCGGCGTCGGTGAGCCGGCGCATGGAGGCCGTGGGGGAGTGGTGAACCACCAGCAGCCGGCTCATGCGAGGACCCGCCGGTAGCCGAGGTTGCGGGCCACCACGCGACAGCCGAGCCGCTCGTTGACCGCGATCATGTGGTGGTTGTCGGCGGCGTTCCAGGTGTCGGTGGCCGAGATCTCGGGGCGCTCCGCTGTCAGCCACAGCAGCATGTCGGTCTTCATCAGCAGCCCGAGCCGGTGTCCTCGGTGCGCCCGCACCACGGTGGTGTCCTCCTGGAACGCGACCCCGGGCGCGAACTCGTCGACGCACAGCAGCGACATGCCCGCCCAGGCGCCGGTCTCGCGGTGCCGAGCCAGCACCCGGTAGGTCGTCTGCCAGCGCCTGACCATGCTGGCGTCGTACGTGCGCACCCGGTCGGCGTCCCAGGCATCGGGTTCCATGTCGTCGTCGGCCGGGGCGTCGTTGATGGCGTCGTGCAGCGCCACCAGGTCGTCGACCAGGTCGTCGGGGGTCGGGCCGACGACGTGCACCAGCTCGTAGTCGGCAGCAGGCTCCGCCACCTCGTCGTGGAGCCGGCGCCAGTGGCTGGCCGAGGTGCCGTGCAGGTCGAGTCGGCGGACCTCGTAGGGATGCATCCCGCTGGAGGTGAACCCGTGCCGCAGCAGGAAGGGTTCCCCGGCGTAGCCCTCCCACACGACCGCGGAGATCCGGGTCCGCGCATGCTCGCGGGCCAGGTCCACCACCGGGTCGAGCAGGCGCCGGCCCAGCCCACGGCACCGGTGTGCAGGGGCGACGAGTCCGCGGATCCGCGCGGAGTCGCGGTTGTCGAGCCGGGGCAGCTCGACCAGGGTCCAGCCCACCACGGTGTCGCCGTCGCGGGCGACCCACAGCCCGTCGACCGGCCCGCCCTCGTGGCCGTGCTGCAGGGACGACATCCGGCTGGGACCCGACGGCACCGACAGCTCGCGGCCGTCCTCGGCCAGGGCTGCCGCATCGACCGCCACCATCTGGTCGGCGAGGTCGAGGTCCACCTGCATCGGGTCGCACCGGGTGATGTCCACGGGCGAAGTCTCGCCGCTCGTACCGGTCGAGACCAACCCCGGGCGGCTGCGCTAG
>JBBQRV010000298.1:0-3764 GCA_038214475.1 Propionibacteriales bacterium | reverse complement strand
TCCTCCCTGAGCAGGCGCTTGACCTCACCACCGCTTGGTCGGCGTACACGGCCGGGTCGGCCCGGCTCAACCACCGCGACGAGGCGGGGGTGCTCGACCCCGGCACGGTCGCCGACCTGGTGGTGCTCGACCGGGACCCGTTCGCGGGCGAACCGGGGGACATCGGCGGCACCCGGGTGGTCTCCACGTGGGTCGACGGGCGCACCGTCTTCGAGGGCTGAGCGGGGCGTCAGCTGACGTTGCGCGGGTCCTGGAGCTCGTCCTCGGGGTACTTGTCGAGGTAGCGGCCCATGGTGTCGTCGCGGACCGCCTTCCAGAGCTGGCGAGCCCGGTTCGCATCGATGATGTTGACCGAGCCCACCCCCGGCACCGTGTCGTAGCGACCCAGCGGCAGCGTCACGAACTTGACGTGGTCGGAGTCGAGGTTGCGCAGGCCCAGCGCCAGGCTGCGGATGTCACCGCTGCTCCAGCTCTGGTCGACGGTGAGGTGGCTGGTGATCGCGTCGAGGGTCTTGGTGAACTTCACCGGGTTGCCGATGGTGCCGTCGGAGAGCACCTTCTCCATCACCGCGCGCAGGAAGTTCTGCTGGCGGGCGACCCGGTCGAAGTCGCCGTTCGCCAGCCCGTAGCGCATCCGCACGTACTTGAGCGCCAGGTTCCCCTCGAGGTGGTTCATGCCCTGGGGCCAGGTCTGGTTCTGCTTGGTGTCGGTGATCGTCTGCGGCACGTAGACGTCGACCCCGCCGATCGCCGCGGTGAGGTCGCGGAAGCCCTCGAAGTCGATGACCGCGAGGTGGTTCATCCGCAGCCCGGTGAGGTTCTCGACCGTGCGCAGCGTGCCGAACGGCCCGTACTCGGAGAACGCGGCGTTGATCTTCTGCTTGGAGTGCTCGGTGCCCGACTCGTCGTAGATCGGCACGTAGGAGTCACGCGGGATCGACACGGCGTACGCCGACTTCCGGTCGGCGGGGATGTGCACCACCATGATCGTGTCGCTGCGGTAGGCGCCCGGGTCCCACTGGCCGTGGGCGAGCAGCTCGGAGATGGTGGGCTTGTCCACCAGCTGCTGGGGGTTGTCGGCCCCCATCAGCAGGATGTTCACCGCCTTGGTGGGCATCTCCTGGGGCCGCTCGCCCCGGCTGAGGACCGCGTCGTCGGCGCGCTGGATCTTGTCGAGCTGGTGGTTGAGGTTCCAGCCGTAGCCGCCGACCGTGCCGGCGGTCAGCACCGCCCCGGCCAGCAGCAACGCGCTCCAGCGCCGGTGCCCGTGCCGCAGCTCCCACACCGCCGCCCCGATCATCCCCAGCACCGCGGCGACCAGCAGGTAGGCGGTCAGCTCCAGGTGTCCGTGCAGCATCAACCAGTACAGCGCGCCGATGCCCAGGGGCACCGCAAGCAGGGCGATCGCGGTCGAACGCCGCATGGGGGTGCTCCTCGTGGACGAGAGTTCGTTCCCCCCATTGTTCCCTACTGCTGGTAACTGCGGTATCACGACACATCGGCGCTTCCGACCGTGGATTCCTTCGATTGCGTCGACCAACCCCTACAGAATTCGTTGCGGGATGGCTAGGCTCGCCCCCGACGTACGCCTCGAACTGGGAGTGGGATGGCATGGCTGACACAAGGTTCCGCAACGTGATCAACGGTGAGCTGGTCGACGCGGCGTCGGGGGAGACCTACGACGTGCTGGACCCGACCACCGGTGAGGTCTACGCAACCGCTCCGATGTCGAGCGCCGAGGACGTGGACCGCGCCTACCGCGCGGCCGAGACCGCCTTCGAGGCCTGGGGCGAGACCACGCCCGCCGAGCGTCAGCTGGCGATGCTCAGGATCGCCGACGCGCTCGAGAAGCGCTCGCGTGAGTTCGTCGACGTGGAGTCGAAGGACACCGGCAAGCCGATCGGCTTCACGATCAGCGAGGAGCTGCCGCCGGCCATCGACCAGATCCGCTTCTTCGCCGGTGCCGCGCGGGTGCTCGAGGGCAAGTCGGCGGGGGAGTACCTCAAGGACCACACCTCGTTCGTGCGTCGTGAGCCGATCGGCGTGGTCGGCCAGGTCACGCCGTGGAACTACCCGCTGATGATGATGATCTGGAAGATCGGCCCGGCCCTGGCTGCCGGCAACACGATCGTGCTCAAGCCGTCGGACACCACCCCGGCCTCCTCGACGCTGCTGGCCGAGCTCGCTGCCGAGTTCCTGCCGCCGGGCGTGCTCAACGTGGTCACGGGTGACCGGACCACCGGTCGAGCCGTCGTCGAGCACCCGATCCCGCAGCTGGTCGCGATCACCGGCTCGGTGCGCGCCGGCATGGAGGTGGCCACCTCGGCCGCCGCCCAGCTCAAGCGCTCCCACCTCGAGCTCGGTGGCAAGGCGCCCGTCATCGTGTTCGACGACGCCGACATCGAGGCCGCCGCCGAGGGCATCGCCGGCGCCGGCTACTTCAACGCCGGACAGGACTGCACCGCCGCCACCCGCGTGCTCGCCGGCCCGGGGGTGCACGACGACTTCGTCGCCGCCCTCACCGAGCAGGCGCGCAACACCCGTACCGGCATGCCCGACGACGAGGACATCCTCTACGGCCCGCTCAACAACGACCGCCAGCTGGCGCACGTGAGCGGGATGGTCGACCGCCTCCCCGACCACGCGCGCGTCGAGGCCGGCGGGCACCGCCAGGGTGAGGCGGGCTACTTCTACGAGCCCACCGTGCTCTCGGGCCTGCGCCAGGACGACGAGCAGATCCAGACCGAGATCTTCGGCCCGGTGATCACCGTGCAGAAGTTCTCCGACGAGGGCGAGGCGCTGCGCTGGGCCAACGGCGTGGAGTACGGCCTCGCGTCGAGCGTGTGGACCAAGGACCACGGCCGGGCGATGCGGATGGCCAAGCGGCTCGACTTCGGCGCGGTGTGGATCAACACCCACATCCCGATCGTCGCCGAGATGCCGCACGGCGGCTTCAAGCACAGCGGCTACGGCAAGGACCTGTCGATGTACGGACTGGAGGACTACACGCGCCTCAAGCACGTGATGTCCTACATCGGCGAGTAGACGATGCGGATCCTGCTGGTCGGCGCCGGTGGCGTCGGCGGGGCGTTCGCAGCCATCGCGGCGCGCCGCGACTTCTTCGAGAACTTGGTGATCGCCGACTATGACGAGAGCCGGGCCGCACGTGCGGCGGAGGACGACCCCCGATTCTCCGCCGCACGGGTGGACGCGTCGTCCGCCGAGTCGGTGGCCGCGTTGTGTCGCGAGCACGCGATCACCCACGTGATGAACGCGGTCGACCCGCGCTTCGTGATGCCGATCTTCGAGGGCGCCCGAGCGGCCGGGGCCGACTACCTGGACATGGCGATGTCGCTGTCACGGCCGCACCCGGACGCGCCGTACGAGAAGTGCGGGGTGAAGGTCGGCGACGAGCAGTTCGCCCAGGCCGACGCCTGGGAGGCCGAGGGCCGACTCGCGCTGGTGGGCATGGGGGTGGAGCCGGGGCTGTCCGACGTGTTCGCGCGGTACGCCGCCGACCACCTGTTCAGCGAGATCGACGAGCTCGGGACCCGCGACGGGGCGAACCTGGTCGTCGAGGGCTACGACTTCGCGCCGAGCTTCTCGATCTGGACCACGATCGAGGAGTGCCTCAACCCGCCGGTGGTGTGGCAGGACGGCGAGTGGTTCACCACCGCGCCGATCAGCGAGCCAGAGGTCTTCGACTTCCCCGAGGGGATCGGCCCCGTCGAGTGCGTCAACGTGGAGCACGAGGAGGTGCTCCT
>JBBQRV010000297.1:0-3786 GCA_038214475.1 Propionibacteriales bacterium | reverse complement strand
GGCTCGGAGCTCCGGGCGGGCGAGAAGGTGGTCGGCTTCGTGGGCACCTCCGCCCGCCACCACGAGCTCGGCCCGATCGCGCTCGGGCTGCTCAAGCGCAACGTCCCTGTCGACGCCGAGCTCGACGCCGGTGGGGTGCCGGCGGCGCAGGAGGTCGTGGTCGATCCCGAGGTCGGCCTGCACTTCCGGCCGCTTCGCCCCTAGTGGGCCCGGAGGGGACCGCCTGACTAGGCTGCCGCCATGGCTCTCGACTCAGCAGAACGCCCCTGGGGCTCGTGGCACGTGCTCGACAACGGCGCGGGCTACAAGGTCAAGCGGATCAACGTGAACCCCGGACAGCGGCTGTCCTACCAGACCCACGAGCACCGCAGCGAGCACTGGGTGGTGATCTTCGGGATCGCCACCTGCACCATCGACGGAGAGACCCTGGTCGCCGGTCCGGGCGAGTCGATCGACGTCCCCACCGGGGCCGCGCACCGCATCGAGAACCAGCACAGCGAGGAGCTGGTGATCATCGAGGTGCAGCACGGCGCCTACACGGGTGAGGACGACATCACCCGGCTCGACGACGACTACGGTCGCGAGGACGCCACCGCCTGACGGTCTCCACGACGCGAAACGCCCGCCGGAGCAGTGCTCCGGCGGGCGTTGTCGCGGTGCGTGGGTCAGCTGGCGTTGTTGATCATGCCGGCGCCGACGGTGACGCCGGTGGCCTCGTCGATCAGGATGAAGGACCCGGTGGTGCGGTTCTTCGAGTAGGGGTCGCACAGCAGCGGGACGGTCGTGCGCAGCTGCACCCGGCCGATCTCGTTCAGCCCGAGCTCCTTGGTGTCCTGGTCGCGGTGCAGGGTGTTGACGTCCAGCCGGTACTGCACGTCCTTGACCAGCGCACGCGCGGTGCGGGTGGTGTGCTTGATCGCCAGCTTCTGGCGCGGGCGCAGCGGCTCGTTGGTCATCCAGCAGACCATCGCGTCGATGTCCTGGCTCGGCTTGGGCGCGTTGGCCGGCCGGGCGATCATGTCGCCGCGGGACACGTCGACGTCGTCCTCGAGGCGCACCGTCACCGACATCGGCGGGAACGCCTCGCTGATCTCCTTGTCGAACAGGTCGATCCCGGCGATCTTCGAGGTCATCCCGCTCGGGAGCACGATCACCTCGTCACCCGGCTTCAGGACGCCGCCGGCGACCATGCCGCCGTACCCGCGGTAGTCGTGGTGCTCGTCGGACTTGGGCCGGACGACGTACTGCACCGGGAACCGGACGTCGACGAGGTCGCGGTCGGACGCCACGTGGATGTGCTCCAGGTGGTGCATGAGGGTCGGGCCGCTGTACCAGGACATGTTCTCGGAGCGGGTCACCACGTTGTCGCCCTGGAGCGCCGAGATCGGGATGATCTCGAGGTCGGGGATGGCCAGCTTGGTGGCGAAGGAGGTGAACTCCTGGTGGATCCGCTCGAAGACCTCCTCGGAGAAGTCGACGAGGTCCATCTTGTTCACGCACAGCACCAGGTGCGGCACCCGCAGCAGCGACAGGATCACCGCGTGCCGGCGGGACTGCTCGGTGAGGCCCTGGCGGGCGTCGACCAGCACCAGGCCGAGGTCGGCGGTGGAGGCGCCGGTGACCATGTTGCGGGTGTACTGCACGTGGCCCGGGGTGTCGGCGATGATGAACTTGCGGCTGGGCGTCGCGAAGTAGCGGTAGGCCACGTCGATGGTGATGCCCTGCTCGCGCTCGGAGCGCAGGCCGTCGGTGAGCAGCGCCAGGTCGGTGTAGTCGTAGCCCTTGGAGGCGCTGGTCGACTCGACCGCCTCGAGCTGGTCCTCGAAGATCGACTTGGAGTCGAGCAGGAGCCGCCCGATCAGGGTGGACTTGCCGTCGTCGACAGAGCCCGCCGTGGCGAAGCGCAGGAGGTCCATGTTGTCGTTGATCGCCTGCTGGCTCATCAGAAGTAGCCTTCCTTCTTGCGGTCTTCCATGGCGGCCTCGGAGAAGCGGTCGTCGCCGCGGGTGGCTCCCCGCTCGGTGACCCGGGCGATGGCGATCTCGTCGATGATCTCGGCGGTCGTCGACGCGTCACTCTCCACGCAGCCGGTCAGGGTCAGGTCGCCCACGGTGCGGAACCGCACGGTGCGCTCGGTCGCGGTCTCGCCGGAGCGCAGCGGGTTGAAGTCGCTCTCGGTGAGCAGCATCCCGTCGCGCTCGAAGACCCGGCGCTGGTGGGAGAAGTAGATCGTGGGGATCTCGATCTGCTCGCGGTCGATGTAGTGCCAGATGTCGAGCTCGGTCCAGTTGGACAGCGGGAAGATCCGCATGTGCTCGCCGGCGTGGATGCGCCCGTTGTAGAGGCTCCACAGCTCGGGGCGCTGCATCTTGGGGTCCCACTGGCCGAACTCGTCGCGGTGGGAGTAGACGCGCTCCTTGGCGCGGGCCTTCTCCTCGTCGCGGCGGCCGCCACCGAACGCGGCGGTGAAGCCCTCCTCCTCGATGGCGTTGAGGAGGGTGCCGATCTGCATCCGGTTGCGGCTGGTCTTGCCGTCGTCGATGACCACGCCGTTGGCGATGGCGTCCTCGACCTTGGCCACGACCATCCGCACACCGAGCCGGTTCACCCAGGAGTCGCGGCAGGCGAGCACCTCGGGGAAGTCGTAGCCGGTGTCGACCTGGAGCATCGGGAACGGGATCTTCGCCGGGTAGAACGCCTTCTCGGCGAGCCGGAGCATCACGATGGAGTCCTTGCCGCCGGAGAACATCAGCACCGGCTTCTCGAACTCCGAGGCGACCTCGCGGAAGATGTGGATCGACTCCGCCTCCAGCTGGTCGAGCTGGCTCAGCTGGTAGTCGGCGTGGGTTTCAGTCATTGAAGAGGGGACCTCTCATCGGGGGAGCAGTGGACATCCTAACCACGCCGAGCCGCTCTCCCTCAGTCGGCGACGTCCGCGGGACACCGCGTCAGCGCGACGGGTCGTGGTCCCTGGGCTTCTCGAGTTCGGAGATGCTGGGGGCCCCGAACATCGGCAATCCCTGCTCCTTGCGCAGCACGCCCCACAGCAGCGGCACCAGCACCACCATGGCCAGCCCGATGCCGGCGATCAGGATCGGGTGCGTCTCGTCCTCACCGGCGCCGAGCGGTGCCCAGCCGGCCTTGTCGAGCAGGGCCACCCCCGACATGGTGAGCACGATCACGATGCCGCGCCGGATGATCGACTGCGGCACGCGGGGGGCGATCTTGCTGCCCAGGATCGTGCCCGGCACCGAGCCGAGGATCAGCGGGATCACCAGACCCCAGTCGAGCCCGTGCAGGGCGATGTTGGACAGCGCCGCGGCGAGCACCAGCGGGACCGCCTGGACCAGGTCGGTGCCGACCAGCCGGACCGCGGACAGGCCGGGGTAGAGCATCAGGAGCGAGACCATGATGACCGAGCCGGAGCCGACGCTGGTGATGCCGACGAGCAGTCCTCCGACCATGCCGACCAGCAGCGTGGGCACCGGCCGGATCTTCGGGTCGGCCGAGGCGTTCGCGGTGCCGGCGACCTCCTTGCGCAGTCCGACGTACAGGCGCAGGGCGTAGGTGACGGCGGCGAAGAGCAGCGCGAAGCCGATGCACTCCTTGAGCACGGTGTCGATGTTCTCGGGATCCGTGAACCAGGACACCAGGTAAGGGCCCAGGAACGCCATCGGGACCGACCCGACGATCAGCCACTTCGCCAGGGTCAGGTTGGGCGAACCCTGGCGTGAGTGCACGATCGCGCCGCCGGACTTGTAGACCGCGGCGGCGGTGAGGTCGGCG
>JBBQRV010000296.1:0-3813 GCA_038214475.1 Propionibacteriales bacterium | reverse complement strand
GAGCGGCTTCCACTCGAGGTTGAAGTCCCACTCACCCTCGTGGTCCTGGTGCAGGCTGCGGCCGTAGAGGCCGGACACGTCACGGGGGAGCACCCGCTTGGGCTGCCGGGCCCCGACCTGGTCGAGCACCCGGGTGCCGAGCGTCCGCATCACCAGCGAGCCGCGCAGGTCGAGCCAGGGGGAGTTGAGCACGACCGCGACCAGCTGCTCCGGCTGCCGCTCGTGAGCCCAGAGCGGCAGCACCAGTCCGCCGGTGCTGTGCGCGCTCAGCACCACCCGCTGGTGGCCGTCGCGCTCGGTGATCCGGCGCCACGCCTCGTCGAGCTCGACGTCGTACTCGTGCAGATCGGCCACGTAGTTGGGCGTCTGGTGCTCCTGGATCGACCGCCCGTACTTGCGCAGGTCGATGGCGTAGACGTCGAAGCCGCGCGCGGTCCACCACTCGGCGTACTCGGTGTGGAAGAAGTAGTCGGCGAATCCGTGCAGGTGCAGGACGGCCCCGACCGCCGGACCGCGGTCTGCGGGGCGGTGCACCAGGCTCGCGTGCACGGGTCCTTCGTCGTCGTCGGGGAGATCGATCGTCTCGACGGTGTACGGCGCACCCAGGATGTCGTGCTTCGGCATGCTCACATGCTCCCAGACGACCGCGGCGGCACGCCCCCCGCTGGGGCGCGCCGCCGGTCGGTGCGCAGGAGCGCCGCCCGTCGTGCCGTGGCGATCACGGCGTCCGCCCGTGCGTGTGGTTGTTCCCGCAGCGCGGTGAGGACGGCCACCCGTGGTCCCGTCACCCGCAGGCCGACGGCGCGCAGCTGCGCCGTGGGCTCGAGGGTGCGCTCCGTGGGGACCATTCTTCGACACTGCCAGCGGCTCTGGACCGATTCAAGAGAGTGCCGCACCCCGTTCCGGAATGTGGGCCCTCAGTGGTCGGCGGTCCTTCGGCCCGCCGCCTCGACCAGGCCGGCCAGCAGGCCGGCGTCGTCGGCCGTCTCGGGATGCCACTGCACGGCGACGCAGAACCGGTCTCCGACACGCTCCATCGCCTCGAGGGTGCCGTCGTCGGCCCTTGCCGTCGCCACGAAGCCCGGGTGCTCGCGGACCGACTGGTGGTGGTGGCAGTTGACCTCGACTGCCTCGCCCAGCAGCCGCGCGGTGCGGGTGCCCGGCACAGGACTCACCCGCACCACCCCGAAGGCGTCGCCGCCAGGACTGTGCCGGTCGTCCCCGACCAGGTCGGGTGTGTGCTGGTCGAGCACGCCACCGGCGTGCACGGCCATCACCTGCATGCCCCGGCACACGCCGAGCACCGGGAGGTCGACGGCGTCGGCGGCATCGAGCAGTGCCCACTCCCAGGCGTCCCGGTCGGAACGCCACCCGGAAGTGCGCGGGTGCGGGTGCGCCGCGTAGCGATGGGGATCGACGTCGGCGCCGCCGGTGACGACCAGGCCGTCGAGCCGCGAGACGACCGCCGCGGCGGCGTCGGCGAGTCCGGTGGGTGGCAGCAGGACGGGTACCCCTCCCACGGCCTCCACCGACACGGCGTACTGGCTGGGCAGCAGGTCGGCCCGCTGCCTCCACACTCCCCAGGCGGCCTCCTCGCGGTAGGTGCTCAGGCCGATGACCGGGCGCATCACAGCGGGGTGACGTAGGCCCCGGAGATGCCACCGTCGACGAGGAAGGTGCTCGCGGTCATGAAGCTGGACTCGTCGGAGGCGAGGAACAGCACGGCGTTCGCCATCTCCTCGGGCTCGGCGAACCGGCCCATCGGCACGTGCACGAGCCGGCGCGCGGCGCGCTCGGTGTCGCTGGCGAACAGCTCCTTGAGCAACGGCGTGTTGACCGGTCCGGGGCACAGCGCGTTGACCCGGACCCCCTGCCGGGCGAACTGCACGCCGAGCTCCCGCGACATCGAGAGCACCCCGCCCTTGGACGCCGAGTAGGAGATCTGGGACGTCGCCGCGCCCATCACCGCCACGAACGACGCGGTGTTGATGATCGAGCCGCGGCCCTGCTCGATCATGTGCGGAAGCGCCGCCTTGCAGCACAGGTAGACGCTGGTCAGGTTGACCTCCTGGACCCGGCGCCAGGCCTCGAGGTCGGTGTCGAGGATCGAGTCGTCCTCGGGCGGCGAGATGCCAGCGTTGTTGAAGGCGATGTCCACCGAGCCGTAGGTGTCCTTCGCGGTGTCGAACAGCGCGTCCACCTGCTCCTTGCTGGTCACGTCGACCTGCACGAACGTCGCCACCGCCGAGCCGCCGAGCTCGGCCACCAGGTCCTGGCCACGGCTCCGGTCGATGTCGCCGATCACCACCCGGGCGCCCTCCTCGACGAACCGGCGCACGGTGGCCAGGCCGATTCCCGAACAGCCGCCGGTGACGACCGCGACCCGGCCCTCGATACGTCCAGCCATGTTCCCCTCATCTCGTGTGTGTGGCTCGTGTGCGTCCGCCCCGGGCCGGGGCGGGGCCTCAGTGGGCGAGGAAGACGTTCTTCTCCTCGGTGAAGGCGTTCGGTGCGTCCGGACCGAGCTCACGACCCAGGCCGGACTGCTTGTAGCCGCCGAAGGGCGTCCAGTAGCGCACCGACGCGTGCGAGTTGACGCTGAGGTTGCCGGCCTCGACCCCGCGGGCGACCCGTAGACCCCGGCCCAGGTCGCGGGTGAAGATCGACCCCGACAAGCCGTACTCGGTGTCGTTCGCCAGGGCCACCGCGTGTTCCTCGTCGTCGAAGGCCATCACCGCGACGACCGGGCCGAAGACCTCCTCGCGCCAGATCCGGGCCGCGGGGTCGTCGGCCAGCACCACCGAGGGGGGCACCCAGTAGCCGGGGCCCTCGGGAGTGCTGCCGGCGAAGGCGACCTCGGCCTCGCGCAGGTAGCCGGTGACGGTGTCGCGCTGCTGGGCGGAGATGAGCGGGCCCATCTCGCTGGCCTCGTCGGCCGGGTCGAGCACCCGCAGCCCGGTGACCCCGGGTTCCAGCAGGCTCACGAACTCGTCGTACGCCGACCGTTCGACCAGGATCCGCGACCGGGCGCAGCAGTCCTGGCCGGCGTTGTCGAAGACGGCGTACGGCGCACTGGCAGCCGCGGCCGCGAGATCGGCGTCGGCGAAGACGATGTTGGCGCTCTTCCCACCCAGCTCGAGGGTGACCCGCTTCACCTGGTCGGCGCAGCCGGCCATGATCCGCTTGCCGACCTGGGTCGAGCCGGTGAAGCAGACCTTCCGCACCAGGGGGTGGGTCACGAAGCGCTCGCCCACGACCGACCCCTTGCCGGGGATCACGGTCAGCACGCCCTCGGGCAGGCCCGCCTCAAGTGCCAGCTCACCGAGCCGGATCGCGGTGAGCGGGGTGAGCTCGGCCGGCTTGAGCACCACGGTGTTGCCGGCTGCCAGGGCGGGGGCGAACCCCCAGCCCGCGATCGGCATCGGGAAGTTCCACGGCACGATGATGCCGACCACGCCGAGGGGCTCGTGGAAGGTGAGGTCGACCCCGCCGGCCACCGGGATCTGCCGGCCGAAGAGGCGCTCGGGTGCCGCGGAGTAGTAGTTGAGGCAGTCGCGCACGTTGCCGGCCTCCCACCTCGCGTTGCCCCAGGTGTGACCTGCGTTGCGCACCTCGAGGCCGGCCAGCTCGTCGACGTGCTCGTCGACCACCGCGGCGAACCGGCGGAGCAGCGCGGCCCGTTCGCCGGGGGCGATCGCGCGCCAAGGGCCGAAGGCGGCGTGTGCGCGCGCGATGGCGGCGTCGGCCTCTTCCAGTCCGGCGAGCTGCACCTCGGCGACGGGTTGCTCCGTCGCCGGGTTGACGACGGTGTGG
>JBBQRV010000295.1:0-3818 GCA_038214475.1 Propionibacteriales bacterium | reverse complement strand
AGGCGGTGTCCTGGATCACTCCCCCACCGGCGCCCCCGCCCCGCGAGTGGAACGCCGTCGGCAGGTCGAGCGCATCGGCGAACCAGTCCAGCACCACCTGCTCGAGCTCGGTGACCGCCGGGCTGGTCGCCCAGATCATGCCCTGCGCCCCGATGCCGCTCGAGATCAGGTCGCCGAGCACCGCCGCCGGTGACGAGTTGGCCGGGAAGTACGCGAAGAAGCGCGGGTGTTGCCAGTGCGTGACACCCGGGAGCAGCAGGTCCTGGACGTCGGCGAGGACCGCCTCGAACGGCTCGGGATGCTCTGGCGCCTGCGCAGGGAACCCGGCAGCCACGTCGCCCGGCTGCAGCTGCGCCAGCACCGGCCGCGCCGCGACACCGTCCCAGTAGTCGGCGATCCAGTCGACCACGGCATGCCCGTGGCGGCGGAACTCCTCGGCGGACAGGTGCGGTTCGGTCATGGGCTGCACGCTAGTCACTGTGGTGCTCCGATCTGGCGCCGGGTACTCACCCGGATCCGGGTGCGCAGGACGGTACGGCGGCCGCGGCAGGGTACGAGGGTTGGCCCATGAGCACTCCCACCCAGAACCGGACCACCAACGCCTTCTACCTGCAGGCCGGCATCTCCTTCGGGGTCGCCCTGCTGGCCATGGTCTTCGCCGTCTTCTACCTGCCGGTCGATCCCTGGATCCGGGCCTTCCTCGGCCTCGGCACCATGTTCCTCACCACCTCGTCGTTCACGCTGGCCAAGTGCGTGCGTGACTCCCAGGAGACCCAGGCCGTGGTGGCCCGGCTCGACCAGGCCCGCGTCGACAAGATCCTCTCCGAGCACGACCCGTTCAAGCAGGTCGTCTGATCACTTGAGCTCGCTCGAGCTCAGTCCCAGGACCCGGCGGGCGACGATGAGCTGCTGGATCTGCTGGGTGCCCTCGAAGATGTCGAGGATCTTCGAGTCCCGCGCCCACTTCTCCAGCAGCTCGTCCTCGCCGTAGCCGGCCGAGCCCGCCAGCTCGACACACCCCAGCGTGACGTCGGAGCCGACCCGGCCGGCCTTCGCCTTGGCCATCGAGGCCTGCAGCGAGTTGGGCCGGTCGTTGTCCGCGAGCCAGGCCGCCTCCATCATCAGCAGCCGGGCGCCCTCCCAGTCGGCCTCCAGCCTGAGGAACGTGGCGGCCGCGGCCGACTGCAGGCGCCCCGGTCGGTCGTGGTCGACGACCACGCCGGCGTCGGCGAGCAGCTCCCGGGTCAGGTCGAGCGAGGCCCGGGCACACCCCACTGCCATCGCCGCGACCAGGGGGCGGGTGTTGTCGAAGGTGGCCATCGCGCCCGCGAAGCCCTGGGTGTCGTCGATGTCGGGTGAGCCGAGCAGGTTGGCCGCCGGGATCCGGCAGTCGCTGAAGCTGATCGCCGCGGTGTCGGACGCGCGGATGCCGAGCTTGTGCTCCAGCCGGTCGACGGTCATGCCCGGCGTACCCTTGGGCACCACGAAGGACTTGATCGCGGCTCGTCCCCGGGAGCGGTCGAGGGTGGCCCAGACGACGACCGAGTCGGCCCGTTCGCCGGCGGTGACGTAGATCTTCTCCCCGTTGAGGACGTACTCGTCCCCGTCGCGGACCGCCGTCGTGGCCAGGTTGGCCGAGTCGGAGCCGATGCCGGGCTCCGTGATCGCCATTGCGGCCCAACTCCCGGCGAGTCGCTCTCGCTGCTCGGCGTCGGCCACCGACGCGATCGCGGAGTTGCCGAGCCCTTGGCGCGGCATGCTGAGCAGCAGCGCGGTGTCGCCCCAGCACATCTCCACGACCGACAGCACCGACGCCATGTGGGGGCCGTTGCGGACGGTGCTCCTGTCGGTGTCGCGGTCGGTGTCGCGGCGTACGCCGTGCGCGCCGGCGCCCTCGGAGGCGCCCGAGGCGGCAAGCCCGTCGACCATCGCGGCGAGCATGTCCAGCTCCACCGGGTAGGCGTGCTCGGCCCGGTCGTAGCGCCGGGAGAGGGGACGCAGCAGGGTGAGCGCCACCTGGTGCGCCTGGGCGACGAGGTCGCGGTGCTTGCGCGGGATCTCGAGACTGATCATGGTGGGTGCCCGGTCGTCAGACCAGGACGCCTCCTTCCACGAGGGCGACGGCCCGCAGGTCGCGGTACCACCGTTCGACCGGGTGATCCTTGACGAAACCGTGGCCTCCGAGCAGCTGCACGCCGTCGAGCCCGATCCGCATCCCCTTGTCGGCGCAGAGCTGGCGGGCCAGGGCGACCTCGCGGGCGAATCCGGCACCGGTGCTGGCACGCGAGGCAGCCCGCCAGGTGAGCAGCCGCATCGCCTCGATCTCGATGGCCATGTCGGCCACCATGAAGGCCACCGCCTGCCGGTGGGCGATGGGTTCGCCGAAGGCCTGCCGCTCCTTCACGTACGGCGTCACGTGGTCGAGCACCGCCTGGCCGGTGCCGACGGCGAGCGCGCACCACGCGAGCCGCGACAGCCGCAGGCACTCGACGTACGCCGCCCCGCCGTCGTCGCCCAGCAGCGCGTCGGGGCCCACTGCGACCCCGTCGAGCCGGAGACTGCTGAGGCCGGCGGCACGCAGCCCCATCGAGGGGTCGGCCCGCACCCCGAGCCCCTCCTGCGACGACTCGACGAGGAAGAGGGCTGGCCGGCCGTCGAGCGACGCCCCGACCACGAACAGCTCGGCGTCGCACCCCCGGGGCACCATCGACTTCACCCCGTCGAGCCGGAAGCCGTCGTCGGTGCGCACCGCCGTGGTGCCGGGCTGGAGCGCGTCGAACAGCGCCCCGGTCTCGGTGAGCGCGAGCGCGGCCACCGGCACGTCCGCACCCGTGAACGCGGCCAGGTAGGTCTGCTGCTGCCGGTCGGTGCCCCACAGCGACAGCGCTGTGGCCACCGCGCCGGGCGCCAGGGCGGCGACGGCCAGGCCCATGTCGCCGTGCGCCAGCGCCTCGGCCACCAGGGTGCCGGTCACCGCCGACCGCTCCTCGGCGATCCCACCCAGCGCCTCGGGCACTCCCAGCAGCGACAGGCCGAGCTCGTCGCACGCGGCCAGCACCTCCGCAGGGGCAGCGCACGCATCGTCGGCCGCGGCGGCGGCCGGCCGGACCAGCTCGGCGGCGAGCTCGGTCACCACTGCGAGCAGCTGCTGTTGGTCCTCGGTGGGGGTCAGGTCGAAGAGGCGAGTGGGGTCGACGGGGCGGGCCCGCGTCCCTGCCCGGTCGGCGCCTCCGCGGCGTGCGAATCCGCGACTCACCGCGGTCGCGGTCCGGAAGCCGCTGCGGGTGCCGGTGAAGACTGCCCGCTCCACGCCACGACGAATCCCGACCCGGTCGAGCACGTCGCTGCGCGCCAGCGCGCCCATCGCCGCCATCGCGTGGCCGAGCGGGGTGCGCCGCTCGGCGCGGGGGACGCCGTACCTGTGCCTCGTGGTCATGGCGCCGAATGTAACTCAGAGTTACACACCGCGCCACACCCGGCTCCCGTGGTGCTGCTCACCCACCCACGGCCGGCATCTAGGATTCCGTCCATGGCCGCCACCACCCCGCGCCCCGAGTCCGTCGCGCCGTTCGGCCCCCTGCCCACCGGGGGGACCGTGCGTCCCATCACCCGCTGGGGAACGCCCGTGATGCATCGCCCCCAGCAGCCGGTGACGCGCTACGACGCGGAGCTGCGCAGCCTGGCCGCCGACATGGTGGCCACCATGTACGCCGCGGACGGCGTCGGGCTGGCCGCCTGCCAGATCGGGGTGGACCGCGCGGTCGTCGTGTTCGACTGCCCCGACGACGACGGGCGCAACGTGCTCGGTGTCGTGTGCA
>JBBQRV010000294.1:0-3862 GCA_038214475.1 Propionibacteriales bacterium | reverse complement strand
GAACTCCTCGCTGGTGGCGACCAGGTCGTGCGCGCGGCTGCGGGCCCGCTCGGGGTCGAGCACCAGCACGTGGGTCTCGGCCGGCATCAGGTCGACCAGCAGCTCCATCTCGTCGACCAGCACCGGAGCCAGCGACTCCATGCCCTCGACCGCGATCCCGGCGGCGATCTTGTCGGTGAGCTCGGCGAGCTGGGGGTGCTGCTCGCCCAGCTCGGCGGCGCGGCGGCGTACGTCGGGGGTGAGCAGCAGCTCACGGCACGGAGGCGCCCAGAGCCGTTCGACCGTCTGGACGGTGCGCTGGTCGGCGACCGCGAACGACCGGATCTCCTCGACGTCGTCGCCCCAGAACTCCACCCGGAGCGGGTGTTCCTCGGTGGGCGGGAAGATGTCGACGATGCCGCCCCGCACCGCGAACTCGCCGCGCTTCTCGACCAGGTCGACGCGGGTGTAGGCGGCGTCGGCGAGACGGCGTACGACGTCGTCGAGGTCGACGGTGTCGCCCTTGGCCAAGGCCACCGGCGCGAGGTCGCCGAGACCCTTGACCTGGGGCTGGAGCACCGAGCGCACCGGGGCCACGACCACCCGGAGCGGACCGTCGAGGGCGCCCGACCCCGGGTGCCGGAGCCGGCGCAGCACCGCGAGCCGCAGGCCGATGGTGTCGCTGCGCGGGCTCAGCCGCTCGTGCGGCAGCGTCTCCCAGCTCGGGAAGTAGCCGATCAGCTCGGGATCGACCAGGCAGCCCAGCTCGGCCACCAGGTCCTCGGCCTCACGGGCCGTGGCGGTGACGGCCAGCACGGTCCGGCCGGCGTCGACCAGGCCCTTGACCGCGAACGGGCGCAGCGCCGCCGGACCGGTCAGGTCGAGGGTGGCCGTGTCCCCCGCGGCGGCCATGGCGGCGGCCAGGGTCGGGTCGGCGAGGACGGCGTCGGCCAGTCCGGTGAGGTGCACGGGGTTCCCTTCGACACGCGAGCAGCCCCCGGTCGGCGGCGACGGGGGGTATGGGCTCGAGTCTACGGGCCCCCACCGACGGGGCCACTCTCTGCGGCACCTTGGGCGACACCTTGGGCAACACCTTGGGCGCGGGGGGCCTCAGCTGCTGAAGAGAGCGGCACGCAGGGCGCTGAGGTCAGGGGTGTCTCGGTAGTAGGCCGACCCGTCGGCACTCACTCCCGCGAGCCGGTCCGCCTCGGCGGCCAGATAGGCGACGTAGCCCTCACGCTCGCGGCGCAGGGCCCGGTGGAACCACGCCACGTCGGTGTCGCGACAGGTCGCCAGCGCCCGCTGCACGGCGGGCCGGGTGTCACGGGCCGCGCCCGCCACGAGCACGTAGAGCCCGTCGCGTCGGGGCCCTGCCGGCACGGCGTAGAGCGCGGGCGACACGTAGTCGGACATGAACGCGAGCCGGCGCTGCGCCGCCGACGACGACTGCTCGGCCGACTCGGCGCAGTCGGCCAGGGCCTCCCGCTCGGGCCCGCGCAGGCGGGCGTCGACGGCCCAGCCACCCGCCAGCAGGACCGCGAGCGAGGTGCCCAGCCCGAGCGACACGCGCCCGGTGAGCCAGCGCGGCCGGCGCCGGCGCGGCGGCCGCTCGCTGCCCTGCTCGAGCACCTCGGGAGGCGTGGACGCGGGGGGACCCAGGCGGTCGAGCCCGTCGGGCTCCTCGGGCGGCTGCACGTCCCCAGTCTGCCCGGAATGCCCAAGCCGACGTCAGTCGGCCGGCGGGCTCGCCACCCGCTCGGCCTCGGAGCGGAGCACGCAGAACTCGTTGCCCTCGGGATCGGCGAGCACCACCCAGCCCACGCCGGGCCCGTAGTGGTCGCGCTGGTCGTCGATCTGGGTGGCACCGATCCCGACCAGCCGCTGCACCTCCTCGTCACGGGTCGAGGAAGCGGGCCGCAGGTCGAAGTGGATCCGGTTCTTGACCGCCTTGGTGTCGGGCACCTTGATGAACAGCAGCCGGTGCTCGCCGTCGGGGCTCTGGATCATGCACTCCTCGTGCCCCGGCGCGTTGGGGTCGTCGGGCAGGTCGACGTAGTCGAGCACCCGCTTCCACCACTCGGAGAGCGCGTAGGCGTCCGCGCAGTCGACGGTCGTGTGGGCCAGGTAGGACGTCATGGCGCCAGTCTCGCCACTCACGGAGTTCACGTCGAGGGGTTTCAGGAGGTGCGCGCGGCGTACGCCGCTGCCGCGTCGTAGACGCTGCGCACGTAGCTGTCGGAGTGGTTGTAGCTGAAGATCGCCCGGGACCAGCCGGCGCCGGTGGCGGAGCCGGACGCACACAGGTAGCGCGCGGCCGCGTAGGCAGCATCGTCGAGGTCGTTGGGGTCGGCCACGCCGTCCCCGTCGCCGTCGCTGGCCCAGGTCGCCCAGGTGGAGGGGATGAACTGGAGCGGGCCCACGGCGTGGTCCCACTGCGGGTCGCCGTGCCAGGCCGTCGACTCGGCCGTCGCCGGGATGGTTGCCACGTCGCCCTGCCCGTCGAGGGCCGGCCCGAGCACCACCGGCTCGGAGTGTCCGTCGGCACCCAGCACCCGACCATCGAGGGTGCCGTGGAGGGACTCGACGTACCCGATCCCGGCGAGCGTCGTCCAGCCCAGGCCGCAGTCGGGCTGGGCGGCCGAGATCCGCAGGCTCGCCACGGCGTAGCCACGCATCGCCGCCTCGGGGATGCCCGCGCGTGCCGAGACGTCCGCCAGCCAGCCGGGATCGATCGACGGCATGCCCTGCCCGGACCCGCGGTCGGCGGCCAGCATCCGCAGCCGTGGCACCCGGGTGCTCCCGGGCGAGTGGGCGTAGACGGGCCGGGTGGTGCTGAGCACGGAGCCCGAGACCGGCACGTCGCGGCGCGCGGCGAGCGCGGTGGAGCTGAGGACGACGAGGGCCGCCACCACACCCAGGAGCAGGCCGTGGCGTGGGCTCACCCGAACCGGCCGTTGACGTAGTCGGCAGTGCGCTGGTCGCGCGGGTTGCCGAACATGGCCGTGGTGTCGCCGTGCTCCACGATGATGCCCGGGGTGCCCTGCGAGGCCAGGAAGAAGGCGCAGGTGTCGGAGACCCGGGCGGCCTGCTGCATGTTGTGGGTGACGATCACGATGGTGACCTCGTGCGCCAGCTCGAGCATCGTCTCCTCGATCACCCGGGTGGAGGTGGGGTCGAGCGCCGAGCAGGGCTCGTCCATCAGCAGGACGCGCGGCTTGATCGCCAGCGAGCGGGCGATGCACAGCCGCTGCTGCTGCCCGCCGGACAGCCCGCCACCCGGAGCGTCGAGGCGGTCCTTCACCTCGTCCCAGAGTCCGCCCTTGCGCAGGCACGACTCCACCAGCTCGTCACGGGTGCTGCGCCCGGCGCGGGTCCCGGTGAGCTTGAGGCCAGCCAGCACGTTCTCCCGGATCGACATGGCCGGGAACGGGTTGGGCTTCTGGAAGACCATCCCGATCTCCCGGCGGGCATCGGTGAGCTTGCGGCTCTGGTCGTAGATGTCCTGGCCGTCGAGCAGCACCTCGCCGGCCAGCCGGGCCGAGGGCACCAGCTCGTGCATCCGGTTGAGGATCCGCAGGAACGTCGACTTGCCGCAGCCCGAGGGGCCGATCAGGGCCGTGATCCCACCGGCCGGCATCGTCAGCGCGACCCGGTCGAGCACCTTGTGCTGGCCGAACCAGGCGGAGATGTCGCGGGCCACCAGCTCGGCGAGCGGCCGGGCCGGGTCCGACGGCTTCCGGGAGGCGGGCGTGGACACCGGCCGCGCCACCGTCGGCGTGCGCGTCTCGGGCCGGGAGGTGACGGCAGGCAGCACCGTGGTGGCGTCGTCGGGATGGGTCTGTTCTGCGGTCACGGGAGTCTCTTCGTTCGGGAGGGCGGGTGG
>JBBQRV010000293.1:0-3883 GCA_038214475.1 Propionibacteriales bacterium | reverse complement strand
ACCCCCCGACAGGCTGGTGCCCCGCTCGCCCAGCCGGGTGTCGAGCCCCTCGGACAGCGCCGCCACGAAGCCGTCGGCCTGCGCGATCCGCAGCGACTCCCACACGTCGTCGTCGGAGACGTCCGCTCCGAGGGTGACGTTGCCACGCACGGTGTCGTCGAAGAGGAAGGCACTCTGCGCCACCACGCTCACCGAACCGGCCAGCTCGCCGTGGGCGAGGTCGCGCAGGTCGACGCCGTCGATCAGCACCGCGCCGGCACCGGGGTCGACGAGCCGGGTGAGCAGGTTGGTCAGGGTGCTCTTGCCGCTGGCCGTCGGGCCCACCACGGCGACCGTCCGGCCGGGCTCGACGTCGAAGCTCACCTCGCGCAGCAGCTCCTGGTCGGGGGCGTAGGCGAAGGCGAGCCGGTCGACGGTGAGCGCCGCGGGCGAGCCGCCGAGCAGGGTGCGCTCGCCGTACTGCATCTCGCCGGTGGCGTCGAGCACCGCCTGTACCCGGTCGAAGCCGACCACGCTGCGGGGGAACTCCCCCAGCAGCCAGCCGAGCGAGCGGATCGGGAAGGACACGATGGTGAGCAGGTAGGCGATGGTGACCAGGTCGCCGGGGTCGGTGGTGCCGTGCAGCACCCGGGACACCCCGACGCCGAGGACGATGAGCACGCCGAGGTTGGGAAGCGCCGCCAGGGTGGGGTCGAACGCGGCCCGGATCCGGCCGGCGCGGATGTTCACGTCGCGCAGCTCGTGGGCCTTGGCCGCGAACCGCGCGGTCTCCTCACGCTCCCGACCCAGCGTCTTGACCACCATCGCGCCGTCGAAGGACTCGTGGGCGACCTCGCTCAGCTCGGCGCGCAGCGCCTGGGCCCGGGTCATCAGCGGGGAGGCGAGTCGCTGGTAGGCCACGTTGGCCACGATCACGCACGGGAAGACCAGCAGGCCGATGCCGGCCATCACCACGTCGGCCAGCAGCATCTGCACGACCGCGATCACCATCATCGCCACCGTGCCCACCGCCATCGGCAGCGGCGCGATCGGCGCCCACGCGGCCTCGACGTCGGAGTTGGCGTTGGAGAGCAGCTGGCCGGTCGGGTGTCGCTGGTGCCACTCCATCGGCAGGGTGAGGTACTGCCGGGTCACCGCGCGCCGGTAGTGGGCCTGCATCCGGTACTGCATGATGCCCGCGCCGAGACGACGGGCGACGATGCCGACCGCGCGCAGCAGCGCCACGCCGAGGAACAGGGCGAGTACCGCCCACAGGGTGCCGGTGCCGACCTCGCCGGTGTCGAAGGCGGGCAGCACGGCGTGGTTCGTCGCCCAGCCCAGCACCCAGGCGTCCGCGACGGTGAGGGCACCGAAGAGCAGGCTGCCCACCGTGGAGAGCGCGAAGATCCAGGGTTCGCGGCGGATCGCGACGCCCAGGACGCCGAACCCCGCACGCATCGTGGAGGTCCGGGAGGTCACCCGCCCGACTCTATGTCGCCGGTCCTGACCCCCGGAAATCAGGGAGGTCGGCCCTCCTCCCCGCCCCGCACGCGAGTACCGTCGGTCCATGCGCGGTCTCCCTGCCGTCACACCGCTCGTCACGCTGGCTGCCGCGCTGGCCCTCGCGGGGTGTGCGGCCCACGACCCGGCCGCTGCGCCGTCTCCCGCGGTCGCCAGCACGCCGGGGACCGACGCCGTGCCGGCGGGCGTGCAGGTGGCGACCGGCGAGGAGGGCGCCGTCGGTGTCGCCGACGTCGCCGGTGCGGCCTGGACGGTCCTCCCCGAGGCCGGAGAGGTGGTTGCCGGGGCGGATCGGCGGATCGCCGTCGGCGCGGCGCCGTTGCGGCTGGTCGACACGCCGTCGGGCGTGTGGGTGAGCGTGATCCGCGACGGCACCGTGGTGCGGATCGCCCCGGACACCGACGAGGTGGACCTGCGCGTCTCCCTGCGCCCCGAAGGCAGCGAGCCCGAGGGCCTGGCCTACGACGGCAGCTCGGTGTGGGTCGTCGACCAGGCCCACGACCGGGTGCTCCCCCTCGATCCCGACACCGGCGTGCTCGGGACACCGGTCCGGGTCGGCGAGGAGCCCCGACTGGTGGCCGCGGGCCGGTCCGGGATCTGGGTGGCCAACTACCGGGCCGGGTCGCTGTCGCTGGTCCACCCGGGACGCCCGCGGGCCCGCACCGTCGAGCTCGACAGCTGCCCCGGGGCCCAGGGCGTGGCCGAGGCAGCCGGCGTGGTGTGGGTCAGCTGCACCGTCGCCGACCGAGTGGTCGGGGTCGACGTACGCACCCTGCGAGCGGTGGCCGGCTTCGACGGACTGGCCGGGGCCGACGCCCTGGTCGCGGCGGGCGACCTGGTCTACGCGGTCGGCCAGCAGGGCCCCACCGTCTGGACGATCGACGCCACCACCCGCACCGTGGTGGCCCGGCTGGTCCTCGACGCCGCCCCCACCACCCGCGAGAACGTCGGCGCCGCCGTCGTCGGCGAGGACCTCGTCGTCACCCACCCCGACGTCCGCCGCACCTACACGGTGCCGCTGACGATGCTGGCCCCCCGCTAGACGTCCGCGCTCCGGCGGACGGAGGCCGGGGATCCCGGAGGTGCGGACCGATTCGGGTGGTGGATGCAACCAAAACCTCCCGGCGGCAGTCAAGGGAGTGAAGGCCCGGCACACCACGTGTCGCCACCACTACGGAAGGATCCCGATCGATGACCAGAGTTCTCGGTGCCCTCTGCACCTTCGGCGCCGCCGCCACCACGGCTGTCACCATGCTCGCCTGCCCACCGGCGAGCGCCGCGGCACCGGTCGACCTGATGCCCGCCCAGCTGGAGCGTGGTGCCGACGTCCGGCTGCCGCACCTCCAGGGCGGCGACGTCGTCGACGGACAGCGACGAGTCGACGTGCCCGGCCGGTTCCCGACCCTGCTGGGACGCTCGCCCGGCGGGTACGTCGTGGTCTCGCTGGTCGGAGGCACCTGGAAGACGCTGCGGGTCAGCGACACCTACCCGACCAAGGTCCTGGCCAGGGGGACGACCTCGGAGGACGTGGTGCTGGCCGACGACGGCTTCAAGGTCGCCGTGACCCGCTCGGCCAGTCGCACCCGCGCCGTGATCGACGTGGTCGCGACGCGCTCCGGCACACGCGTCCGGCGCGGCGTCTTCGCGGGCTACCCGCGGGTGCTGGACCTCGACGGCCGCCGGGCTGTCGTGGGCGGCCCCGACGGTGCCTCGCGCTGGAACCTCAGGACCGGTCGCACCGTGGCCTTCGACTCCGGCTTCGTCTACCGGGCCGATCTCAGCAGCAACCGGGTCGCCTCGTTCGAGAAGGACCCCTACCAGGGCGGGTGCACGAGCTTGAGCACGCTGCGAGCCCCGCGCGACCTGCTCTGGAAGTCGTGCCGCGAGGAGGTGCGGGAGTTCTCCCCCCACGGCCACCGGATGGTGACCCAGCCCAAGCTCACCGACGGGCTCGGCCCGACCAGGCTCTGGCAGCGCACGGCCCAGGGACGACTGCTCGCCTCCTACAGGGTGGGCCACCACTTCGGCCGGGTGGCCTGGGAGTCGTGGCGCACGCTGCTCCTCGACACCTACGGGAACAGGACCTGGGCGGTCGTGCGCTGCACGGGGAGCGACTGCGAACGCGCCTCGAGGCTGCGCCCGACCCCGTAGCGCCGGCGGGGTGGGCGCAGCGGCCCGGGGGGGCCCCGGGGGGCCGCCCCGGCGGGAACCCCGCGGGTCGCCGCGGGGCGCACTGGTGGACGGGGGGGGTGGGGCGCTCCCGGGGGCGCGACTGCTACCGCGCCTCGTGGCGGCGCCCGCCCCCGTCGCGCGGGGGGGCTGGCCACAGCGGACGGGGTGGCCCGCTGCGCCCAGCGCCTGCTTGACCTCGGCGATCCGCAGC
>JBBQRV010000292.1:0-3893 GCA_038214475.1 Propionibacteriales bacterium | reverse complement strand
GGGGGCCCGTCGCCCGCCCCCCGCGCGCGCGGCTCCGGCCCGGCCTCGGGCATGGGTTCGGGCTGGGGGCCGGGCCGCGCCTCGGGCCGGGGGTCGGGCAGCGCCTCGGGCAGGGGGTCGGGCAGCGCCTCGGGCAGGGGGTCGGTGAGCGGGTCGGAGAGCAGTCCGGTGTCCGGTGCTGCGTCCCCCACCGCGTCGGTGAACAGGTCGTCGACCGAGAACGTGCGGGTGGCGTCGTCGTCGGGTCGCACCTCGGGGTCCTCCTGGGTGGTCGACGACGGTCCGATGGGTTCGTGCTCGTGCGGCGTCATCCTGAGCCTCCTCCGCTTCCAGCGCTCGATCCTCGGTAAAGAGACTAGGGCACGCGTCGCCCGGGAGGGCACGGGCAGCCCGGCGGCGGGCCGGCGTCAGGCCAGCGTCAGGCCAGGTCGCCGAGGGCGGTCTCGATCGCCCGGTGGACGGTCGGGTAGGCGAAGTGCATGGTGCGCAAGGTGTCGATGGGCACCTCGGCGTGCACCGCAGTGACCAGCATCGAGATCACCTCGCCGCCGGTCGTACCGACCACGGTGGCGCCCACCAGGATGCCCCGGTCGGCGTCCGCGACCAGCTTGATCAGCCCGTCGTCCTTGGCCAGCCAGCCTCGCGCGCCGAGGTCCGACGACCCCGTGCTCACGGTGATCCCGGCCTCGCGCGCGGCGGCCTCGATGAGTCCGACCGAGGCGACCTCGGGTCCGGTGTAGGTGACCCGGGAGACGGCACGGTAGTCGGCCCAGGGGCCGTCCTCGCCCAGGATGTCGCGGATGGCGACGGCCGCCTGGTACATCGACACGTGCGTGAAGGCGCCCTTGCCGGTGATGTCGCCGACGGCCCAGAGCTTCTCCCCGGCGCGCATCCGCTCGTCGGTGTCGACGACCTTGGCGTCCGGGTCGACGCCCACCGTGTCGAGGCCGATGCCCCGGATGTTGAGGCGGCGACCGGCTGCGACCAGCAGCTTGTCGGCCGTGAGCTCCTGTCCGTCCACGTGCACGGTGAAGGTGCCGTCGGCGTAGGCGACCGAGGAGATCTTCGCGCCGGTGAGCACCTGGATGCCGTCGGCGGCGAAGGCCTTCTCCAGCAGCGCGCTGGCCTCGGGCTCGTCATTGGCCACCAGCCGGTCGGCGACCTCCAGCAGGGTCACGGAGACGTCGAAGCGGGCGAAGACCTGGGCCAGCTCGGCCCCGATCGGTCCGCCGCCGATCACGATCAGCGAGGCCGGCAGCTCGGTGAGCTGGACCGCGTCGCGGTTGGTCCAGAAGGGCGTGTCGGCCAGGCCGTCGATCGGGGGCGTCGCCGGCGCGGTGCCGGTGTTGAGCACGATGCCGCGCTGGGCGACGTACGTCGTGCCGTCGACCTCGACGCGGCCGGGACCGGTGATCACCCCGTTGCCGCGGACGAAGGTGGCCCCCGAGTCGACGAGCCGGTCGACGGCCACCTTGTCGTCCCAGTCGTCGGTGGCCTCCTCACGGATCCGGGTGGCCACCGGGCTCCAGTCGGCCTGCACCTGCACGGTGCCCGCGAACTCCGGCACCCGTCGGGCCTCGGACAGGGTGTGCGCGGCGGCGATCATCATCTTCGACGGCACGCAGCCGAAGTAGGGGCACTCTCCGCCCACGAGCCGGCTCTCGATCGCGACCACGTCCAGTCCGGCGCGGGCCAGCTTGATCGCGGCGTGCTCACCGCCGGGGCCGAGGCCCACCACGACGACATCGCACGTGACTTCTTCTGAGACGTCTTCAGTCATGCCCACACCCTTGCATCTCGGGAGTGACACGGCCAGATCAGGGAGGGTCGGATCAGGTCGGTTCAGCGCGACAGGTGCCGGGCCCGCGCGAAGCAGAAGAGGCCGTAGCAGCCGATGCCGATCGCGATCGCCCCGAGCAGCACCGGGCCGAGCGGCGCCTGGAGCACCTTGGCCAGCGCCACGTCGAGCCCGCCGGACTTCTTCGCGGAGTGGGTGAGGCCGGCGTACACGAACAGGCTGCCGACCAGGCCCACGGCGACACCCTTGGCGGTGTAGCCGACCTTGCCGAAGACGACGTACGCGCGGCTGGCCTGACCGGAGTTGCCCTCGCTGTCGAGGTGCTTGCGGAACTTCTCGGTGTAGGCGTGCCACACCTGGCTGGCGCCGTAGCCGATGATCGCCAGGCCGACGATCACCACGATCGCCTGCCCGCCGGGCAGGTCCATCAGCTTCGCGGTCATCGTGTCGCTGCCGGACTTGCCCTTCGAGCCACCCGAGTGGGTCGCGATCTGGACTGCGCTCACGCCGACCGCGGCGTAGATCACGCCCTTGCCGGCCGAGGTGAGCCGCTTGCGCAGCCGCTCGCCGCCGTCACTGTCGCGGTGCCCGGCAAGCGCCTCGACTCCACGCCAGAGCACCAGCAGGAACATCCCGACCGCGATCGTCCAGATCAGCACCGACCCGAAGGACTGCTGGGCGAGCTCGCGCAGCGCGCCCGAGCTCGAGGCCTTGCCGTCGTGGTTGCCCAGCGCCAGCTGGAGCGCCAGCCAGCCGACCATCAGGTTCACGACGCCGTAGGCCACCAGGCCGAGCCGGACCGCGTGGTCCATCAGGTCGCTGGAGTCTGCCTGCCGGCCGAGGTCGTCCGCCTTGCTCTTCATGTCGCTCACCCGCGCAGTCAACCAGACCGCGACCGGTGCGTCACCACCCCTGAGAAGGGTCAGGCGGGCAGCGTCGCCTTGTCGCGCACGATGCCGCCGAGCACGCCGTTGACGAAGCTCGGGGACTCGTCGGTGGAGAGGTCGAGCACCAGGACCATGGCCTCGCTGACGGCCACCGCGTCGGGCACGTCGTCGGCGTACAGGAGCTCCCAGACGCCGAGGCGGAGCACGTTGCGGTCGACCGCCGGCATCCGCTCCAGCGACCAGCCCTGGGCGTACGCCGAGAGCAGGCCGTCGATGCGCGTCTGGTGCTCCACCACGCCGCGCACGAGGGTCGCGGTGTAGTCGTTGGTGGGTCCTTCACCGTCGGCGACCGCGCGGTCGAGGGCCACCACCGGGCTCTCGCGGCGCAGCTCGGAGGCGAAGAGCAGGTCGAGTGCCCGTTTGCGGGCCTTGCCACGAGCCGACATCAGGAGCTGACGCGACCGAGGTACGACGAGTCGCGGGTGTCGACCTTGATCCGCTCGCCGGTCGTGATGAACAGCGGGACCGCCACGGTGGCGCCGGTCTCGACGGTGGCCGGCTTGGTGCCCCCGGTGGACCGGTCGCCCTGGAGTCCGGGCTCGGTGTAGGTGACCTCGAGCTCCACCGAGGCGGGCAGCTCGATGTAGAGCACCCGGCCGTCGTTGGTGGCGACGATCGCCTCCTGGTTCTCGAGCATGAAGTTCTTGGCGTCGCCGACGATGTCGGGGGTGACCTCGAGCTGGTCGTAGGTGCCGGTGTCCATGAACACGTAGGAGGTGCCGTCGTTGTAGAGATACTGCATGGTGCGCTTGTCGACGTTGGCCACGTCGACCTTCACGTCGGCGTTGAACGTCTTGTCGACGGTCTTGCCCGACTCGATGTTCTTCAGCTTGGTGCGCACGACCGCGCCACCCTTGCCGGGCTTGTGGTGCTGGAACCAGATGACCTGCCAGAGCTGGCCGTCGAGGTTGAGCACCATGCCGTTCTTCAGGTCGTTCGTGGTTGCCATGCGCGCGGTTGCCTCTTCGATCTGCGGGACGGGTGGGCAGCGGCCAAGTCTAGACGCACGCCGGGGCGTCGTACGAAATGGCGGTGGCGGCGGGGTAGTCCGAGAGGTTTTGGTGGGAACAACCCCGCAGAGGCGACCCAAAACACAAGGACAAAACCCGCATGAAACCCCCCCCCCCCGGCCCCAAGCCCACCCGGAA
>JBBQRV010000291.1:0-3930 GCA_038214475.1 Propionibacteriales bacterium | reverse complement strand
GGGTCTTGTCCCCCAGCAGGTCGGTCATCGCCGTCCAGCCGGCCCAGTCGTCCTCGTCCAGCGGGTCCTCGATGGAGACGATGGGGTACGCCGCACACAGGTCGGCGTAGTAGGCGACCATCTCGTCGGCGTTCTTGCGGTTGCCCTCGAAGGCGTAGGTGCCGTCGGAGAAGAACTCGCTCGCCGCCACGTCCATGGCCAACGCGATGTCGGTGCCCAGGGTGAGCCCGGCCGCGGCGACCGCCTCGGCGATCAGGTCGAGTGCGGCCCGGTTGCTGTCGAGGCTGGGGGCGAAGCCCCCTTCGTCGCCCAGCCCGGTGGCCAGGCCCTTCTTCTTGAGCACCGACTTGAGGGCGTGGTAGACCTCGGCGCCCGGGCGGACCGCCTCCCGGAAGGTGGGGGCGCCGATCGGCGCGATCATGAACTCCTGGACGTCGACGTTGGAGTCGGCGTGCGACCCGCCGTTGAGGATGTTCATCATCGGCACCGGCAACAGGTGGGCGTTGGGACCGCCGAGGTAGCGGAACAGTGGGAGGCCCGAGGAGTCCGCGGCGGCGTGCGCGGCCGCGAGCGAGACACCGAGGATCGAGTTGGCGCCGAGCTTGGCCTTGTTGGGCGTGGCGTCGAGGTCGATCATCACCTGGTCGATGCGGCGCTGGTCGTCGGCCTCGAGGCCCTCGACCGCGGGGGCGATGACCTCCAGCACGGCCTTCACCGCGTCGAGGGTGCCCTTGCCCAGGTAGCGTTCCCCGCCGTCACGCAGCTCGACCGCCTCGAAGGCACCGGTGGAGGCGCCGCTGGGCACGGCGGCTCGGCCGAACGACCCGTCGTCGAGTCCGACCTCGACCTCGATCGTGGGGTTGCCTCGGGAGTCGAGGATCTCGCGGGCGTTGACGGCTTCGATGGCGGCCACGGTGCTGCTCCTGACAGGGACGACTGGGGGCGACCTCAGCCTAGCGCCGGGGCCGGGTCCGGCGCGGCAGCCCCACCGGGGTGTGGACGTCGCGATGCCGGGCGCCGATACTCGCGTGATGACCTCCGACGCGCGGCGACCCACCTCGACCACGGGTGGCGTGGCCGCCACCTTCGACGCGATGGCGGAGTCCTACGACCAGTCCGGTGTGCCCTACTACGGGCAGATCGCCGCGGGGCTGGTCGACGTGCTGGCTCCCCAGGAGGGCGAGCGCGCGGCCGACCTGGGCTGTGGGCGGGGCGCGGCCACCTTCGCCCTCGCCGACGCGGTGGGTGCCGGCGGGCGCGTCGACGCGCTCGACATCTCGCCGGTGATGGTGTCGCTCACCGGCGCCGAGGCGCGGGCCCGCGGGCTCCGGCAGGTGCAGGTCGGCATCGGTGACGTCTCCGACCCTGCCCTGCCATCCGGCGGCTACGACCTGGCCTGCGGCTCCCTGGTGCTGTTCTTCCTGCCGTCGCCCGCCGAGGGGCTGGCCCGGTGGGTCTCGCTGCTGCGCCCCGGCGGCCGGGCCGGCATCTCCACGTTCCGGGAGTGGCCCGAGTCGTGGCACCGGATCCTCGCGCTGATCACCGGCCCTGCCGGCGCGAGCAGGTCGCCGCTGAGCCCGCACCCCGGCTTCGAGGACGACGCGGTCGTCGAGGCACTGTTCGCCGGAGCGGGCGCCGTCGACGTGACCACCGACGCCGTGGAGCTCGACATCCCGTTCACCGGAGCCGAGCAGTGGCGGGCGATGTCGATGGGCTCGATGCTGCGCGGCGCCTGGGGAGCGGCAGCTCCCGCGACCCATCCCGAGATCCTGGCCCGCATCGACGAGGAGCTCGACACCCATCGGGGCGCGGACGGGCTGGCGCACCTGCGCCTCGGCATCCGCTACACGACAGGCCGCGCGCCGGGCTGAGTGTCGGGCCGGGTGTCGGGCCGGGTGTCGGGTCGGGTGTCGGGCCGGGTGTCGGGCCGACCCTCTGGCGGGTCGTCGAGGAGGCTCGCCACGGCGTCGCGGAGGGCCTGCTCGGGGTCGACGCCCAGCTCGCGGGCGTCGACCACCACCCGCAGCAGCCGGGCACCGATCCCGTCGTCCTCGGGGAGCGCGACCTCGGCGTCTCGGCGGGCGAGGCGGTCGAGCACCTTGTCGGCCCTGAGCAGCGCCGGGAGGGTGGGCGGGATGCCGTCGAGCACCGACGTCCGGGGTCGCTCGGCCGCCTTCACCGCTTCCCACAGCTCGTTGACCGAGGCCGCCCCGGTCGCCTCGGCGTCGCCGAAGACGTGCGGGTTGCGCCGTACCAGCTTGGCGAGCAGGTCGCCGGCGACGTCGTCGATGTCGAAGTCTCCGCGCCCAGCCGCGATCGCGGCGTGGAAGTAGACCTGGAGCAACAGGTCGCCCAGCTCCTCGCGCAGGTGCGTCCAGTCTCCCGACGAGGCACCCTCGTCGATCGCCTCGAGGGTCTCGTGGGTCTCCTCCAGCAGGTGTCGCGCCAGTGACCGGTGGTCCTGGGCGGCCTTCCAGTCGCACTCCGCGCGCAACCGGGCCATCACCCCGATCAGCTCGACCAGGGGGTCGCCGTCAGGACGCTCAGCCACACCGCTGCGCCGGTGGCAGCGACTTCACCCAGGCGGCGTCTGGCTGGTCTGCGGCAGCCTGCTTGGCCATCTCGCTGACCGCGAACGCCGTGTGGTCGGCGGTGCGCTGGAAGTTGGTGTCGGTGAGGGTGAGGTCGGGGAACCGCGGGTCGATGGCGATGTCGTGGTCGGCCTCCCACGCCTGGGCGAGCTCGATGCCCTTGGCCGTGGAGTCCTGGGCCGCCGGCGTGGCCGTGCCGCCCTTGACCAGCTCCTGCTTGCCGATCTCGGTGACGATGTCGACGAAGTAGTCCGACGCCGACCAGGTGTCGAGCACCTGGTCGAGCAGGTCGGGGTCGAGGGAGGCGAACTGGGTCCGGATCTGGTCGACCGCGGACGCGTAGCCGGTCGTGTTCGAGACGCCGTACTCCTGCGCCATCTGCTCGGCGATCGAGCGCATCACGAACCCCTGGACGACGTACTGCAGCAGCGTGGAGCGCGCGTAGCCGTCGCCGAGCAGGCGCGGGTCGGACTTGAGCGTGGTGCACACGTCGCCGGCGAGCTCGTCGACGCGGGTGCCGCTGATCGTGCGGTCCCCCACCTCCGCGGCCACGCCGGGGTGCAGCCCGGAGCAGCCGGCGAGTGCCCCGAGGGCGAACACGGCCGTGACGGCCTGGGCGGCGAGCCGGGTGCGGGTGCGGGTCACTGTGCTGCTCCTCCATCGGTCGGATCGATGACGACATCGATCACGGTGCGGGCCCATTCAAGCAAAGCCATGCCGGTGATGGACTGCCCGCCCACCACAGCGGTCTGCGGGCGCGGCACCAGGATGGTCTTCACCGGCTCCTTGACCAGGCTCCTGGGGTGCAGGCGCTGGAGCCGCACCACCCGCGAATCGGGCAGCACCACGGGTGCGAAGCGCACGTGCTTGCCGGCGATCGTGACCTCCGAGATGCCGGCACGGCGGGCCCGCCCGCGGAACCGGGCCACCTGCAGCAGGCTGGCCACCGGCTCCGGGGTCGGGCCGTAGCGGTCGACCAGCTCGTCGTGCAGGAGGTCGACGTCGTCGTCCTCGCGGACCTCGGCCAACCGCTTGTACATCTCCAGCCGGAGCCGCTCGCTGGGGATGTAGTCGTGCGGGAGGTGCGCGTCGACGGGCAGCTCGATGCGGACCTCCTGGAACTCCTCCGGTCCGGCGTCGCCCCTGAACTCCGACACCGCCTCCCCGACGAGCCGCACGTAGAGGTCGAAGCCGACGTCGGCGATGTGACCGGACTGCTCACCGCCGAGCAGGTTGCCGGCACCGCGGATCTCGAGGTCCTTCATGGCGATCGCCATGCCGCCACCGAGGTCGGAGTGCTGAGCCAAGGTGGCGAGACGCTCGTGCGCCGTCTCGGTGA
>JBBQRV010000290.1:0-3988 GCA_038214475.1 Propionibacteriales bacterium | reverse complement strand
GAGTCCGAGCTCGCTGCCCTCAAGAGCAGGAGCGCCCCCGCGATCGAGGCTTCGCAGACCCCCGCGACCGATGATCCCGCGGCCGAAGAGTCCCCCGACGAGAAGGGCCAGCAGTCATGATCGTGCGCATCCTGGGCGAGGGACAGTTCGACCTCCCCGACGAGGCCGTCGACCAGGTCAACGTGCTCGACGCCGAGGTGGAGCGCGCGGTCGCGGCCGGTGACCAGGTGGCCTTCGAGGCCGCGCTGGTGGCCCTGCTCGAGGGTGTCCGTGCGGCCAGCACCCCCCACGACGACGCGGCCCTCGACGAGTCCGACGCGATCCTGCCCCCGGCCGACGCGACCCTCGACGAGGTGCGCGAGCTGCTCTCCGACGACGGGCTCATCCCCGGCTCCGCGCCGGCCTGACCGGAGACCAGATGGCCACCCGCTTCATCAAGGACACCGGGCTGACCGCCCGGATGACCTTGGTCATGTTCCTGCTGGGCGGACTCTTCGTCGCGGTGGTCGTCGGGCTGATGTACTGGCAGCCGGCGTACGCCCCGATCATCGGGCTGATCGGCATCGGGATCGCGTTCTACCAGTGGTGGAGCTCGGACAAGGTGGCGATGCGGGCGATGCGCGCCCGCGAGGTCACCCCCGAGGAGGCCCCGGAGCTGCACGGCATGATCGACCGGCTCTGCCAGCTCGCCGACATGCCCAAGCCCCGGGTGGGGATCGCCGACACCGCCCTGCCCAACGCGTTCGCGACGGGGCGCTCGCCCAACCGGGCCGTCGTCTGCGTCACCACCGGCATCCTGCACCGCCTCGACTCCGACGAGCTCGAGGGGGTGCTGGCCCACGAGCTGTCGCACGTCGCCCACCGCGACGTGCTGGTGATGACGCTGGCCTCGTCGGCCGGGATCGTCGCCGGCATGCTCACCCGAGGCGCCCAGTACGGCGGCTTCGGACTGTTCAGTCGAGGCAGCCGCAACAACAACAACGGTGGGGGCGCCCCGGCCTTCCTGATCGCCCTCGCAGTCAGCCTGGTCGTCTACGCGATCAGCTTCGTGCTGATGCGGCTGCTCAGCCGCTACCGCGAGCTGTGCGCCGACCGCTCGGGCGCCTACCTCACCCAGAAGCCCGGTGCGCTGGCGTCCGCGCTGCAGAAGATCACCGGTGAGATGGCTGCCATCCCCCAGAAGGACCTGCGCGCCAGCAGCGCGATGAACGCGTTCTTCATCGCCCCGGCCATCAGCGGGGCCACCCTGAAGACGCTGACCTCGACCCATCCCTCCCTCGAGCAACGCCTCGAGCAGCTCGCGCGGATCGCCGCCGAGCTGGGCCGCCCCACCCCCTGAGCCGCGATGAGACTCGTCGACGCGTTCCTCGGGAGGAACCGGCCCCGGCCGGCACAGCTCGACGCCCTCTTCGGGCTGCCCAACGCGGCGATCACCCTGGAGACGGCGGCCGGCTTCAGGCCGACCGGGAGCGGGGCTGTCTGCTACCGGGCCGCCGAGGGTGCGGCAGCGGTACAGACCCAGGCCGACATCGTTGCGCTGCTCGACGCCGACGACGACGGCCCGGACGTCGAGCGCAGCACCGACTCCTTCGGGTTCACCTGGCTGGTGACCCGGCACGACGACGTCTCGGCGCTGTGCACCGACCTGCACGCGGTCAACGTGGTGCTCGAGGAACAGGGGTTCGGATCCGGACTGCTGTGCTCGATGGTGCCCTTCGTCGACGCCGCGGGCCGGCACGTCGGGCTGGTCTACCTCTACAAGCAGGGCACGTTCTACCCGTTCGCCCCCACCGGCGAGCACACGCGCGACAACCTCCTCGAGATCCAGATCCGGGACCAGCTGGCGGGTGAGCTCCCGATGGAGAAGGAGCTGTCGAGGTGGATGGCCCTGTGGGGGGCTCCGGGCCTGGAGGGCACCGCCTAGGTGTGCTGCCCGGCACCGACACCGCGCGGTCACCTCGCCGGCACCTGCCCGGACCGCACGACCGGGGCGACTTGTACCGTGGGCCCATGAACGACGTCCCGTGGATCCAGGCAGCCACGATCGGCAGCGAGGCGGCGCGGGAGACCTGGGCACTGGCGGCTCGGCACGTGCTCGCCGACGCCGCGGAGGAGTACCACGCGGTGGTCACCGCCCAGGCCCTGGCCGACGCGGTGCAGGAGCGCAGCCGGGTCCGCACCCGGCAGGCGGTGCACCAGTGGATCGGCGACGTGCTCTACCGGGTCGCCGTCGACTGCGAGCGCCGCCGTGAGCCGTTGCTCAACTCACTGTGCGTCACCGCCGGTGGTGCGATGGGGGAGTGGTACGCCGACACCGTGCTCACCGTGCGCGGGGAGCGGGTCGGCGATGCTGAGGAGCACGCCGCCCAGGAGCGGCTCGAGTGCTACCGGCGGCACGGCGCCGACCTGCCCCCCGGGGGTGGGGAACCGGCGCGCCCACCGGTGCCGGAGCGGGCCCGCAGCAGCCGGGCCGCCGCCGGCACGACGCGGGCACCTCGCAAGGCCGCCGCGAGCACTCCGCGGGTGGTCAAGGTCGAGGCGGCCCTCAGGATCTGTGACCGGTGCTTCACCGCGCTGCCCGCCTCCGGGCACTGTGACTACTGCGACTGAACAGTCGAGGGACTACTGCGACTGAACAGTCGAGGGCCCTACTGCCCCTGGTCAGTCGCGGTGCGACTTGCCCGGCAGGTCGAGCATCCGCTGCAGCGCGATGGCGGCCCAGTGCTCGGTGTCGGGATCGACCGAGATCACGTTGACCTCGTGGCCCGCCACCAGCGACTCGAGCGCCCACACCAGGTGCGGCAGGTCGATCCGGTTCATCGTCGAGCAGTAGCAGACGTTCTTGTCGAGGAACACGATGTTCTTGTCCGGATGGGCAGCGGCCAGCCGCTTGACCAGGTTGAGCTCGGTGCCGATCGCCCAGCTCGAGCCGGCGGGTGCGGCCTCGATGGTCTTGATGATGAACTCCGTGGAGCCCACCAGGTCGGCCTTGAGGACCACCTCGTGCGTGCACTCGGGGTGCACCAGGATGTGCACGTCGGGGATCCGGGCGCGCAGTTCGTCGACCACGGCCTCGGAGAACCGGCCGTGTACCGAGCAGTGCCCCTTCCACAGGATCATCTTCGCGGCCTGCAGCTGCTCGCGGGTGTTGCCACCGAGCGGCTGGCGCGGGTCCCACACGACGCAGTCGTCGAGGGTCAGGCCCATCTTCAGCACGGCGGTGTTGCGCCCCAGGTGCTGGTCGGGCAGGAAGAGCACCTTGGCGCCGCCGTCCAGGCCGGACTTCTGCTCGAAGGCCCACTCGAGGGCGACATCGGCGTTGCTCGACGTGCAGACCGCGCCGCCGTGCTTGCCGCAGAAGGCCTTGATGTCGGCCGAGGAGTTCATGTAGGTGACAGGGACGACGCTGTCCGCCACGCCGGCGTCGACCAGCCCGTCCCAGGCGTCCTCGACCTGGGCCAGCCGGGCCATGTCGGCCATCGAGCAGCCGGCGGCCAGGTCGGGCAGGATCACCTTCTGGCTGGGGCCGGTGAGGATGTCGGCCGACTCGGCCATGAAGTGCACGCCGCAGAAGACGATGTACTCCGCCTCGGGGCGGGCGGCCGCGTCGCGGGCCAGCTTGAAGGAGTCGCCGGTCACGTCGGCGAACTGGATGACCTCGTCGCGCTGGTAGTGGTGCCCGAGCACGAACAGCCGCGCTCCGAGCGCCTCCTTCGCGGCCCGGGCCCGCTCCACCAGGGCCGGGTCGGAGGCCGCCGGCAGGTCACCGGGACACTCCACGCCGCGCTCGGAGGTGAGGTCCGTGCCCTTGCCGAGGGGGAGGAGGGGCAGGTCGATCGTGGTCATGGGGCCCATCCTAGTCGGGCGCCGGAGCGCCGGGCCCGGCTCACAGGAGCGCGCCGTTGTGGAGGTACGGCGTCGGCGGCTTCATCGCGCGCAGGCCCAGATAGCCCTCCAGGTGCAGGTCGAGGCGGGCCGCCAGTCCCAC
>JBBQRV010000289.1:0-4009 GCA_038214475.1 Propionibacteriales bacterium | reverse complement strand
GGCTACCAAGACTCCGTGCTACCCAGCGGCCTGACCGCTGGAACCCCTGAAGACGCCCTGGACTGCGCCTGCGGCCTCTACCTGGGCGACCCCACCGCATGGACCTGACCCCCGACGAACTTACGAGCGAGACCACTAAGTTTGACGCCGCTGCGTCCTGAGGGCGTCCGGAACCGGAACCACCCGATGTGCTCCTCGGCGGGTGGCGCCGAGGGGCTCTGTGGCATGTCGTGGCGCCCGGAGGGCCTCTACGTGGCTACCCGGGTCGACGCCCGAGCCCTGACCCGGGAAGGTCAGCTGTCGCTGTCGGCCCACTGGCGGAAGTGGTGGGCCAGGGCGGTGGCGCGGGGTAGCAGGGTGGTGGCCGAGGGTCCGGGGCGCCAGGTGTCCGAGCGCATGCCGGTGCCGCGGTCGGCGAGGTCGAGAGCCGCCATGAGCAGGGCGGCATAGCGCAGTTGGCGGCGAATGTCGTCGGTGGTGACCGGGCGCCCGCCGATGGCCCACCGGTCCAACCAGGGCAGGGCGGCCTCGGCGAGGTCGGCGCTGGTGGCCGGGCCGTTGGCGGCGAGCCGGGCGGCGGTGACGCCGATGAGCACGTCTTCGAAGCTGTCCGGCTCGAGCACCTGGCGGAGCCTGCGGATGATGTGCAGGTCGTCGGCGGCTGCCTTGGTCGGGGTCAGGACGCCGCGGGCCAGCCGGACCAGGCCGGCGCCGCGGAGCAGGTCGTGCAGCGCGGCCAGCGGCGGGAGGTCCTCCTCGATGGAGGCGGGCCGGTCCAGCGGGGACCAGGTGGGGCGTTCGGCCTGGACAGCACGCACCAGGACCCTCGGGAGCCGGCCGCCGGGGGTGAGCCTGACGCCGCCGTCGAGCAGACCAAGCAGGAGGTGGACGCTGCCGGGGACCCGCCCGACGGCGGCCCGGACCAAGGTGTCGGTGGCCTCGCGGTCGTGGGCGTCGGTCCACGGCCCGGCCCAGGAGCGCTGGTGCTCGTGCTCGGGGTGGGTCGGGTCGGCGATCGCCTCCCGGAACTCCTCGTACCCGGCGGATCCGCCGCAGTCCTCCGGTGGGCAGGCGCCCGACCCGTCGACGCATCCGGGTTCGGGTCCGCCCGGGCCGAGGTTCTCGATGTCGTGGTGCCAGCTGTCGCCGAAGTCGTAGAGGTAGCCGAACGTGGCCGGGAGGTCACGCAGGGTGGCGGAGCGTTCGTCGCGCAGGTCGGGGTCGTCGGCGGCGACGTCGGGGTCGGGTATGCCGTAGCGGGTCTGGCCGGCCTCGAACTGATGCAGGTGGCTGTCGGTCCAGCCCATGCCGGCCTGCAGTAGCTCGTGCAGCTCGGGCAGGGTCGCGGCGCTCGGGACGTCGAGGATGCGCACCACTGGCGGCTCCACGTCCCGCAGCCTCACCCGCAGCCTGGTCGTCCTCACGGCGCCCACCCTACGGCCCCGCCCGTGCGGGCCGAGGGTGTGCTCCGGGGTCAGCGTCCGGTCGGGTTGGCGCGTCGAGCCCCCAGGGTGGAGGTGCGGGCGGCGTCGTCGAGCTCGCCGCGGAAGGCCACGTGCCGGGGGAAGCGGGCGCGGACGGCGGCGAGGTAGGCGCTGGCCTGGGCCGCCCGGTCGAGGCCGGCGAGGGTCTCGGCGTGCGCGTGGGCCATGGACGCGGCGCGGGCATAGGCGCCGCGGTGCTTGCCGGAGACGATCGCGTTGACCCTGGCGTCCGTCACGGCGGCCGCCGTGGTCATCCACCCCTCGCGCTGCTCGGCGTCGGCGGTCAGGCCACGGATGGCGTCGGCGAGCAGGGCCGTCAGGGTGGGGCCGGCGGGCTCGGGCCTGTCGGCCGTGGCGTCCGACCTGTCCTCAAGAGCGGACCAGCCGTCGAACCGGGGCAGAGCGGCGGGGTCGAGGTCGATGTCGGCGAACATCCGCCCGAGATGGCCGGCGTCCGCCGCGGGTGCGCTACCGAGGACGGCGGCCCACAGGACGGGCAGGACGACCGGGCCGGGGTGACCGGCGTGGTGCCAGCCGAGCGGGTCGGCGCCGGTCAGCGCGGCGGCCGCCTCGTCGACGCGGCCGGCGAGCAGCAGGAGCTCGCAGCCGAGCCGGCCAATGCCGCCGCCGGCATTCCCGGTGTCGGTGAGGGCGTCGGCCTCGGCGGCGAGGGTCTCGGGCAGCACGCCCGCCTCCTGACTGGTGGCGGCCATCGCGAGCAGCCGTCGCCGGGTGGGTGCGCTGGTCCAGGCGCGTCGCCGGGCCTGCACGGCGGCGTCGGGGTCGCCCAGGGTCTCCTCCAGGTCGGCGAGCCGGTCGGCGGCCTCGGCCAGGTGGCGGGCATCGACACCAGGCAGGTCGAGGGTCTCCCGGGCCGCTGCCCTCGCACCCTCCTGCCGGCCGGCGGCGGTCAGGGCGTCGACCCAGGCCAGGCCGATGCCGCCCTGGTGCGATCCGGGGCGCCTGGCCAGGTCGGCCAGCCCGTCCACGCCATCGCTCAAGGTGGCGGCCTCGGCGAGCAGCAGGACGCGCTGCGGCAGCGGCGGTTGCCCGGTCTCGGTCAGCAGGCACTCGATCCAGCCCGGCAGGAAGGCGTCCAGGCCGGGCAACGACTCCCGGCGGGTCCCCGACAGTTCGGCCAGGGTCAGCGTCCCGTGGCTGGGCAGGTCCAGGTTGGCCCGGTGCACGGCAACGGCCCGGGCCTCGACCGCGGTGGCCTCATACACGCAGCGCAGGTACCGGGCCAACGTCTCGGGCACGTCGGTCGACTCCAGCTCCCACAGCTCCAGCGACCAGCCATCGCCCCCACCGAGGCCGAACGGCGCCAACAGCCGCACGTATGCCGCCCCCGCGGTGTCGAGATCGCCCGCCACGAACACCTCGCCGACCGCGGCAAACAGCGCGTCGGCGTCGGGGACCCAGGTCGCGGCCTCCTCGTCCGCCCACCGGTAGCCGTCCCACTGGTACCCCTCGTCATCGGTGTACTCCCCGGCGGCGACCCGGGCCGCGAACGCGTCGATCCCGGCCACCAGGTCGGCCGTCGAGGCCACTGCCGGCGGGGTCGGCGCGGCCGCGGGGTCGGGGAAGATGTCGAGGAAGGCCTGGCGATCCGGCACCGGCAGCCGTTCGGCGTGGCCGACCAGGACCGCCAGGAGATCCTCCCGCGACAGGCCCAGCGTTCGGTCGTGCAGCGCCGCCAGGAACTCGCCCAGGGCCGGTCCGCCTCGGTGTCCGACTGCTCCCATGTCACCCCTCCTGACCGTCCCGGGCCCGGCGACGGGCTGATGATCTTCTGTCTCGTTGTCTACCGGGCCTGATTCAACCGCGCGGCGCCGACATGCCCTGCCCGGGCCTCGACCTCCTACTCGCAGGCCGTGGCCGCTCAGGTGGCAGCAGCGAACATGCTTCTACTCGCTGTCGGGCGAGACGCCAGCGCAAGGTGTACGCGGCTGTCCAGTCCGTCCCCGCCAAGAACCCGTTTCTATTCGCTGTCGTGCGAGACGTACAGCGGAACCTTCGCTCATGATGGCGCACTCGTTGTCGCCTGGTTTCTATTCGCTGTCGTGCGAGGCGTACAGCGGAACGGTCACCAAGACCGAGGTCAACACTTCGGCCTGCTCGTGTTTCTATTCGCTGTCGTGCGAGACGTACAGGGCCTCCCAGGCTACGAGTTCCGCAACGAGGGCACGACCAGCGTCGCGGTCCGCATCGCCAAGAGCGGATAGTCAGCCCCCAGGGCAGGAGCACCTGTCCCATCAATTCGCAGCGCACATCACCCGATATTTGGCGGTCGACACGCGGCTGAAGAGACGCAGGTTCACCTCGAGCCGGGGTCGAGCAGTCGGCTGCGATTCTTCGGCGTGCGCCGCCGTAGACTCCGGCGTGTGAGCAACCCTCCGGCGTACCCCACGATGGAGGACGTCATCGGCGACACCCCACTGGTGCGTCTGCAGCGCCTGCCGGGGCCGGAGAACGAACGCCGCGGCAACGTGCTGCTCGCCAAGCTCGAGGGGAACAACCCGGCC
>JBBQRV010000288.1:0-4016 GCA_038214475.1 Propionibacteriales bacterium | reverse complement strand
GGAAAGAACCCATTAGTCACCATTGAGGACGCGAGCTCGTTTAGAACGCCTTCGAGATTCAGCCACCTGAGCAGCTCAGACTGCGGTTTGCCGATGATCGCCTCAGGTAGCCGAGGATTGTCCGGATCCAGCCGGAGCTGTTCTACAGACACCAGTTGCGACTCCACGAATGTGCCGCCCTTCCCCTAGAAGCTACTGGGAAGAACTTAGCTGCATCCGGACGCCTTGGTTGCCTCGACGGGTTGGACGGCTGGCCCTGTCCCCGGCCCCGGCCGTGCGTTCCTCGGGCCGTGTGCTGCCTCCTCGACCACCAGCTTTGTGGAGCTTCCACGCTTCTCGTCGAGACCGTGATGTCTGGCGTCCGCGGCAGACTGGGCCCACTGGTCACCTCGACTCGGCACCAGACAAGCGGCTTCGCATTGGGCAGTCAAGGCGCTCCTGGCAGCCGCCGGCATCGGACGGATCAGGAGCAACGTCGCTGCGCCTCATTCGCGCTTGATCTGTCAATCATGCTGAACATCTGGTCGCTCATCGAAACGTCCAGGAGCACTCTGTCCTCCTCGTAGCGGCATAAACCGAGCGTTGCTTGGCCGGGTGCTAGACATCGGAGGTTTCGATCACGACGGACAATCGATCACCGTCGACTCGTCGTTATGTCGTGTCACCACCGCGCTGACGGGATTTGCCGAGGCGCGGCCTCCAGGTCCACGAGCTTGATCCGGATGGCCCGCTTGCCACAGCGGTACGCCGGAAGCGTGCCAGCTGCGATCCAGCGACGGATCGTCTTGACCGACACCGACATGGATTCGGCTGCCTCCTCGAGGCTCAGATAGACGGGGATGGCGCGTCGCTCAGCCATCGGAACGCACCCTCACCCGCGTGCCTGTGGGCGAGGAGAGGAAGCGGCGAGCCTCGGCGACGGTGATGTTGAGGCGGCCGCAGCCGTTGAAGCGTGCCCAACGGGGTCCAATGCCGCGTTGGCGCCCGTCTCGAGCGGTGTGTTGTGGGGTGCGGATGAGTTCGCAGAACTCTTCGAAGGTGATCAGTCCTCGGTCGTCCCAGTCGTCAGGGATCTCGATCGGGTTCATGGCGCCACTTCCTAACTCGTCGTCGTTTGTCCGCCTGTGGTGACCAAGGGCAGGACGTGAGCCTCGAGCGATCACGTGCGCGGGATTTCGTCACTTCTCGTTATCGAGGGACGGTCGACGGAGGGGGCGCGGCCCGGACGGGTTCGGGTGGACGGCGTGGACCACCTTGCGTAGTACGGACGTCCGGCTCGATGTCGTGAGGTGCCTGTGGTCCGTAGCGGTCGATGTCCTCGGCTGCGGTGTCGGCGGCGTGGGCGGGTCCGAGGTCGGCACGATCGCGGCTGAAGACGTCGACCCACTGGGCGCGGGCGTCTTCGATGGTGTCGGCGACGAGGTGGGCGGTGTTGTGGTGTCGGCCGCGGGTCATCCCGACGTACGCCGCGGCGGCGCCGGTGGCCTCACCGATGAGCAGGTGCGCCTGGTCGACGGTGTCGCCCTGGGCGCCATGGACGGTGGTGGCGTAGGCGAGCTCGACGTGTTCGCGGACGTAGCCCGCGGGAAGGCTCCGTGCGCCACCGCGCCCTTGGACCAGAAGTCCGCCGCGGTCGTCGGCGCCGGTCACCGTCCAGTGGTCTCGGTTGGCCACCCCAAGGTCGCGGTCGTTGCGTCGGGTGGCGATAAGGTCGCCGATCCCGAGTCGCTCGCCGGCTTGGGTGGTCACCGCCCCGGCGGGGCTGGTCTGGCCGGTGGCGAGCCGCTGGTCTCGGATCGCGGAGTTGAGCGCGGCGACCTGCTCGCGGGTGTCGGCGATGATCGTTCCGTCGACCTCGGTGAGTACGGCGAGCCGTTCGACCTCGGTGGGGTGGATGTTGATCAGCCCACGCGCGTGCAGCTCGTCGAAGACCTCACCGGGACGTTGCCCGGTGCGCATCAGCAAGGTCAGGTCGGCGTACTCGGGATCGGTGAACCTGTGCACGGTCTCCAGCTCGAGGCACGCCTCCGGGTGCGCCCAGCGGGCTGCGTGGTCGAGGACACCGCCGCGGCCGACGGCCGGCAGCTGATGGCGGTCCCCCACGAACGCGACACGTGCGTGACTCTCATCAGCGATGGTGAGCAGGGCGCGTGCCACGTCCTGGTCAAGCATGCCGGCCTCGTCGACGAGCAGGAGGTCGCCGGGCATCAGCCGCGCGGGCGCGGACAGCTCCTCGCGCGGGACCGCGTCGCGGGACCAGCGGCCGTCCTCGTCCCAGCGGAAGCCGTACTGGTGGACCAGCCAGGCACTGGTGAACGCGAACGTTCCCAGCTGTTCCTCGGCGACCCGTGCTGCCTTCAGCGTCGGGGTCACCACCACCATCCGGGTGTGCTGCATCTCGAGCAGCTCGTAAGCGGCGGCCAGGGTGGTGGTCTTGCCGGCACCGGCCGCTCCTTCGATGAGCAGGAGCTGTGCGGTGCCACCCAGTGCGGCAACGACCTGGCGTTGGGTCTGGTCGAGGTGGTGACGTCGCCCGACCGCGGTGCCGACCTGAGCGCTGGTCGCGGGCTGCTCGGCGCGGGCTGTGAGCCGTGCGATCAGGTCGGCCTCGACGTCGAGCACCTCGCGCGAGGTCAGCGCCCGGACGTGTTCGGGTACGTCGTCACGCCCGAGCAGCGGCACACTGCGGGCCACGGTGCGCTCAGTCAGGTCCTCGACCAGCTCGTGGCGCACTGGAGCGTGTGCCACGACGTCGACGGCCGCGATGATCCGCTCGACCTCGCCGCGGATGTCGGCTGCGTTCCAGCTCGACCTGCGTGCCCCCAGCCGCGAGAGCGCCAGGTCGGCCACCGCGTCCCGGTTGACCCGACCGATCGCGACGCTACGTTGTTCCACTCCTACGGTCGGGGCGGTGAAGCCGAGCTGGTGCAGTTCCTCGACCCACTGCGCCCGGAGCTGGTCCCCGCTCACGGGTGCGACCTTGTCGGGCCGGGCCTGTGACCACGCCCGGCGGTCCCAGGTCCGCCGCAACGTCGGCCCGGGCTCCTCACCAGGGTGCTCGCTGCGCCACTGCGCTTCGTAGCGGTCGATGTTGCGGGTGATCTGCGCGGCTCGGGCGCTGAAGGACCCGGCGTACGGCGTCAGCTGGGCGATCTCACCGGTCTCGGGGTCGAGGGTGTACCCGTGCGTGGCTAGCACGTCGCGGAACTCGGGGTCACACATCACCGCGGCGTGGCCGATCCCGTTGATCGCCTCGATGCTGTCGACGACACCGACCGAGTGCAGCCCCCGCCAGCCACCGGCCGCGAAGACGCGGGCGTTGATCTGCAGGTGGAGGTGACGGTGCGGGTCGCCGGCACGGGACGTGTAGTGGCTCACTACAGCGGCCTCGAGCTGCTCGACCGGGACCTGAACCTGTCGGCCCCTCGGCCCGACCCGGGTGGTGGCGTGCTCAGCCAACCAGTCGATGATCTCTGCGGCCGCCTTGTTCTGGGCCTGGTCGTAGGCAGCCGCGATCTCGGGGTGCAGGGCCGCGGCCAGTGACCAAGTCTTCGGGCCGTTGACTACGACCTCGACGAACCGCAGACCGCGGGCGTCCTGACGCAGCCGACCTTTCGGCGCTCCGGTCTCGACGTCGTACCCAGCGACCCACCGCTCGTAGGCCGGCCCGTCCAGCGTTCCTGCGTGAGAGACCCCTCCGTACGGGGGGCGGTACGGGGGGCGTACCCCCGGCGTACCCCCCTCGGGCGTGGGCGTGGCCACGTAGCGCTCGGCCAGGCCGGTGCCTTCGGCGAGGTAGTAGTCGTCGGCCCGGGAGCGGTCGGCCTCGACGTAGGTGCGCGCGGCGCCGGCCGAGCCGCGGTAGAACTTGACCCCACCATGCACGCTCCGTCACCGCCCGTCCGCCGTCCTCAAGCAGCCGTGAACTGACTCACGGCCCGGGTAACAAGGACGCACACCCGCCCCTCTGCGATCACCACGCCTGAACTGACGAGCGCGTGTGCGCCAGATCAGCC
>JBBQRV010000287.1:0-4057 GCA_038214475.1 Propionibacteriales bacterium | reverse complement strand
CGGCCTTCAGGGCCTGGATGATGCCGAGGAGCTCGTCGATCTCGCGTGGCGTGAGGACGGCCGTGGGCTCGTCGAGGATCAGGCAGCGGGCGTCACGGGCCAGCGCCTTGATGATCTCGACCCGCTGCTGGACTCCGACCGGGAGGTCCTCGATGAGCGCATCGGGGTCGACGGCCAGGCCATAGCGCGTGGAGAGGTCGCGGACCAGGTCGCCGGCGGCACCTCGGTCGAGGACTCCGAACCCTTTGGTCTTCTCCCGTCCGAGCATGACGTTCTCCGCGACGGTGAAGACGGGCACCAGCATGAAGTGCTGGTGCACCATGCCGATTCCGGCGGCCATCGCGTCACCGGGCGTGGCGAAGACCACCGGCTCGTCGTCGACCAGGATCTGGCCCTCGGTCGGCGAGAGCAGCCCGTAGAGCATGTTCATCAGTGTCGACTTGCCCGCGCCGTTCTCACCGAGCAGGCAGTGGATCTCGCCGGGCTCGATGGTGAGGTCGATGCCGTCGTTGGCGGCGAACGAGCCGAACCGCTTGGTCAGCCCCCGGATCTCCAGCTTCATCGCACTCCCTTGTGCACCAGATGTGTTCCCCCACCCCGAGTGTGGGCAACAGGATGACATGAGACAGGTCGGGGTGGGGAAGCCCCCACCCCGACCTGTCGGGTCCTACGTGACGGAAAGGTCAGCCGAACTTGATCGTTCCGTCGATGATGCCCTGCTTCCGCTCGTCGATCTTGGCGGACAGGTCCGCGTCGATCTCCGCGTTGGGGCCGTACGGCGCGAGTGCCACGCCGCCGTTGTCCAGCGTGCCGACGTACAGGTCGTTGTTGAACGTGTTGTCGATGCCGTCCTTGATGCTCTGCTCGACGGCGACGTCCATGCCCTTCATGACCGAGGTCAGCAGCACGTCGCAGTACTCAGCGGCCGAGACGCAGCCGTCGGTGTCGACCCAGATCGCCTTGATCTTGTTGTCCTGGGCGGCCTGCAGGCCACCGAGGCCGGCCGGACCGGCGACCGGGAAGAGCACGTCAGCACCCTGCGTGATCATCTCCTCGGCGGTGGACTGGCCCTTGTTCTTGGACTCGAAGTCGTTGGTGAAGGAGCCCTTCTGCTTCTTGGGGTCCCAGCCGATGACCTTGACGTCCGCGCCGTTGTCGGAGTTGTACTGCTCCACGCCCTGCACGAAGCCGGTCATGAAGATGGTCACGGTCGGGATGTTGAGGCCACCGAAGGTGCCCACGATGCCGGTCTCGGACTTGGCGGCGGCGATGTAGCCGGCCAGGAACGAGGGCTCCGCGGTGTTGAAGGTCAGGCCCTTGAGGTTCTTGGGGGCCTTGTCGTAGGCGAAGTCGACGATCGAGAAGTCGATCTTCGGGTTCTTCTTCGCGGCCGCCAGGGTGGCGTCACCGAGCAGGAAGCCCACCGTGGTGATGCTGTTGCACTTCTGCCGCACCAGCGCGTTGATGTTGTCGACGAACTCCGAGGGGTCCTTCGACTCCACCTCGGCCGTGGTCACGCCGAGGTCCGTCGCCGCGTTGACCAGGCCGTCGTGCGAGGTCTGGTTGAACGACTTGTCGTTGAACCCGCCCGAGTCCGAGACCATGCAGGCCTTGAAGTCGATCGGCGTGACGGCGGCCGAGGGCGACTCCGACACGGTCGCCGAGTCCGACGCGGTCGGCGTCGTGTCGCTGCTCGTGGTGTCGTTGCGATTGCCGCAGCCCGCCAAGGTGAGGCAGGCGATGCCCACCACCGCTGCCATACGTGCCGTCTTCTTCACGGCGCCCTCCTGAAAGTTTTGGGTAAAGCGCGCACCCTTGCTGGGCACGCATCGCGTCACCCTAGTCGTAAGCACCCGCCGCCCATAGCCCGTACCGCAGGTTTTCCCGGGTTGTTACCTGTCGGTGACCAATACTCCGCCGAGATCGTCGCCGGACCCCAGCACCGCCGCCTCCGCGAGCACCTTCGCGCCGATCGACACGGCCCGGTCGTCGATGCGCAGGTTGCCCTGGTGCAGGTCGTACGTCGGGCCGCCCGGCGCCCGGGTCCCGAGCCGGGCCATCGCCCCGGCCACGTCGTGCAGGTACCAGCCGAAGTCCTCGCCACCGAGGCTCTGCTGGGTGGACACGTGGCCGGCGGGACCCAGCACCCGCTCGATGGCCTCCCCGAGCACCCGGGTGGCGCCCGGCTCGTTGACCACCGGTGGCACGCCACGCTGGTAGCTGACCTCCGCGCTCACGCCGTACGGCGTGAGGATCTGGCCGACCAGCTCCCGCACCAGGGCCTCGGACTCCTCCCAGGTGCGGGCGTCGAGCATCCGCACCGTGCCCGCCGCGCGGCCGGTCGCCGGGATCACGTTGGGGGCCGACCCGGCCTGGATCAGTCCCCACACCAGGCTCAGCCCGGCACGCGGGTCGAGCCTGCGGGAGAGCGCGGCCGGCAGCTGGGTCACCAGCGTGCCGAGCGCGAAGGTGAGGTCCTGGGTCAGGTGCGGTCGCGAGGTGTGGCCACCACCCCCGCTGAGCACCACCTGGAGGGCGTCGGCGGCCCCGGTGAGCGGACCCAACCGGAGGCCGACCTCGCCGACGTCGAGCCCCGGGTCGCAGTGCAGCCCGAAGACCCTGCTCACCCCGGCGAGGGCGCCACGCTCCAGCAGTCGCAGCGCGCCACCGGGCATCACCTCCTCGGCTGGCTGGAAGAGCAGCCGCACCCTGCAGGGCAGCAGCCCCCGCTGGTGCAGCTCGGCGAGCGCCAGGCCGGCGCCCACGAGGGCTGCGGTGTGCACGTCGTGACCGCAGGCGTGCGCGACGCCGGGCACGGTGCTGGCCCAGGGGTCGTCGGTGCGGTCCTCGACGGGCAGCGCGTCGAGGTCGGCGCGCAGGGCGATCAGCGGCCCGGCGGTGCCGAGCTCGGCGATCACTCCGCTGCCCTGGAGACGGGTCACGGCGAAGCCGGCCTCCTCCAGCCGCAGGGCCACCAGTGCGGAGGTGCGCTCCTCGGCCCACGACAGCTCGGGATGGGCGTGCAGGTCACGGCGGAGCTCGACGATCTCGGGCTCGTACTTCTCGACGACGGTCTCGATCACGCGCGACGGGTCGTCGGTGGCAGGGGTGGGAGTGTGGGCGGACATCAGGTCAAGGGTATGCCAGCGGCGCCTCGACGATCGGCGTACCGCGGGCGGCGGACTCCCCGCGGTAGCGTGCCGGGATGGGCGAGGCGACCGAGGACGTGCACCGGCGCCTGCTCCGGGCCCGCGACCTGATGGACCGGCGCTACGCCGACCCGCTCGACATCGCCCGGCTGTCGGCGGTCGCGGTGATGGCGCCGTCACACTTCATCCGAGAGTTCGGACGGGTGTTCGGCGAGACCCCGCACCACTACCTCCAGCGCCGTCGGGTCGAGCGGGCGATGTTCCTGCTGCGCACCGGCGAGCACAGCGTCACCGACGTGTGCCTGGAGGTGGGCTTCACCAGCCTGGGCACGTTCAGCCGGATGTTCCGCGAGGTCGTCGGGCAGTCCCCCAGCAGGTACCGCGCCGTCGCCCCACCGTGGCCGGGGCCGGCTCCGTCGTCTTTCGCGATGCGCTGGGAACGACCGGTCAGTTCCGGAGAAGCGCGTGCGGCCGTGGCTCCCTAGGCTGGCCGGGCCCTCCCCCGACCTGCAGGAGACCTCGATGCTGGTGCGCAACAACCTCTCGTCCGTGTTCGTCCTCGACCAGGACCGGGCACGGGAGTTCTACGTCGACGTGCTGGGTCTGGAGGTGAGCGCCGACCTGATGTTCGGGCCGATGCGCTGGCTCACCGTGCGCGTGCCCGGCGACCCGAAGGAGATCCTGCTCGAACGCCCCGGGCCACCCGCCCACGACGAGGCGACCGCCGAGCAGGTGCGCGCCCTGGTCACCAAGGGCGCCGGTGGCGGCTGGCTGGCCTTCACCACCGACGACGTCGACGCAACCTTCGCCCGGCTCGAGGCGGCCGGCGTCGACGTGACCCAGGAGCCCACCGACCAGCCCTACGGTCGGGACTGCGCGATCCGCGACCCGTTCGGCAACCACATCCG
>JBBQRV010000286.1:0-4063 GCA_038214475.1 Propionibacteriales bacterium | reverse complement strand
TGCGACAGCACCTACGTGATCAACTCGGTCACCAAGTGGATGGTGGGTTGGAAGCGGCGCGGGTGGCGCAAGGGCGACGGCAAGCCGGTCCTCAACGTCGAGATCATGAAGGCTCTCGATGCGGCGATGCTCGGGCGTCGGGTCCGGTTCGAATGGGTGAAGGGCCACACCGGCCACCCCCTCAACGAGGCGGCGGACCGGCTTGCCAACGGTGCGGCCCTGGCCTTTAAGAGCGGGGCTGCCCCCACCTCCGGGCCGGGCTTCGCGGGGTCAGTGGTCCAGCACCCCGACCCGCCCTCGGGGCCGCCCGCCGAGGAGCCCGACCTGTTCTCGACCCTGCTCTCGGGGTACGACGAGCCCCGCGGCTGACCTGGTTCGGAAGCACCGCTCCCCATTTTCTTGACTCATTCCAGAAAACGGCACAGACTGCAGAGGTGCCCACGACCGCGGACTACGAGCGCATGCTGCGCGAGGCCTCCCTGCGCGTCACCCGGCCCCGGCTGGCGGTGCTGGCGGCGGTGCACGACCACGCCCACGCCGACACCGATGCCCTCATCGGCTCGGTGCGCGAGAGCCTGGGGGAGGTCTCCCACCAGGCCGTGTACGACGTCCTGCGGGCCCTGACCACCGCCGGCCTCGTGCGCAGGATCCAGCCGTCGGGCTCGGTGGCGCGCTACGAGTCCCGGGTCGCGGACAACCACCACCACCTGGTCTGCCGCTCGTGCGGCGCGATCGTCGACGTCGACTGTGCGGTCGGCGAGACGCCCTGCCTCACTGCGGCCGAAGGCCACGGCTTCGCGGTCGACGAGGCCGAAGTGACCTACTGGGGCCTGTGCCCCGCCTGCTTCACCCCACCCCGCTCCTGATCACCCCACCCCGGAAGGAAAGCCATGGCTGAGCACGACGCAGTTGTCGGAGACATGAACGAGGAGGAGCGCGAGGGCCAGTGCCCGGTCACGGCCGAGCGGCACGCGCACCCCACCGAGGGCGGGGGGAACCGCGACTGGTGGCCCGACCAGCTGAACCTGAAGATCCTGCGCAAGCACTCGTCGATGTCCGACCCCATGGATGACGGCTTCGACTACGCCCAGGAGTTCAACAGCCTTGACCTCGACGCGGTCAAGGGCGACCTCCGGACCCTGATGACCACCTCGCAGGACTGGTGGCCCGCCGACTACGGCCACTACGGCCCGTTCTTCATCCGGATGGCCTGGCACGGTGCCGGCACCTACCGGATCAGCGACGGCCGTGGCGGCGCCGGCGCCGGCATGCAGCGCTTCGCGCCGCTGAACAGCTGGCCCGACAACGCGAACCTCGACAAGGCCCGCCGGCTGCTCTGGCCGATCAAGCAGAAGTACGGCCGCCAGATCTCCTGGGCCGACCTGATGGTGCTCACCGGCAACGTCGCGCTCGAGTCGATGGGCCTCAAGACCTTCGGCTACGCCGGGGGTCGCGCGGACGTCTGGGAGCCCGACGAGGACGTCTACTGGGGCCCGGAGGACACCTGGCTCGGCGACGAGCGCTACACCGGTGACCGCGACCTCGAGAACCCGCTCGCCGCGGTGCAGATGGGTCTGATCTACGTCAACCCGGAGGGCCCGAACGGCGTCGCCGACGCCCTCGCCTCGGCCCGCGACATCCGCGAGACCTTCCTGCGGATGGCCATGAACGACGTGGAGACCGTCGCGCTGATCGCCGGTGGGCACACCTTCGGCAAGACCCATGGCGCGGCGGACCCCGAGCAGTACGTCGGCCCCGAGCCCGAAGCCGCCTCACTCGCCGACCAGGGGCTGGGCTGGAAGAGCTCCTACGGCAGCGGCAAGGGGCGCGACACCATCACCAGCGGCATCGAGGTCACCTGGACGCCCACACCGACGGCGTGGGACAACAGCTTCTTCGAGACCCTGTTCGGCTTCGAGTGGGAGCTGACCAAGAGCCCCGCAGGGGCCAACCAGTGGCAGCCGAAGGGCGGCGGCGGCGCCAACACCGTGCCGGACCCCGAGGACGGCTCGCTCTCGCGCCCTCCGACGATGCTGACGACCGACCTCGCGCTGCGGGTCGACCCGGTCTACGAGCAGATCTCGCGGCGCTTCCTCGAGCACCCCGACGAGTTCGCTGACGCCTTCGCCCGGGCCTGGTTCAAGCTCACCCACCGTGACATGGGGCCGATCCCGCGCTACCTCGGACCCGAGGTGCCCGAGGAGACGCTGGTCTGGCAGGACCCGGTGCCGGAGGTCAGCCACCCGCTGGTCGACTCCGGTGACGTCGCGACCCTGAAGGCCCAGATCCTGGCCTCGGGGCTGAGCGTCTCCCAGCTGGTCTCGACCGCCTGGGCGTCGGCCTCGACGTTCCGGGGCAGCGACAAGCGCGGGGGCGCCAACGGCGCCCGGCTCCGCCTGGAGCCGCAGTCGGGTTGGGCGGTCAACGACCCCGACGAGCTGGCGACGGCGCTGCGCACCCTCGAGGGCGTGCAGCGCGACTTCAACGCCACCCTGAGCGGTGGCAAGCAGGTCTCGTTCGCCGACGTGATCGTGCTCGGCGGCTGTGCCGGCGTCGAGCAGTCGGCCAGGAACGCCGGGCACGAGGTCGTGGTCCCGTTCACGCCGGGCCGCACCGATGCCACCCAGGAGCAGACCGACGTGGAGTCGTTCGCCGCGCTCGAGCCGTCCGCCGACGGGTTCCGCAACTACCTCGGCAAGGGCCTGCGGCTCTCGGCTGAGTACCTGTTGATCGACCGGGCCAACCTGCTGAACCTCACCGCGCCCGAGATGACCGTGCTCGTGGGTGGACTCCGGGTGCTGGGGGCCAACACGGGTGCCTCCCCGATGGGCGTGCTCACCACGTCGCCCGGGTCGCTGAGCAACGACTTCTTCGTCAACCTGCTCGACCTCGGCACCACGTGGACGGCGACGTCCGCGGACGAGGAGTCCTTCGAGGGCCGCGACGCCGCCAGCGGCGATCTGAAGTGGACCGGGAGCCGGGTCGACCTGGTCTTCGGGTCGAACTCCGAGCTGCGGGCGCTGGCGGAGGTCTACGCCAGCGACGACGCGAAGGAGAAGTTCGTGCGCGACTTCGTCGCCGCGTGGGACAAGGTCATGAACCTGGACCGGTTCGACGTCGCCTGATCAACCTCGTGCCAGGGCCCCGGGCGCGGATCCGCGACCGGGGCCCGGGCACGTGCCGGAGCTCGTGAGGGTGACCGGCCCGGCCGTCCGACTCAGGCCGGCACCAGTCCATGCTCGTGGGCGAAGACCACGATCTGCACCCGGTCGCGCAGGCCCAGCTTGCGCAGGATGGCACCCACGTGGGTCTTCACCGTCGACTCACCGGAGTAGACCAGCCCGGCGATCTCGGTGTTGGAGAGCCCTCGGGCCACCGCCGCGAACACCTCGCGCTCCTTGTCGGTGAGGCCCAGGTAGCCGGCGGGCACCGGCCGCCGGCTGCGGAACTGGCCCTCCAGCAGCGTCGACAGGTCCTGGGGCGCGAGCACCGCGTTGCCGGCGTGCACGGTGCGGATCGCGTCGCGCAGCATCACCGGCGTGGTGTCCTTGAGCAGGAACCCGCTGGCGCCGTACCGGATCGCGGTGGCCGCCCGGTCGTCGAGGTTGAACGTGGTCAGCACGATCACCCGCACCGGGCGCTCGCGGCGGGCCGCCCGCTCGGGAGCGAAGATCTGCCGGGTCGCCTCCACGCCGTCCATCTCGGGCATCCTGATGTCCATCAGCACCACGTCCGGCGCCAGCTCCTCGACGAGTCGCACGGCCCCGAGGCCGTCGCCCGCCGAGCCGACCACGTCCATGTCGTCCTGCGCGTCGACGATCACCTCGACCCCCGCCCGGAACAGGTGCTGGTCGTCGACCAGCAGCACCCGGATCACCGGCCGCCCGCCCGCAGCGGCACCCACGCGGTCGCGGTGAAGGTGGCACCGACCGCTTCGCTGCGCCGCCGTACGTCGAGCCGCCCGCCGACCGCCTCCAGCCTGCGTCGCATGCCCTCGACGCCCTGTCCCGGTGTGCCCGGGGTGGCCGGTGGCTCACCGGGCGGCAGCGCTGCGAGCGGGACC
>JBBQRV010000285.1:0-4074 GCA_038214475.1 Propionibacteriales bacterium | reverse complement strand
AAGGTCGACGCGACGATCACCAATGCCCGGGCCCTGCTCGCCCTCGAGGGCAGCACGCTCGAGGAGCTGGTCTGGTCGTTCCGTCCCGAGGTGCAGCCGCAGCCGGTGACGCCGGCCGAGGTGCCCGCGCGCAGCCCGGAGTCGTTGGCGTTGTCGAAGGAGCTCAAACGACGCGGGTTCACCTTCGTGGGCCCGGCCACGATGCACGCCCTGATGGAGGCCATCGGCATCGTCGACACCCACCTGCTGGGCTGCCACCGCCGCGGCTGCGCGGCGGGGTAGGGCTCAGCCGAGGGCGGACGCCTCCCGGGCCAGGGTCTCGACCCGGGCCCAGTCGCCGGAGCCGAGGGCGTCGCCCGGCGTCAGCCAGGAGCCTCCGACACAGCCGACGTTGGGCAGCGCGAGGTACGACGCCGCCGTCGCTGCGGTGATCCCCCCGGTGGGGCAGAACCGGGCCATCGGCACGGGCGAGGCGATCGACTTCAGGTACGCCGCGCCGCCGGACGCCTCGGCCGGGAAGAACTTCATCTCGGTGAAGCCGGCCTCGAGCACGCTGAGCACCTCGGAGACGGTGGCCGTGCCGGGGAGGAACGGCAGCCCGGTGCCGGCCATCGCGTCCAGCAGCGCGGGAGTGGTGCCGGGGGAGACCAGGAACTGCGCCCCTGCGTCGAGGGCTTGCGTGGCCTGCTCGGGGGTGACCACGGTGCCGGCACCGAGCAGGATCTCCGGCACCTGGTCGGCGATCGCCCGGATCGCGTCGAGCGCGACCGGGGTGCGCAGGGTCAGCTCGATGACCGGGAGGCCGCCGGCCACCAGGGCTCGGGCCACCGGGACGGCGTGCGCCAGGTCGTCGATCACGACGACGGGCACGACGGGCACGCGGTCCAGCAGCGACTGCTCAGACGGACTGGACAACGGGGGCCTCCTGGTGCGGGACGGGGACGGCGGGGAAGACGCTGGCGCCGGTGTCGGCGGAGCCCACGGTGGCACGGAACGCCGCGAACAGCTCGCGCCCGGTGCCGGCCCAGTCCTCGCCCTGTGGGGCGCACCCGGTGGACGGACGCTGGTCGAAGTCGTCGGCGACGTCGATGGCGAGCCGGCCGGTGACGGCGTCGACGGTGATCAGGTCGCCGTCGCGCACCCGGGCCAGCGGGCCGCCGAGGGCGGCCTCGGGGGTGACGTGGATGGCCGCCGGCACCTTGCCCGACGCGCCGGACATCCGGCCGTCGGTCACCAGCGCCACCTGCTGCCCGCGGTCCTGGAGCACCCCGAGGGCCGGGGTGAGCTTGTGCAGCTCGGGCATGCCGTTGGCGGCCGGTCCCTGGTAGCGGATCACCGCGACGAAGTCGCGGCCGTCGAGCCGACCCTCGCCGAAGGCGGTGAGGAACTCGTCCTGGTGGTCGAAGACGACCGCGGGTGCACTGACCACCCGGTGCTCGGGCTTGACCGCGGAGGTCTTGATGACGGCCCTGCCCAGGGGACCGGCCAGCATCCGCAGCCCCCCGTCGGGCGCGAACGGCGCGTCGGCGGGGCGGAGCACGTCGGTGTCGGCGCTGGCGCCCAGCCCGTCCACCCACTCGACCTCGTCGCCGGCGAGCCGGGCCTCCACCGTGTAGCGGGACAGGCCCCGGCCCATGATGGTGTCCACGTCGTCGTGCAGCAGGCCGGCTTCCAGCAGGGTGCGGACCAGGAACGAGATGCCGCCCGCCGCGTGGAAGTGGTTCACGTCGGCCGAGCCGTTGGGGTAGATCCGGGCCAGCGAGGGCACCACGGCGGACAGGTCGGACAGGTCGTCCCAGGTCAGCGTGATCCCGGCTGCGCGGGCGATCGCGACCAGGTGCAGCGTGTGGTTGGTCGAGCCGCCGCTGGCCAGCAGCGCGACGCAGGCGTTGACGATCGCCGACTCGTCGACGATCCGGCCGATCGGGGTGTGTGCGTCGTCCTCGCCGCCGAGCCGGGTGAGCTCGGTGACCCGGGTGCCGGCGGCCCTGGTGAGCGCGTCGCGCAGCGGGGTCTCGGGGTTCTCGAACGAGGCGCCGGGCAGGTGCAGGCCGAGCACCTCCATCAGCAGCTGGTTGGAGTTGGCGGTGCCGTAGAAGGTGCAGGTGCCGCGTGAGTGGTACGACGCCGACTCGGCCTCGAGCAGCTCGTCACGCCCGACCTTGCCCTCGGCGTACAGCTGGCGCACCCGCGCCTTCTCACCGTTCGGCAGCCCCGACGCCATCGGCCCCGCGGGCACGAAGACGGTGGGCAGGTGGCCGAAGGAGAGCGCCCCGATCAGCAGGCCGGGCACGATCTTGTCGCAGACGCCGAGCATCAGCGCGCCGTCGAACATGTCGTGCGAGAGCGCGATCGCCGTCGACATCGCGATCACGTCGCGGCTGTAGAGCGAGAGCTGCATCCCGTCGCGGCCCTGGGTGATCCCGTCGCACATGGCCGGCACCCCGCCCGCGAACTGGGCGATGCCACCGGCCCGCAGCACCGACTTCTTCAGCACGGCCGGGAAGTCGAGGAAGGGCTGGTGCGCCGACAGCATGTCGTTGTAGGACGACACGATCGCGATGTTGGGCTTGGTGGTGCCGCGCAGCGCCTGCTTGGTCGGGCCGTCGGCCGAGGCGAAGCCGTGCGCCAGGTTGGCGCAGGCGAGCCGGCCCCGGGCCGGGCCGCGGTCACCCGCGCTCTCGATCCGAGCCAGGTACGCCGCCCGGGTGGGCGCGCTGCGTGCGGCGACCCGGCGGGTCACCTCGGTGACGACGGGATGGGTCATGCGTCCAGCTCCTGCCAGATTCGGCCGTCGCGCTCCAGCAGGGTCGCGGCGGCGGTGGGGCCGGTGGTGCCGGCCGGGTAGCGCTTCGGCCGGTCGGGCGAGGCTGCCCACCGGTTCAGGATCGGCTCCACCCACGTCCACGCGGCCTCGACCTCGTCGCGGCGCATGAACAGGGTGGGGTTGCCGCGGATGACGTCCATCAGCAGCCGCTCGTAGGCGTCGGGGCAGCGCTGGTCGAAGGCGGTCGCGTAGCTCAGGTTGAGCGAGACCGGCCGCAGCCGGATCCCGCCCGGTCCGGGCTCCTTGACCGTCATGTGCAGGCGCATGCCCTCGTCGGGCTGCACCTGGATGTGCAGCCGGTTGGGCTCGTTGACACCCTCGGAGTGGGGGAACATCGCGTGCGGCGGCTCCTTGAAGACCACGATGATCTCCGAGGCGCGGCGGTCCATCCGCTTGCCGGTGCGCAGGTAGAATGGCACGCCGGCCCAGCGCCAGTTCTGCACCTCGGTGCGCAGCGCCACGAAGGTCTCGGTGCGGCTGCCGGAGTGCCCCAGGTCGGAGGTGTACGACGCCGCCGGCACCCCGTCGACCAGGCCCTCGGTGTAGCGGCCGCGCACGGTGTCGCGGTCGACGTCGGCGGGAGTCATCGGCTTCAGGGCCTGCAGCACCTTGAGCTTCTCGTCGCGCACGGTCTCCCGGTCGACGTACGTCGGGGGCTCCATGGCGACCAGGCAGAGCAGCTGGAGCAGGTGGTTCTGCACCATGTCGCGCAGCGCGCCGGAGTGGTCGTAGTAGTCGCCGCGCTCGCCGACGCCGAGCGACTCGGCCACGGTGATCTGCACGTGGTCGACCCAGTGCGAGTTCCACAGCGGCTCGAGGAAGGTGTTGGCGAACCGGGTGACCAGCAGGTTCTGGACGCTCTCCTTGCCCAGGTAGTGGTCGATGCGGAAGATCTGCGACTCCTCGAAGACTCGGCCGACGGCGTCGTTGACGGCCCGGGCCGAGGCGAGGTCGTGGCCGATCGGCTTCTCCAGCACGACCCGGGAGCGCTCGTTGGCCAGCCCGACCTCGTCGAGCCGGTCGCAGATCGGGCCGAAGAGCGACGGGGCCACGGCCAGGTAGAAGACCCGCACCGCGTGCTCGTGGTCGGGCCGGTCCTTGAGCACTCCGTGCAGCAGGTGCCAGTCGTCGGGGTGCTCGATGTCGAGGGTGATGTGCCGCAGCCGGTCCAGCAGCCGGGTCACCGCGGTCTCGTCGAGGTCCTCGGCGGCCACGTAGGAGGAGAGCGCGGCGTGTACGGCGGCGCG
>JBBQRV010000284.1:0-4074 GCA_038214475.1 Propionibacteriales bacterium | reverse complement strand
GTCGCCAACGGTCCCGAGGACTGGTCGTTCGGGGAGGGCCGCGCCCAGTTCCTCGACGGCGGCCTCTGAGCCACCCCGAGGCGCCGGGTCAGTTCGGTCCGCCGCAGCGACGTACGGCCAGCACGATCATCGCCCGGGTGACCGCGACCAGCTCGTCGAGCGCGACGTGCTCGAGCGGCGCGTGCGCCAGGAACGGGTCGCCGGGACCGTAGTGCAGGGTCGGGATGCCACCGATGCCGGAGTAGAGCCGCAGGTCGCTGCCGTAGACGTCGGCACCGGGCTGGCCGGCGTCTCCGCCGGTGTCGCGCACCGCCGACTGCACGTCGCCCACCAGCGGGTGCTCCGGGTCGAGCCGGCCCGACGCGAACTGCCCACCCGGCCAGGTGACCACGGGCCGGTTCTCGTGCAGCCAGGCGTCCTTGAGGCTGGCCTCGGTGACGGCGTCCTCGAAGGCGGTGCGAGCCGTGCGCGGGTCCTCGTCGAGGGCCACCCCGTAGCGCCCCTCGGCGACCAGCTTGTCGGGCACGCTGCTCGACCAGTCGCCTGCGGAGATCATGCCCAGCGACAGCGCGTAGGGGGTGCTCCGGTCACCGAAAAGCGGGTCCACGACGGCATTGCGCTCGGCCTCGAGACCCATCAGGGCCTCGTGCAGCGGCAGGAAGCTCTCGAAGGCGCTGACCCCGGTGGTGCGCATCGAACCGTGTGCGGAGCGACCGGCCACCTCGATCCGGAACGTGAGGGCGCCGGCGTTGGCCACCACGAGCCGGCCGCCGGTGGGCTCGGTGATCACCGCTGCCTCGGCCCGGTGCCCGCGGCGCAGCGTCGCGAACGCGCCCAGGCCGCCGTCCTCCTCGCCGATCACGAAGTGCAGTCCGAGGTCGCCGTCCAGCTCGATGCCGGAGGCCCGGATCGCCTGGAGCACGCCGAGGTTCACCGCGGCACCGGCCTTCATGTCGCACGCGCCGCGGCCGTAGAGCAGGCCGCCGTTGATCTCCGCCGAGAACGGGTCCTGCCCGTGCCACGACGCCGAGTCACCGGGGGGTACGACGTCGAGGTGGGCCTGAAGCACCAGGGACGGCACCTCGTCGGCCGGTCCGGTGGAGGCCACCAGCCCCCAGGCGGTGTCCCGCTCGACCTCCACTCCCGGGAACCATGGGTCCGCCTGCAGCTCGTCGAGGTCGATCTCCCAGTGGTCGACCTGCATCTGCTCCTCACGGAGCATCTCAGCCGCCACCGCCTGCACCTCGTGCTCCCCGGGTGTGCCGGAGACGCTCGGCACCCGCACCAGGGTCGCCAGCCGCTCGACGAGGAGGTCCTCGTCGAGGTGGTCGAGCACCCGCCGCTCGAGGTCGCTGAGTGCGTGGGTGCGTCGGTGGATCATGGCGTCTCCCATTGGAACAGTCGGGCCGAGATCAGCGTGAGCGCCCCGGCGAAGGCGAGCAGGATGAGCATCGGGACGATCGCCGTAGCCGGACCTTCCCCGCGCACCATCACGTCGAGCATCGCATCGTTGAGGTGTCGCAGGGGCATCGCCTTCGAAATCACCTGCAACCAGGCGGGGGATCCGTCGAGCGGGAAGAACGAGCCGCTGAGGAACGCCATCGGCAGCACCAGGAAGTTCGCCATGTTGACCGCACCCTCGGTGGTCTTGGCCACCGAGCCGGCGAACAGGCCCAGGGCCATGAAGCACAGCGTGCCGCAGGCCACCAGGGGCACCGCCATCCACCACGCGCCGCTCAGGGTGAGCCCGAACGCCACCGTGCCCAGGCCGAGGAAGATCGCAGTCTGCACCATCGCGATCGCCAGTGTGGCCACGATCCTCGCGCCGACGATGACGCGAGTCGGCACCGGAGACAGCTGGAGCCGCCGCAGCAGCTTCGACTGGCGCCAGCCCTGCAGGGTCGCCGCGGCCCCGAAGGCAGCGCTCATCGCGATCGCCCAGCCGAGCAGGCCCGGCGTGACGAAGTCGATGGTGCGCAGCGACTCGTCCTCGACCCGCTTCACCTCCAGGGAGTACGTCGGCGGCCGGCCGGAGGCCTGGATGTTCGCGGCGTCGACGAAGGCGTTCAGCGCGCCGGCGGTCATCGCGGCCTTCACCTGGTCGGTCTCTGTGTAGTGCGCGACCAGGGTGCTGCCGACCTGCTCGATCGCCACGTCGACGTCGCCCTTGCGCACGTCGGCGAGCGCCGCGTCGAGGTCGTCGGAGCGGGTCACCGAGAACGTCTGGTCCCAGGCCTGCTGGGCGCCCGCCGGGAGGTCGTCGACGACAGCCACGGCGCCCACCTCCACCAGGTCGATCTTCGACGCCCCCGAGTCGGTGAAGATCGCCCCGAAGAGCACCAGGAACATCAGGGGGAAGACGATCGCGAAGAACACCGACGCCTTGTCGCGCACGAAGCCACGCAGGATGGCCAGGGCCAGGGCCAGGAACGGACTCCTCATGCGCGGTACTCCCGTCCGGTCACGTCGAGGAAGACGTCCTCGAGCGTCGCCGCCTTCACCTGCAGCCCGCCGAGCCGGTCCTCGGCAGCCAGCCGGGTGAGCACGTCGGCCGGTGCGCGGGTGGTCAGCACCAGCCCCCCGTCCTCCTCGACCGCGGCGTCGACGCCGGGCAGCCCTGCCGCGGCGTCCCGGGACAGCTGGCCGGGGCCCACCGAGATCCGGACCGGGGCGCCCAGGCCGCGCACCAGGGCGGCCGGGCTGTCCAGCTTGAGGACCCGGCCGTTGTCCATGATCGCGACCCGGTCACAGAGGGTCTCGGCCTCGTCCATGTAGTGGGTGGTCAGCACCACCGTGCGGCCGGAGTCGTTGAGCGACGACAGCAGGTCCCACAGGTTGCGGCGGGCCTGCGGGTCGAGCGAGGCGGTCGGCTCGTCGAGGAAGACCACCTCGGGTCCGTGCACCAGCGCGCAGGCGATGCTGAGTCGCTGGGACTGACCGCCCGACAGGTCCTCGGTGCGGGTGCCGGCCTTGTCGGACAGGCCGACCCGCTCCATCCACTCGTCGGCGACCTGCGCGGAGACGCCGTACAGGGCGGCGAAGGTGCGGATCTGCTCGCGGGCCGTGAGTCGCTCGAAGAACGCCGAGGCCTGCAGCTGCACACCGATCCGCGGCAGCAGCCGGGGGTTGCGCGGCCACGGGCTCTCGCCCAGCAACCGGATGTCGCCGGAGTCGGGCTTGCGCAGCCCCTCGATCATCTCCAGGGTGGTGGTCTTCCCCGCTCCGTTGGGTCCGAGGATGCCGAAGAACTCGCCCTCGGCCACCTCGAAGCTCACCCCGTCGACGGCCCGGAGGTCCCCGTAGGACATCCGCAGATCAGTGACCTCGATCGCTCCCATGGCGACACCGTAGCGAGCCCGGCGCGGACGGCCGCGAGCGACCCGCCCAGCCGCCTTCGAGGACGGATCAGTGGTTGGCGAGCAGCCCGCGCACCAGTCGCAGACCCACCGACATCCGGGCCAGGTCGGCGTTGTCGTCGGCGCAGATCTCCTGCAGCGTCTGCGCCGCCCGCGAGACGACGACCTCGTCGGCCTCCTCCCAGTTGGCGATCCGGGTGGGTGCGCTGTCGTCGGGCGAGGTGCCCACCAGGACCTGCGAGGTGAGCTGCGCATGCACGGCGTGCAGGTCGTCACGCAGCGACGCCCGGGCCATTGTCTGCCACCGGTCGTCGCGCGGCAGCGCCAGGATCCGGCTGATCACTGCCGGCAGTCCGAGCCGCTCGCCGAGCGCGAAGTGCACCCGGGTCACCTCGAAGGAGTCGATGCCTTCGCGGTCGGCGGTCTCGACGATCCCCAGCGTCGTGTACGCCGGGTGCAGCACCGCCACCTTGGTGGCCAGCTCCTCGGGCAGGCCCTCGGCCACCAGGCCGTCCCGCCGCTCCACGAACGCGGCCAGCTCACGCCCGCTCATCAGGTTCGGCAGCTCCCCCATCACTCGCTGGACGGGCACGCTGAAGAAGTCGACGGTGGCGTCGCTGTCGAGCGGCGGACGCCGGTTGGTCACCAGCCAGCGCGACGCCCGCTCCACCAGGGTGCGCATCTCCAGACGCATCCGCGTCTGCACGGCTGCCGGGAC
>JBBQRV010000283.1:0-4105 GCA_038214475.1 Propionibacteriales bacterium | reverse complement strand
CGGGGAGGTTCCTCGGCACGGCCGGACTATCGTGGGAGGCTGCACAGGACTCGACTCACCGGGAAGTAGGCAGCCGGCCGTGGCCAAACAGGTCAAGCAACTCGATCGCGTGATCATCCGCTTCGCCGGCGACTCCGGTGACGGCATGCAGCTCACCGGTGACCGGTTCACCCAGGAGTCGGCGGCCTTCGGCAACGACCTGTCGACGCTCCCGAACTTCCCGGCCGAGATCCGGGCCCCCCAGGGCACCCTGCCGGGCGTCTCGTCGTTCCAGGTGCACTTCGCCGACCACGACATCCTCACGCCCGGCGACGCCCCCGACGTGCTGGTGGCGATGAACCCGGCCGCACTGCGGGCCAACCTCGGCGACCTGCCCCCCGGCGCGACGATCATCGTCGACACCCACGACTTCACCGGCCGCAACCTGACCAAGGCCGGCTACACCGACAACCCCCTCGAGGACGACAGCCCCGGCGGGGTTCTCACCGAGTACGCCGTGCACACCCTCGACCTGACCGGGATGACCGTCGAGGCGGTCAAGGAGTTCGGACTGTCGCGCAAGGACGCCGCGCGGGCCAAGAACATGTTCGCGCTCGGGCTGGTGTCGTGGATGTACGGCCGGCCGACCGAGACCACCATCGACTTCCTGACCAAGCGCTTCGCCAAGGTCCCCGACATCCGCGACGCCAACATCACCGCGTTCAAGTCGGGCTGGTACTTCGGCGAGACGACCGAGGCGTTCGCGGTCTCCTACGAGGTCAAGCCGGCCCCGATGCCCGCGGGCACCTACCGCAACATCACCGGCAACCTGGCCCTCGCCTACGGGCTGGTCGCCGGGGGCGTGCAGTCGGGGCTCCCGGTGTTCCTGGGGTCCTACCCGATCACGCCGGCCTCCGACATCCTGCACGAGCTGAGCAAGCACAAGTCCTTCGGCGTCACCACGTTCCAGGCCGAGGACGAGATCGCCGGCATCGGGGCCGCGATCGGCGCGTCCTTCGCGGGGCACCTCGGGGTCACCACCACTTCGGGCCCCGGCATCGCGCTGAAGTCGGAGTCGATCGGCCTGGCCGTGATGACCGAGCTCCCGCTGCTGGTCATCGACGTCCAGCGCGGCGGGCCGTCGACCGGCCTGCCCACCAAGACCGAGCAGGCCGACCTGCTGCAGGCGATGTTCGGCCGCAACGGTGAGTCACCGGTGCCGATCGTGGCCCCGCAGTCGCCCGGCGACTGCTTCGACGCGGCCCTCGAGGCCGCCCGGATCGCGATCACCTACCGCACGCCGGTGATGCTGCTCTCCGACGGCATGCTCGCCAACGGCTCGGAGCCGTGGCGGATCCCCGAGCTGGTCGACCTGCCCCTCATCGACCCCGACTTCGCCACCGCTCACAACCACGAGACCACCGGCAAGGACGGCGCGGTCGAGACCGACTTCTGGCCCTACCTGCGCGACCCCGAGACGCTGGCGCGGCCCTGGGCGATCCCGGGCACCCCGGGCCTCGAGCACCGCATCGGCGGCCTGGAGAAGGGCGACGGGCACGGGAACATCTCCTACGACCCGGCCAACCACGACCTGATGGTGCGCACCCGGCAGGCCAAGGTCGACCGGATCGCCGACTCGCTGCCCCCGCTGGAGGTCGACGACCCCACCGGCACCGCGAAAGTGCTGGTGCTGGGCTGGGGCTCGACGTACGGTCCGATCGGCGCCGGCGTACGCCGGGTCCGCAAGGCCGGCTACCAGGTGGCCCAGACCCACCTGCGCCACCTCAACCCGTTTCCCCGCGACCTGGGCGACATCCTGGCCCGCTACGACAAGGTGCTGGTGCCGGAGATGAACCTGGGCCAGCTCTCGATGCTGCTGCGCGCCAAGTACCTCGTCGACGCCGTCGGCTACAACCTGGTCCGGGGACTTCCCCTCAAGGCGGCCGAGCTGGCCGAGGCGATCGGCCAACTGGTGGCCGAGGCCGAAGGTGTCGAAGTCAACCTGCAGGAGGCTGCACAGTGACCAGCACGACCACCGATCTCCCCTTCCCGTCCGGCTCGCCCGGCCTCGCCGGCGTCCCTGCCGCGGAGGGCCCGCAGAACGGCAAGGAGTTCACCTCCGACCAGGAGGTGCGCTGGTGCCCGGGCTGCGGCGACTACGCGGTGCTCAAGGCCGTGCAGTCGTTCCTGCCCGACCTCGGCCTGCGCCGCGAGAACATCGTCTTCGTCTCCGGGATCGGCTGCTCGAGCCGCTTCCCCTACTACCTCGACACGTTCGGGATGCACTCGATCCACGGCCGCGCCCCCTCGATCGCGACCGGCATCGCCACCGCCCGCGAGGACCTGTCGGTCTGGGTGGTCACCGGGGACGGCGACGCGCTGTCGATCGGCGGCAACCACCTCATCCACGCCCTGCGGCGCAACGTGAACATGACGATCCTGCTGTTCAACAACCGGATCTACGGGCTCACCAAGGGCCAGTACTCGCCGACCTCCGAGGCCGGCAAGGTCACCAAGTCGACCCCGATGGGCTCGGTCGACCACCCGTTCAACCCGGTGTCGCTCGCGCTCGGTGCGGAGGGCTCGTTCGTGGCCCGCACCATCGACTCCGACCGCAAGCACCTCACCTCGGTGCTGTCCGCCGCCGCGGCCCACCGGGGCACGTCCTTCGTGGAGATCTACCAGAACTGCCCGATCTTCAACGACGGCGCGTTCGACGCGATCAAGGACAACGACACCAAGGCCGACGCGATCATCCCGCTGGTGCACGGCGAGCCGATCCGCTTCGGCGCCGACGGCCAGAAGGGCCTGGTGCGCAGCGCCGCTGGCGGCGTCGAGGTGGCCCTGGTCGCCGAGGTCGGTGAGGACGCGCTGCTCGTGCACGACGCGCACCAGCCCGATCCGACCACCGCGTTCGCGATCTCCCGGCTGACCGACTCCGGTTACCTCAACCAGGCGCCGATCGGGATCTTCCGCTCCGTCGAGCGCCCGACGTACGACGACCAGGCCCGCGCCCAGGTGACCACCGCCCAGGCCGGCGTGAGCGGCGAGGCCGTCGACCGGCTCGGTGCGCTCATCGGCGGCGGCGACACCTGGACCGTGGTCTGACCCGGCTCGATCCTCGAGGCGGAGTCAGAGCTGGGCGACCAGCACCATCGAGTACGACGTGGCGTACCCGCCGCACTGGTTGGCCTTCACCCGGTAGTAGAGCTTCTTGCCGGCCTTGGGCCACTGCACGTTGGCCCGGTAGTAGCCCTTCGGGTTGGTGGCGACCTTCGCGTAGGTCTTCCACGTGCAGCCCGCACGGCACTTCTTCCGCTGCACCACGGCCTTCTTCCCGCCGAAGTCGGGTGACACCCGCCCGGTGATGAACGGCGGGTCGTGCTCGTGACCCACCGCGGTGACGGTGCGCGACGGCAGAGCGCCGGCGCCGGCCGGAGCGCCTGGCAGGACTGCGGTGCCCAGCGCGAGCAGCACGGTGAGCGCGAGCGTGAGGAGACGTGGCATGGAAGGATCCCCCGAACCTTGGATGGCAGCACCACAAGGCTAACCGCGCCGCGCGATCGGCGCGGCCGGGTGGCCCGATGACCCCGAATCTTTACCCCGTCGCCGAGCGCCTATATTGCACGAGTGCCTGATCCTCGTCGCGGTCTCCTCTTCGGAGTGGCGGCCTACGGCATCTGGGGCATCTTCCCGCTCTACTGGCCGCTGCTGGAGCCGGCCGGGGCGTTCGAGATCCTGGCGCACCGGGTGCTGTGGTCGGCGCTCACCATGGGCCTGCTGGTGATGGTGCGTGGGCGGTGGCCGGAGCTCCGGGCGCTGTTCACGTCGCGGAGCACGATGCTGCCGTTGACGATCGCCGCCGTGGTCATCTCGCTCAACTGGGGCGGCTACATCTGGGGGGTCAACAACGGCCGGGTGGTGGAGACCTCGCTGGGCTACTTCATCAACCCGCTGGTCACCGTGCTGATGGGCATCGTGGTCTTCGCCGAGCGGCTGCGCACCATGCAGTGGGTGGCGATGGGCATCGGCACGCTCGCGGTGCTGGTGCTCGCCGTCGACTACGGCCGCCCGCCCTGGATCGCGCTGCTGCTGGCCTTCTCCTTCGGCACCTACGGGCTGGCCA
>JBBQRV010000282.1:0-4130 GCA_038214475.1 Propionibacteriales bacterium | reverse complement strand
TGCTTGACGCCGACGACGACGCCGCTGATCGAGCCGGAGCCGGTACCCAGGGTGTTCTTGGGCTTGGCGAAGCCGAACTGCGGGGCGGGCACCGGCTCGCCGGCCACCAGGGCCTCGGTGTCGAAGCCCGTGGAGCCCTCCGCGACCCAGCTGTCGAAGTCGTGGTTGCCTTCGAGGGTCGTGGTCTGGATCCAGTCCTGGCCGTTCGGAGGCTGCGCGGTGGTGGTGTAGCGGTTGGACCCCAGGTGCGGGATGGTCAGCATGCCGGTCGCGTCGCTGAAGCACTTGCCGCCCACGGTGTCCACGACCGGTGCGCCCTCAGCGTCGAGGGAGCCGGCCGGGATCGTGAAGTCGTTGGGATTCTCGCCAACGTAGGTGGTGCACAGCGGGTTGCCGTAGACGTCGGTCGTGACCTCGCCGAGGGTGTCGTTGATGTGCCCCTGGAAGCCGGCCAGACCGTCCTCGCCGTTGTCGATGGCGCCGTTGGTGGTGGCCTCGTCCTGGTAGACCTGCGCACGGAGGGTGGCATCCGGAAGCGGGTCCGGCTGGACGTCGACGATGACTGGGGCGGTCGTGGTGAACGGCACCGTGAAGTGGGCACCGTCCAGCTTGTAGCCGTCGGCCAGGACCGAGATGAGGTATTTGCCGTCAGGCAGGTCGAGGCCGTCGGCCAGGTCGGCTTCAGTGCCCTGGGCGACGATCGGCGCCGTGGTGGTGTAGCGGTTGGAGCCCAGGTGCGGGATGGCCAGCATGCCGGTCGCGTCGCTGAAGCACTTGCCACCCACCTTGTCCACGACCGGGGCCCCATCGGCGTCGAGGGCGGAGGCCGGGATCGTGAAGTCATCGGGGTGCTCGCCGACGTAGGTGGTGCACAGCGGGTTGCCGTAGACGTCGGTCGTCACCTCGCCGAGGGTGTCGTTGATGTGGCCCTGGAAACCGGCGAGACCGTTCTCGCTGTTGTCGATGGCGCCGTTGGTGGTCGCCTCGTCCTGGTAGACCTGCGCGCGGAGGGTGGCGTCGGGCAGCGGGTTCGGCTGGACCTCGACGACGACCGGGTCGGTCGAGGTGAACGGCACCGTGAAGTGGGTTCCGTCCAGCTTGTAGCCGTCGGCCAGCACCGAGATGAGGTACTTCCCGTCAGGGAGGTCGAGACCGTTGGCCAGGTCGGCCTCCGTGCCCTGGGCGATGATCGGCGCCGTGGTGTGTGGAAGCTCCCTGATCGACGGCCAGTTGCAGTTGGCGGGGTAGCCCGGGGTCGAGGCAGAGCAGTCACCGGACGGGCTGCGCTGTGCCGTCGAGCCGGTGTTGTCCTCGTTGATCAGGAACTTGTACGACGTCACCGGGTCGCCCTCGTGGACGCCGGCGCCGCCGAGGGCACGAGGCTCCGTCCGGGCGCTCTGCACCTGCACGTTGAGGGTGTTGTCGGTTGCGGCGCTCGCTCGGGGCAGCGGCAGCATCACCAGGAGGGCAGCGGCCAGGGCGAGCACCACGGCACTCGCTGCGGCGCTTCGCCGGGTGTCCGGCGGCGCTGCAGCCGCCGCACTGCGGGCCCGCAGGCCCCCCTGGGCCGTCGCCTTCGACGCACTCATCCACTGTCCAAGCATGTGCCTCACCCCTTGCTGATCGGGCACTGTCTCGATGAGTGTTGGGTCGTTTTGGCTGGGCACCCCTTGTATGACGTGGTGGTCATACGGATATGACAGCGTGGTCATCCGGCCGTCATGAAGCCCTCACCGCGACCGTCGGGGTCCATCGCGCACCGTGGCGGTGGGATCGGCCGAGGACCCAGGTCGACCGGGGAATCCCGCGCGACGGCGGGCACCCGCTCGACCCGCTCACCGGAGCGTTGGTGGGACCGGTGCCATCGAAGGGGTCTGCGACCTCGCGTCGAGCGACCCCGTGCCTGACCTGTGCGACGGCCGCCTCACCCTGCCCCTTCGCAGGACGTGACTGCCCATCCAGGCCGGGCACCACCACCACTCCCGGCGCGCCCTGCGACATCGGCAGGTCGGGGCTCTGCTTCCCGGTCACCTCGCCGGAGCCGGGCGGCGACTGCCTCGGCGAGCTCGTCTACGTTGCGCCGAGCTCCGGGACGGCCCGGGTGAGCCCTACCTGGTCAAGAACGCGATCTGCCTCGCCGAGGAGGACAGCGCGGCCTCGTGTGAGCAACTCGACCCCGGGTCGGGGGCAACATCGGATGGGAGGTCCGCGCGAGCGAGGTGATGGTGATCACGCGCGACGCCCCCTCGACGTCGCAGACCCCCGCGGATGCGGCGGCCGCGACTCTCAGGCCCAGGTCACCTGCCGGTCACTGCTGCGTCATGAACCGGTCAGGAAACAGGTGGTGACGTGACCCGGATGGGGGCTTGTGAGTGGTCCGGATCGGCTATGGAGCCCGGCTGCGATGACTAATTCGAGCGCCATCCCTTGGCGCGAGGCGCTACCGGGTTGATGATCATCAAGGATCTCGGCAGGGGTGCTTCGGGAACCGGGGGGAAGAAACGATGGGTTCAGTACTGGTAGTTGACGACGAGGAGCGTGTCCGCACGTTCCTGAGCAGGTCGCTGGCCAAGGAGGGGCACACGGTCATGTGTGCCGAGGACGGCCAGGGCGCGCTCGCCCAGCTGGCCACCCAGGAAGCCGACCTGGTGCTGCTCGACCTGGTGATGCCGGGCATGAACGGTCTGCAGTTCATGACCGCTCTCGGCGAGGAGCCGGCCGCGCCGCCGGTGATCGTGCTCTCCGGGGTGAGCGACGTGGCAGCCCGTGTGCAGGCGCTCGACCGGGGAGCCGTGGACTTCGTCGGCAAGCCCTTTCACATGTCCGAGCTGATCGCGCGCACCCGTCGGCACCTGCTGGCCGTGCCGAAGCCGCGCACCAAGGAGCGCTACCTCGAGGCCGGCCGGATCCGGCTCGACCTCGAACGCAGAAGGGCCAGGACCGCCCAGGGGGTGGCGGTCCTGGCCGAGCGGGAGTTCTCGCTGCTCGCCCACCTGATGCGCAGGCAGGGCGACGTGTGCCGACGCGACGAGCTGCTGCACGACGTGTGGGGGCTCGACTTCGACCCCGGCAGCAACGTGGTCGAGGTGTGCGTGCGCCGGCTGCGCACCAAGGTGGCCGACCTGCCGGTGGAGACGGTGCGCGGCGTCGGCTATTGCTTCTACGGGGACTGAGCGGTGTCGCGGCGACGCGAGTTGAAGCTGTTCTATCCCTGGCTCGTCTGGGCGGGGGTCTGCCTGGTGGCCATGTGGGTGCGCCCGGGTGAGGAGACCATTCCCTACCACCTCGGGTACGCCGGACTGGCGGTCGCGTTCGGGCTCGACGTCTGGAGCAACAAGCAGGCCTACCTCTCGCTGGCCGGGTACACGGTGGCAAGCGGTGCGGTGCTCCTCGGCCGGGCCACGACGGGTGACATCGCCTGGGAGGAGACCACCGAGATCCCGTTGATGTGCCTGATCATGGCGCTGATGGTCTGGCACGTGGGGGACCGCCATGCCGCCCTTGCGGTGGTCACCCGGGTCGCCGAGCGTGACCGCGACCAGGCGCTGCGCCGAGAGCGGCTGGTGCGGGTGACGTCGCACGAGATGCGCACCCCCCTGACGATCGCCACCGGTTACCTCGACCTCCTGCGCGCCGACACCGACGACGAGCACGTCCGCGCCGACCTCGAGGTGGTGCACGACGAGCTCGACCGGCTGTCCCTCGCGTGCGACCGGCTGCTGCGGATGATCCGCTACCACGAGGACGTGCCGACCGACCTCGTCGACGTCGACGCCCTGCTCGGGCTGATCACGGACCGGTGGCAGGTGGTGGCGCGACGGGACTGGAAGGTCGACTCGTCGGTGGGGGCGATGGTCTGCAGCGAGGAGCGGGTGCGCGCCTGCCTCGACACCCTGGTCGAGAACGCGCTGCGCTACACCGAGGAGGGGCAGGCCATCCGGGTCTTCGCGCACCGCGTCGGCGACCACGTGGACCTCGGCGTGGCCGACGGGGGCCGTGGGTTCGACGAGCGCCAGCTGGCAGCCGTCAACCAGCCGGGCGAGCTGCTCGAGGAGTCCGCACCCCGCGACGAGCGTTCCCAGACCGGTCTGGGACTGTCCCTGGTGCGCGAGGTCATCGAGTCCCGCGGC
>JBBQRV010000281.1:0-4154 GCA_038214475.1 Propionibacteriales bacterium | reverse complement strand
AAGGGCCGACCGGCCCGGCCGCCCTTGACCCCCCAGCAGGCCAGGATCGACCGGTCCGCGATGGACATGAAGTGGCCGTCGCGCAGCATCCGGATCTGCTTCTCGTAGCCGAGCCCGCCCCGGAACTCACCTGCCCCGCCGGAGTCGAGGGCCAGGCCGAGCGACTCGACGCGGAACGGGAACCGGGCCTCGGTGAACTCCGTGGGCAGGTTGCGGGAGTCGGGCACCACGTGGATGGTGTCCTCGCCGTCGGCGTAGTAGCGGCCGCCGGAGCCGCCCCCGAGGACCTCCCGCATCAGGTAGGGGTTGCCGTCGAGGTCGTCGCCGTAGACACCGGTGTAGCGGATCGTCTCCTGGTCGGCCGGCATCCGGCCGTCGACCGCCTTGGCCACCACCCCGGCGAGCACGCCGAGCAGCCGCAGGATCACGAAGGTGCGGGCGTTGGTGGGCGCCGGGAAGACCGGCGTGAGCAGGGTGCCGGGTGGCGGGAAGCGCAGCTCGATCAACGGCACGATGCCCTCGTTGACGTCGAGCTCCGCCATCCGCTCCGGGTTCTCGGCGAGGTTGCGCAGGATCGGGGCGAGCCACTTCTTGAGGAAGACGCCGTCGCTGTAGTCGCCGCAGTGGTTGATCGGGCCCTTCGCCTGTGGCGAGGTGCCACCGAAGTCGAGCACCAGCCGCTCGCCCTCCGGGTCGTCGGCGGGTGTGCGGGTCAGCGTGATCCGCTGCGTGTGCAGCATCGGCTCGTCGACGCCGTCGTGCTCGGCGTAGTCCTCCCAGACCCACTCGCCGACCGGGATCTGGCTGAGGATCTCGCGACGGTACGTCGTGGTGGTGCGGTCGATGATCGCGTCGAAGCACGACTCCACGGTGTCGGTGCCGTAGCGGTCGAAGAGCTCACCGAGCCGGCGGGCGCCCATCAGGCACGCGGAGCACTCGGCGTCGAGGTCGGCGGCCAGCGACTCCGGCATCCGCGAGTTGCGGGTCATGATCGCCAGCGCCGCCCGGTTCGGCACACCGGCGTCCCAGAGCTTGATCGGGGGGACCATCAGGCCCTCCTCGAAGACGCTGGTGGCGTGGGAGGGCATCGAGCCCGGCACCGCCCCGCCGATGTCGTCGTGGTGGCCGAAGGCCTGCACGAAGGCCACCACCTGACCGTCGCTGAACACCGGGACGGTCACGCACAGGTCGGGCAGGTGCCCGATGCCGCCCTCGGAGCGGTAGACGTCGTTGTGGAAGAACACGTCGCCCTCACGCATGTCGGCGATCGGGAAGTCACGCGCCACCGGGTGCACCAGCGCCGAGTAGGACCGCCCGGTGAGCTTGCGCAGCAGCCGGTCGTGGATGCCGGCCCGGAAGTCGTGCGCGTCGCGGATCATCGGGCTGCGCGAGGTGCGGCCGATCGCGGTCTCGACCTCCTGCTCCACGCTGGCCAGCGACCCCTGCACGATCTCCACCAGCACGGGGTCGGCGCCGGCGCCACGATCGGCGGTGAGGTGGCCGAACGGGAAGTCGGTGGGGGCGCGCCTGCTGTCGCTCATGCCTGCTGGACCTCCTGCTCACGGGTGACGACGAGGTTGAGCCGGTCGTCGACCCGGGCCGTGAACCCCGGGTGCAGCGGCACCGTCGACCCGAACTCCTCGATGATCGCGGGCCCCTGGACGACCGCCCCGGGCGGCAGGTCGTCGCGCGCCAGCACCACGGTGTCGACGTATCCCTCCTCGGGCTCGAAGCAGACCGGTCGCGAGGCCGGGTGGTCCACGGCCCTCCAGCCGGCCTCCTCGTGGCGGGCGATCTCGGGCCGCTGGATCGGGCCGATCCCGGTGACCCGGAGGTTGACCCACTCCACCTGCTGCGCGGGGTCGTCATGGAAGTCGTAGCCGTAGAGCCGGCGGTGCGCCTCGTGGAAGTCGGCCGCGACGCCGTCGACCAGCTCCCGGGTCAGCTCGCCGTCGGGCATCGGCACCCGCACCTCGAAGGCCTGTCCGAAGTAGCGCAGGTCGGCGGTGCGTGCGAACCGCTGTTGCGAGGGCAGGAAGCCCTCCGCGGCCAGGGCGTCCTGGGCCCGCGACAGCAGGTCGCCGATGATCGAGACCAGCTCGGCCAGGGCCAGGTCCTCGTGGCGTACGACATGGGTCTGCACGTAGTCGTTCTTGACGTCGACGGTGAGCAGGCCGAAGGCCGACACGTTGCCCGGGTTGGGCGGCACCAGCACGGTGGGGATGCCGAGCACGTCCATCAGCCGGCACAGCAGCAGCGATCCCGAGCCGCCGAACGTGGTGAGGGTGAAGTCGCGGACGTCGAGCCCGCGCTTGACCGTCACCTGGCGCAGTGCGTTGGCCTGGTTCCACGCGGAGATCTCCAGCACCCCCGAGGCGCAGGCCGCGGGGCTCATCGACAGGTCGCTGGCCAGCGTCTCGATGCCGCGTCGAGCCGCTTCGACGTCGAGCGGGATCTCACCCCCGAGCAGGTGCGGTGGGATCCGGCCCAGGACGACGTGCGCGTCGGTGATCGTCACCTCGGTGCCGCCCTTGGCGTAGCACAGCGGCCCCGGGTCGGCGCCCGCCGACTGCGGGCCGACCTTGAGGGTGCCCTCCGGTGACAGCCAGGCGATCGAGCCGCCACCGGCGCCGACGGTGACCACGTCGATCATCGGGATCTTGCTGGAGTAGGCGCCGACGCTGCCCTCGGTGGTGAGCGTCGGCTCGCCGTCGATGACCACGCTCACGTCGGTCGAGGTGCCCCCGCCGTCGCTGGTGAGCACCCGGTCGAAGCCGGCGACCCGGGCGATCAGCGCCGCACCCAGGGCTCCCGCGGCCGGCCCGGACAGCACGGTGCTGATCGGCTGGTGCACCACCTCGTCGGCGCTGAGCACCCCGCCGTTGGACTTCATCACGTAGAACGGCACCCGGCGGCCGCCGTACGCCTCGAGGCGGTCCTTGATGTTCGTGACGTACCGGCTCAGCCTGGGCTTCACGGCGGCGTCGACCAGCGTGGTCATCGCGCGTTCGTACTCGCGGTACTCGCGCAGCACCTCGCTCGAGATCGAGACCACGGCGTCGGGGTGCTCCTCGCGCAGGATCGCGCGCATCCGCTCCTCGTGGTCGGGGTTGGCGTAGGAGTGCAGGAAGCAGACGCCGAGGGTGTCGATGCCCTGTGCCCGGAACCAGCGCGCCACCTCACGGGCCCCGGCCTCGTCGAACGGGCGCACCTCGGCGCCGGTGAAGTCGAGCCGGCCACCGACGCCGCGCACCAGGTGCCGAGGAACGATTCGCGGCGGCTTCACCCAGAAGTAGGAGTTGCCGTAGCCGTCGGGCACGCTCTGCCGGGCGATCTCCAGCATCGCCTCGTAGCCCTCGGTGGTGACGTAGCCGAGGGCCTCGACCTTGCCCTCGAGCAGCTGGTTGGTGGCCACCGTGGTGCCGTGGCTGACGGCGCTGAGCGCGTCGCCGTCGCCCGGCGGGAGTCCGAGCAGCCCGAGCACCTTCTCGATCCCGGCCATGAAGCCGTCGGCGGGGTTCGCGGGCGTGCTCGGGGTCTTGGTGGTGACGATCTCGCCGGAGTCCTCGTCGAGGGCGACCACGTCGGTGAAGGTGCCACCGGTGTCGATGCCGACCCGGATCCGGCGTCGCGCCGTCTGGTCAGGGGACATGCCTCCGATTCAAGCGGTCCGGCGCCCCGGGCTGCGACGGCACATTGTGCCGTCGGAGGTGGGCTGGGTTGGCACGTCCTGACATCGGGTCGCGCTAGATTCGCGCATGGACCTCACTGCAGACGTCGTCGTCATCGGCTCGGGCATGGGCGGCGGCACCGCGGCGTACGCCCTGGCCCGGCGCGGGATCTCGGTGCTCCTCGTCGAGCGTGGCGACCGGATCCCTCAAGAGCCGGAGAACTGGTCGCCCGAGGCGGTGTTCGTCCAGCGTCGCTATCGGGCCGACGAGGAGTGGTACGACGCACGGGGTGCGGCGTTCCGTCCCGGGATCCATGCGGTGGTCGGAGGCAGCACCAAGGTGTACGGCGCCAGCCTGCCCCGCTTCCGCGAGTCCGACTTCGAGGCGGTGGAGCACCACGAGGGGACCTCCCCGGCCTGGCCGTTCGACTACGCCGACCTGGAGCCCTACTACGCGGAGGCGGAGGCCCTCTACCGGGTGCAC
>JBBQRV010000280.1:0-4194 GCA_038214475.1 Propionibacteriales bacterium | reverse complement strand
TCGAAGAGGTGGATCACGTTGCCCACGCCGTCGGCGAGGATCTGTACCTCGATGTGGCGCGGCTCGACGACGGCCTGCTCGATGAAGACCGTCGGGTCGCCGAACGCGCCCTCGCCCTCGCGCATGCAGGTCTCCACGGCCTCGCGGAGCTGGGCCGGGTCGTCGACGCGGCGCATGCCCCGACCGCCGCCACCGGCCACCGCCTTCACGAACAGCGGGTAGGGCATGCCGGCGGTGGAGGCGACCAGGGCCTCGACGTCGGTGGAGGGCTCCACCGAGGCCAGGGTCGGCACCCCGGCGGCCTTCGCGGCGGCGATGGCGCGGGCCTTGTTGCCGGTGAGGGTGAGCACGTCGGCGGTGGGGCCGATGCAGGTGATCCCGGCGTTCGCGCAGGCCTCGGCCAGGTCGGGGTTCTCCGACAGGAAGCCGTAGCCGGGGTAGACGGCGTCGGCTCCGCAGCGGACGGCGGCGGCCACGATCGCCTCGGGGTCGAGGTAGGCGCGCACGGGGTGGCCGCGCTCGCCGATCTGGTAGGCCTCGTCGGCCTTCAGCCGGTGCTCGGAGCCGCGGTCCTCGTACGGGAAGACGGCCACGGTCCGCGACCCGAGCTCGTACGCCGCGCGGAACGCCCGGATCGCGATCTCGCCGCGGTTGGCCACCAGCACCTTGGAGAACATGGTCGGCAGGCTACCGACGTCCACATTGCCGGCGCGTTACGCGTCCCGAGAGGCGGACCGCAGCTTCTCCAGGAGCGGATCGGCCGCCTCGGCCAGGAACGCGTCGATGCTCTCGTCGCCCACCTGCACCAGGGCGATGTCGGTGAAACCGGCTTCCCAGAACGGGCGCACCGACTCGACGATCGCGTCGAGGTCGGGACCGCACGGGACCTGGGCGGAGACGTCCTCGGGGCGCACGAACGAGGTGGCCCCGGCGAAGCCGGCCGTGGTGGGCAGGTCGGCGTTGACCGCCCAGCCGCCCGCGAACCAGCGGAACTGCTCGTGGGCGCGGGTGATCGCGGCCTGCTCGTCGGGGTCCCAGCAGATCGGGATCTGGCCGATCGCCCGGGCCGGCTGCCCGATGGTCGGTGCGCCGTCGGTGCCGTTCCACGCGGAGACCAGGTCGGCGTCGGGCTCGGTGGCGATCAGGTGGTCGGCGAGCGGCCCGAACCGGGACACCGCCTTCGGGCCACCGACGGCCACCCCGAGGGGCACACCGTCGGGCGGCAGGTCCCAGATCCGGGCCGAGTCGACCCGGAAGTGCTCGCCCTGCCAGGTCACCAGCTCGCCGGTGTGCAGGGCCCGGATGATCTCGATCGCCTCGACCAGCATGTCCTGGCGCACGTCGACCGCCGGCCAGCCCTCGCCGATGACGTGCTCGTTGAGGTTCTCACCCGAGCCCAGCCCGAGGATGAACCGGCCGTCGGCCAGCAGCTGCAGGGTCGCGGCCTTCTGGGCGACCACGGCGGGGTGGTAGCGCTGGGTCGGACAGGTGACGTAGGTGGCCAGCTCGACCCGCTCGGTGGCGTGTGCGACGGCCCCGAGCACCGACCAGGCGTACGGCGCGTGCCCCTGCGCCTCCAGCCAGGGGAAGTAGTGGTCGCTGGACACCTCGAAGTCGAAGCCCACCCGCTCGGCCTCGACCGCATGGCGGACCAGGTCCTGGGGGCCGCTCTGCTCGGTCATCAACGTGTACCCGAATCGCGTCATGGGTCCCATGATGTCCAGTCGCGGGCCGCCGCCACACAGCCCTGGGGGTGGGACAGGGCGGCCGCCGGGCCCAGCGGACTACTTGCTGGCGAGCACGTCCACGGGCCGGATCACGGGGTCGCCGGCCAGCAGCTCGGCGGCGTCGCCGGCCAGCGCGGCCGGGATGTCGCCGTTGACGTGGGCCTGGCGCGCCTCCTCGTCCTCGAAGGCGTCGAAGATCCCGAAGGTGCGCTCGTCGATCCGGAAGGCGTACCAGACGCGGGTGCCCTCCTCGGCCTCGGCGAGGGCCTGGCCGGCGACCAGGAAGTCAGCGAGCTCCTGCTCCTTGCCGGGCGCGGCCTCGAGCGTGGCCAGCAGTCCGAGGGTGAGTGCCATGGGGTCCTCCTTGGGTCGGGTGTGTCCTCGACGCTAGCCCGGGACCCGAAAGCGGGGCCGGGGTCGTGGTCGGTCCCCGGAGGAGCACCGGGTCAGGCGAGGAATTGCTCGACCAGGCCCGGGACGGCCGCGCCGGCGAGCCCGACCGCGACGTCCTCGGGCACGTCGAGCGCGGTGTAGGCCTGGCGTCCTCCGGCCGTGGTCGCCACCAGCGTGGTCAGCCCGACCCGGCGCTGGAACCAGGTGTCGCGGAAGTTCCACCCGATGATGCCGTCGGTGGCCAGCACCGCGTGCCGCTGTGACAGGCTCCCGGAGCGGACCACGAACCAGCCGTCCACCAGGGCGTGCCCCAGTGCCCGCCACCGGTCCTGGGCCAGGCAGAGCGCCACCAGCGGCGCCGCGACCGCCGCGACGACGAACCAGCCGGGCGCGTCGAATGCGGCCACGGCGACCACGAGCAGGGCCGAGAGCGCGGCCGCGGGCAGCAGCGCCCGGCTGAAGCGACGAGCCCGGGCCCGAGGGCCGTGCGGCACCAGGGGGACGGTCAGGGGGGCACGGGTGCCGAGCACGTCGTCGGCGACCCGGCGGACCACCGCGGCCGGAGCCGGGGGCACCAGCACCGAGCTGCCCTGCTGGCTGCGGTCGAGGCCGGTGACGATCGCCGACAGCTGGCGCCCCCCGGCCAGGCGCAGACCCAGCGGCGAGCCCATCGAGACGCCGCGCACCCGGCCGTCGTCGATGCTGGTCTCGCGGGTCGTCAACAACCCCCGGCGCAGGTGCCACGAGCCGTCGCCTCGGGTGTGGCTGAGCGTGAAGTCCCAGTTGGTGGCCAGGTAGCCGACCACGGCGAGCGCGGAGACCGCCGCGACCACCAGCACCACCAGGACCGGACCGAGCAGCCACCAGGTCGGGCTGGCGCCGACGTCCGGCGTCGCCGTACCGACCTTGGTCCAGAGGTCCAGCAGGTTCAGCAGCTGGCTGCCTGCGCCCAGGATGCCGGCCGCGATCACCAGCCCGGAGGTGGTGAACGGCGCGTAGACCAGCCAACCGGGCTGGAGCCGCACGACCACCCGCTCCGGCGGTGTCGCCGGCAGGCCGGCCTCGCCCTCCCCGTCCGCGGCGTGCACCAGGTCCGGCTGCGCCCGCTGCAGCAGCTCGCGGCGCAGCTCCCGGGCCCGCACCAGCGGCAGCCCGTCGAGGTCGAGCTGGTCGTCGTCGCTGCGCGAGGCCGTGCCGGTGCCGATCCGTACGGTGGTGAGGCCGAGCACCCGGTGGATGAGAGACGCGGTGAGGTCGATGGTGCGCACCCGGTCCAGCGGCGTGGAGAGCACGTGCTTGTTGAGGAGCCCACGGCGCAGCTCGATCCGCCCGGCGTGGATCCGGAAGCTGGTGGTGAGGTAGCGCAACAGTCCCAGGCCCACCGGGATCGCGACGCCGAGGTACTGCCAGGGCTCGTTGCCCCCGGTGGCGGTGCCGGCCACGAAGAGGCCGAGCAGCACCGGCAGGAAGCGCAGCAGCTCCCGGATCGGGTGCACCAGCAGCATCCTCGGGTCGAGGCGCTGCCACTGCTCGTCGTGGACGAGCTCGCTGGTGGTGGCGTCGCTCACGTGGCGTCCCCGACGACCGAGTCGGCCTGCACGGTCAGCTCGTCGACGAGGGCCCGGGCTCGGTCGCGGTCCAGCCCGGCGATCTCCAGCGCGCCGGCGGCCGACGCCGTGGTGACGGTGACGCTGGCCAGCCCGAAGAACCGGGCGACCACCCCCTCGACGTAGTCGACGGTCTGGATCCGCGACATCGGCGCGATCCGGCGCTCGATGCTCCACCAGCCTGTCTGCGTGTAGACCGCGGTGCCGGTGACCTCCCAGCGGTGCACGGCGTAGCGCCAGGCCGGCATCACCACCACGTACGTCGCGAGCACCGCGCCGAGCAGCACCGGCATCCACCAGCGCAGGTCGAACCAGCCCCACAGCAGGGTGGCCACCATCAGGCCGGCGAGCAGCACCGCCGCCTGGACCACCGCGGTGATCGTCCACATCAGCCGGGCCCGCGGGCTGACCCGCTGGCTGGGCTCGCGCAGGCGCGCCGACGCAGGTGTCTCCATGCCCCGAGCCTA
>JBBQRV010000279.1:0-4209 GCA_038214475.1 Propionibacteriales bacterium | reverse complement strand
GTCGAGGCCCTGCCCGACCCACATTCCGACGCGCGGTCCGAGCCGGTGCTCCCGCCGCGGGAACGCGTGGGTCGCGGGCTCGTCGCCGCGGTGGCGGTCAGCCTGCTCGGCGTGGTGCTCACCGTGGTCATCTGGCGGCTGGGCTTCATCGCCTCGATCACCAGCTTCGTGATGGCCTTCGGCGCGGTGTTCCTCTACACCCGGGCCGCGGGCGCCTCTCCCCGCCGAGGGTTGGCCCCGCTGCTCGCGGTCATCATCGGCGGGATCGTGCTCGCCTGCTTCGCCATCGTGCTCAGCGACCTGTGGGTGGCCTACGACGACCTGGCGGTGGGCCAGCTCGGCATCTCCCGGTCGAGCTTCCTCTCCGACAACGTGCTCAACGCCGACCTGCTGCGCAGCTACGGCAAGGACCTGGGGATGTTCGCGCTCTTCGCCGCGCTGGGCATCTTCAGCAGCGTGAAGCGCCTCCTCAACGCCCGTCCGTAGGGGGACCCGCAGGAAACACCCGTGCGGCAGGATGACGCCATGGCCGACGCGCGCGAGACCCTGACCTGGACCGACTTCGGGGTCGCGGTCCGCGACCTGGCCGGTGCGGTCGTCGCCGACGGCTACGAGCCCGACCTGATCCTCTCGATCGCCCGGGGGGGCCTCGGGCTGGGGATGGGCCTGGGCTACGCCCTGGGCGTGAAGAACCTCTCGGTGGTCAACGTCGAGTTCTACACCGGAGTCGACGAGCGGCTGCCACTGCCGATGATGCTGCCCCCGACCCCGGCCGCGGTCGACCTCGCCGGCATGAAGGTGCTGGTCGCCGACGACGTCGCCGACACCGGGCGCACCCTGGAGCTGGTGCACGAGTTCTGCGCCGACCACGTCGCCGAGGCCCGCACTGCGGTCATCTACGACAAGCCGCGCTCGGCGCTGCGGCCCGACTACGCGTGGCGGAGCACCGACGCCTGGATCGACTTCCCGTGGTCGACGCTGCCGCCCCTGCGCGGCCCGGGTTCGGCGGCGTCATGAGCGACTCCGAGAGCACCCACGTCGTGGTGCGCCACGGTGGCCGGGAGCTCAGCGGGGTGGTCCGTCCGGGAGAGGGCTGGGCGGCCTCGGCGCGCCGGATCGCGGCCACCGTGCCGGGAGAGCCGGTGGCCCACGACCTCTCGGGGTCCGTGAAGCAGTTCGTGGTCGACCCCGACGTGCACGTCACGCTGCGGGCGATGACCCGCGGGGACCTGCCGGATGCGGCGCGCTGGCGGGCCAGCGAGCACGTGCAACGCTGGTGGACCTCTGACGGGGAGCCGACCCTGGAGGCGGTGACCGCGGCGTACGGACCGCGCCTCGACGGGATGACCCCGACCCGGATGTGGGTGGTGGAGGCCAACGGGCGCTCGGTGGGGTTCGTGCAGGACTACCGGATCGCCGACTACCCCGACTACGCGATGCTGGCGCCGGATCCGGAGGCGATCGGAGTCGACTACCTGGTGGGCGACCCGCACTGGGTGGGCCGTGGCATCGGCACCAGGATGCTCTGGGCCTGGCTCCAGCGCGCCCGGCACCGCTTCCCCGAGGTGACGACCTGCTTCGCGGCGCCCGACCACCGCAACGTGGTCTCGCTGCGGGTGCTGGAGAAGGTGGGTTTCACCCAGGGGGTCTGGTTCGACGAGCCGCAGGCCGACGGGAGCACCGACACGGTCGTCGGGTGCAGCCTGGACCTCGACCGGGTCCTGGGCTGACTATCGTGAGCCCATGACGACGCCTCCCTCCCTGTCCTCGCTGCGGCTGCCCGCGGGCCCTGTCGACCTGACCGCGCTGCCCACGGACGACACCTTGGACTTCGACGGTGACAAGGCCGACGGGGAGCAGGCGCTCGCCGACCTCGGCCCCGAGCTCGCCGACCTGCAGGAGCGGTTGTTCGCCGAGCGCACCACCGACTCCCCACGGCGGCTGCTGCTGGTGCTGCAGGGCATGGACACGTCCGGGAAGGGCGGAGTGCTGCGGCACACCGTCGGCCTGGTCGACCCCCAGGCGGTCAAGATCACCAGCTTCAAGGCACCCACCGCCGAGGAGCTTGAGCACGACTTCCTGTGGCGGGTCCAGGCCGCGGTCCCCGGGCCGGGCTACGTCGGGGTCTTCGACCGGTCGCACTACGAGGACGTGCTGATCGCCCGGGTCCGTGAGCTCGCAGACGCCGACGAGATCGAGCGCCGCTACGAGGCCATCAACGACTTCGAGCACCGGCTGCTCGGCGAGGGCGTGAAGATCCTCAAGTGCATGCTGCACATCTCGGCTGAGGAGCAGAAGGCACGGTTGCTGGCTCGACTCGACGACCCGACGAAGTACTACAAGTTCAACCCCGGCGACGTCGACGAGCGGGCCCTGTGGGCCGACTACCGCACGGCGTACGAGATCGCGCTCGAGCGCACCAACACCGAGGTGGCGCCCTGGTACGTCGTGCCGAGCGACAAGAAGTGGTTCCGCAACTTCACCGTCGGCCGCCTGCTCCTCGACGCGCTGCGAGACATGAACCCCCAGTGGCCCGCCGCCGACTTCGACATCGAGGCCCAGCGGCAGCGGCTTTCGGGTGAGGCGCCGATCGCGTGACCATCCCCACCGTCACCGTCACCCGCTACGTCGCCCCGCTGCGCGAGGGTGGCAGCCTGCCCGGGATCGTCGAGGCCGACGACCTGGGCACCTACGTCTGCAAGTTCCGGGGCGCCGGCCAGGGGCTCAGGGTGCTGGTCGCCGAGGTGATCGTGGGCGAGCTCGCCCAGCGGATCGGGCTCCGCACCCCGCGCCAGGTCGCCCTCGCGCTGGATCCCGCGATCGCGCGCTACGAGGCCGACGAGGAGGTCCAGGACCTGATCAACGCCAGTCTGGGGCTGAACCTCGGGATCGACTTCCTGCCCGGGTCGTTCGGCTTCGACGGCGACCTCGCTGCGCACGCCGGCGAGGCGGCCAGGGTGCTGTGGCTGGACGCCTTCTGTGCCAACGTCGACCGCACCTGGCGCAACCCCAACCTGCTGCTCTGGCACCAGGACCTGTGGGTCATCGACCACGGCGCCGCGCTCTACTTCCACCATGCGTGGGGTGGGGGAGTGACCGCGCCCGAACGCTTCGCCCAGCAGCCCTGGGACGCCGCCGGCCACGTGCTCGGGGCGTACGCCGACGGGCTCCCAGCGGCTGATGCCGAGATCACCGAGCTGTTCGACGAGACCGCGCTCGGCGACGTCCTCGACCAGGTGCCCGACGAGTGGCTGGAGCCGGTCCCGGGCGCGGAGACGCCGGCGGCGCTGCGGGCGGCGTACGTCGCCTTCCTCACCGCCCGGCTCGGCACCCGCCAGTGGCTGCCGGGAGGCGCGGCATGAGCGCCGTCGCCAGCCCGCTGCTCGCCTACCAGTACGTCGTGCTGCGTTGCGTGCCGCGCCCCGACCGGGAGGAGTTCCTCAACGTCGGCGTGGTGCTGCACTGCCAGTCGGTGGACTTCCTGGCGGCCGCGTGGAGCGTGGACCGGGACCGGCTGGCCGCCCTCGACCAACACCTCGACGTCGAGCAGGTGTGCGAGGCGCTGCGCTTCGTCGAGGCCGTCTGCGCGGGTGACCCCCGTGGCGGTGGCGCCTCGTCGGGGCCGATCGGCCAGCGGTTCGGCTTCGTGCGGGCCCCGCGCAGCACCGTGCTGCAGCCCGGGCCGGTGCACGGCGGACGGACCACCGACCCGACCCTCGAGCTCGACCGGCTGGTCAGCCGACTGGTCGGCTGACCCACCGGGTCGCCCAGCGGGTCAGACGGGGACCAGCTCGACCGCGCCCACGGCGTAGCGGGCCAGCACCGCGCGGGCCACCTCGGGGTGCGCGCCCAGCGGTGCCGACACGGCCACCGCGCCGGCCTCGAGGGCCAGCTCGGCAGCCCGGTCGGGCAGCAGGCCCGGGGCGAGGAACAGGGACGCGACCGCGACGTGGCGTCGGCCCTGGGCACGGAACGCCCGCACCGCCTCGCCGGTGGCCGGCGGTGCGCTGGAGGCGAAGGCAGCCGTGACCGGGAGCTTGTGGTGGGCCCCCCAGAGTCGCGCCAGCCGGGCCACGGCCTGGTTGGCCAGTGGGTCGGAGGAGCCGGCGGCGGCGAGCACCAGCGCGTCCAGCTCGCGCACCCGGGCGTCGCTCAGCGCGGCCCGCAGCCGTCGGTCGAGCACCTCGAGGAACGCCGGCTCGAGCCCGA
>JBBQRV010000278.1:0-4309 GCA_038214475.1 Propionibacteriales bacterium | reverse complement strand
GTGCCGCGGCCCTGAACATCATCCCGACGAGCACCGGCGCGGCGAAGGCGATCGGCCTGGTCATGCCCGAGCTCAAGGGCAAGCTCGACGGCTACGCGCTTCGCGTGCCGGTGCCGACCGGCTCGGCCACCGACCTCACCTTCGAGGCCGGTCGCGAGACCACCGTCGAGGAGGTCAACGCAATCGTCAAGGCCGCCGCCGAGGGTCCGCTCAAGGGCTTCCTCAAGTACTCGACCGACCCGATCGTGTCGTCCGACATCGTCACCGACCCGGCGTCCTGCATCTTCGACGCGCCGCTCACCAAGGTGATCGGCAACCAGGTCAAGGTCGTGGGCTGGTACGACAACGAGTGGGGCTACTCGAACCGTCTGGTCGACCTGATCGCCTACATCGGCACCTCGCTCTGATCGTGGGCGGTATCGACACGCTGACCGAGGCACTGGGCGACCTGCGCGGCAAGCGGGTGCTGGTGCGTTCCGACCTGAACGTGCCGCTCGACGGCAGCACCATCACCGACGACGGCCGGATCAGGGCCAGTGTCCCGACGATCCGGGCCCTCGCCGAGGCCGGTGCCCGGGTGGTCGTCGTGGCGCACCTGGGCCGGCCCCAGGGCGAGCCGGAGGCGAGGTACTCCCTCGCCCCGGTGGCGGCGCGCCTCGGTGAGCTCCTCGACAAGGACGTCGCCTTCGCGACGGACACGGTCGGTGACTCGGCCAGGGCCACGGTCGAGGGGCTGGCAGACGGTGACGTCGCGGTGCTGGAGAACGTCCGCTTCAACGCGGGCGAGACCAGCAAGGACGACGCCGAGCGCGGCGCGTTCGCCGACCAGCTGGCCGGCCTGGCCGACGCCTTCGTCTCCGACGGGTTCGGCGTCGTGCACCGCAAGCAGGCCTCCGTCTACGACGTGGCGCAGCGCCTGCCGCACGCCATGGGGGGCCTGGTGGCCGCGGAGATCGACGTGCTGCGCCGACTCACGGTGGACCCGGCGCGGCCCTACGTGGTCGTCCTCGGCGGTTCGAAGGTCTCCGACAAGCTGGGGGTCATCGACAACCTGCTCGGCAAGGCCGACAAGCTGCTCATCGGTGGCGGGATGGTGTTCACCTTCCTCAAGGCCCAGGGCCACGAGGTCGGGCGCAGTCTGCTCGAGGAGGACCAGCTGGACACCTGCCGCGGCTACCTCGAGCGTGCCGAGGAGACGGGGGTGCAGATCATGCTGCCCACCGACATCGTCATCGACACCACGTTCCCGACCGGCGAGACCACGCCGGAGCCGGTCGTGGTGCCGGCGTCGAACATCCCCGCCGACGCCCTCGGTCTCGACATCGGTCCCCACTCCGGTGCGGCGTTCGCCGCCGCGCTGGCCGACGCCCGCACCGTGTTCTGGAACGGGCCGATGGGGGTGTTCGAGGTCGACGAGTTCGCCGAGGGCACCCGCGCGGTCGCGCAGGCGCTCACGGAGGTCGACGGGCTGTCGGTCGTCGGTGGCGGCGACTCGGCCGCGGCGGTCCGCAAGCTCGGTGTCGACGAGGCCGCGTTCGGCCACATCTCCACGGGTGGCGGCGCCAGCCTGGAGTACCTCGAGGGCAGGGAACTGCCCGGCATCGCAATCCTGGAGGACTGATGGCCACCGCCAACCGCACGCCCCTGATGGCGGGCAACTGGAAGAGCAACGTCAACCACCAGGAAGCCGTGGTGCTCGTCCAGAAGCTCGCCTGGACGCTGTCCGACAAGCGCCACGACTTCGGCAAGGTGGAGGTGGTCGTGGTGCCGCCGTACACCGATCTGCGCAGTGTGCAGACGCTCGTCGACGGTGACCGGCTCTCGATCCGGTACGGCGCCCAGGACGTCTCGGTGCACGACGGTGGGGCCTACACCGGGGAGATCTCCGCAGCCATGCTCGCGAAGCTCGGTTGCAGCTACGTGGTGGTCGGGCACAGCGAGCGTCGCGAGCACCACTCCGAGTCCGACGACGTCGTCAATGCCAAGGCAGGCAAGGCCCTCGCGGCCGGGATGATCCCGATCGTCTGTGTCGGCGAGGGCCTCGAGGTCCGTCAGGCGGGTCAGCAGGTGCCCCACGCGCTGGCCCAGGTCGACGGCTCGCTCGCCGGGTTCACGGCCGAGCAGGTGGCCGGCCTGGTGATCGCCTACGAGCCCGTGTGGGCCATCGGCACCGGTGAGGTGGCCACCCCCGACGACGCCCAGGAGGTGTGCGCGGCGATCCGGGCGCGCCTGGTCGAGGTGCACGGCGAGGCGACCGGCGACGCCACCCGGATCCTCTACGGCGGCTCGGTGAAGGCCGCCAACGTCGGCGGGATCATGGCCAAGGCGGACGTCGACGGATGCCTCGTCGGAGGGGCCAGCCTGCAGGTCGACGAGTTCGGCGGCATCTGCCGGTTCTATGACATGCCCGTGCTCTGATGCCTGGTACGGACCCGGGTCCGGCGTGACGTAGGCTTACCCGCGTGATTCTCCTCTTCACCGTCCTGCTCGTGATCACGAGTGCGTTGCTGATCCTCCTGGTGCTGCTCCACAAGGGCCGCGGCGGAGGTCTCTCCGACATGTTCGGCGGTGGCATGTCCAGCTCCCTCGGCGGATCGTCCGTGGCTGAGCGCAATCTCGACCGACTCACGATCGGGATCGGCGTCATCTGGTTCGCCTGCGTGGTTGCGCTGGGCTTGCTGAGGGCCTACACAGGCTCCTGAGAGAAGGATGTAAAAGTGGCTGGTGCTGGAAACGCCATTCGAGGTAGCCGGGTTGGTGCCGGCCCGATGGGCGAGGCGGAGCGAGGCGAGTCCGCGCCCCGACAGAGCGTGACCTACTTCTGCTCGCACGACCACCGCTCGGTGGTGACCTTCTCGGTCGAGGCGCAGGTGCCGGAGTCGTGGGACTGCCCGCGGTGCGGGCTCCCGGCGAGCCTGGACAGCGACAACCCTCCACCGGCGCCCAAGATCGAGCCGTACAAGACGCACCTCGCCTACGTGAAGGAGCGGCGCTCCGACAAGGAGGCCGCCGACATCCTCGACGAGGCGATCCAGCTCCTGCGTCGTCGCCGGAAGAACGGCGACATCATCTTCTGAGCGTGACCCGCTCGGTCCGCCCGCTCGTGGTCACCTCACTGGTGGCCGTGCTGTCCACCGGGCTGCTGGCGCTCGCGGTGGCGCGGGGTTGGCTCGGGGTCGACACAGGGCGCGGCGCGAACTTCTGCGAGGCCGCCGGCGGTCTGGTGCGCCAACCCGCGAACACGTTCTCCAACGCTGGCTTCGTGCTCGTCGGGCTGGGCATCGCCTGGCACGCCGGCCGGCGGGCCCGACTGGGCGCCACCCTGTCGGCACGGCCCGCGCTGGCGAGCGCCTATGCGGTGACGGTGGTGCTGCTCGGTCCCGCGAGCGCGGCGATGCACGCGACCCAGAGCGAGGCCGGGGGCCTCCTCGACCTCACCAGCATGTACCTCGTCGCGTCGTTCGCGGCGGCGTACGCCGCGATGCGGTGGTGGCGGCTGGGCACGAGCGTCTTCGTGACCGCGTTCGTCGCCCTGGTGGGCACCTGCGAGGTCGTGGGCGCCTCCGGCGGCTCCGTGCCCGTGGTGCACCACCCGGGCAACCTCGCCTTCGGCATCCTGCTGCTCGCCGCCGTGGCGCTGGAGATCGCGATCCGGGTCCGCGGTGAGCTGCGCACCGACCTCCGGTACGGCGCCGTGGCCCTGGGCAGCATGGCGGTCGCGTTCGTGATCTGGAACCTCGCCCAGCACGGCTGGTGCGACCCGGCGTCACCGCTGCAGGGTCATGCCGTCTGGCACCTGCTCTCGGCCGTGGCGGCGTACTTCCTGTTCCGGCTCTACGCCAGCGAGGCAGCGGCCTCGTCGAGGAACCAGATGGTCTCGTCGGAGCCGGAGACACCGGTGGCCGGGATCTGGTGACGGTCGGCGCCGGCCAGCGCCTTCGCCACGGCCTCGGCCTTGCCTGCGCCCGACACCACGAACCAGACCGCCCGGCTGCGGTTGAGCGCGGGGTAGGTGAGGCTGATCCGCTCCGGCGGGGGCTTGGGGGAGTCGGTGACGGCGACCGCGATCGCGTCGTCGACGTCGAGCTGGGGTCGACCGGGGAACAGCGAAGCCACATGGCCGTCCGGGCCCAGGCCGAGCATCACCACGTCGAACTCTCCGCCGTCGTGCGCACGGACCCGGTCGCCGTAGAAGGCTGCCGCGGCCTCGAGGTCGCCGAAGGACGAGTCGGGCATCTCGTGGATCCGGGTCGGGTCCACGGCGACGTGGTCGAGCAACGCGGCCCGCGTCTGGAGCGCGTTGCGGTCG
>JBBQRV010000277.1:0-4336 GCA_038214475.1 Propionibacteriales bacterium | reverse complement strand
CATGACCGCACGCGACGTGCCGGCAACCCTGGGCTACCGGTGCGCCAGTGCGGTCGAGGTCGTCCGTGCCCGCCAGGCCTCGGCCGACGTCGCCGCGCGGGCACGCGCGGCCCGTCTCGAGCAGCACCAGGCCGAGACGGCCGCGGCCGCGGCCGACCTGCGCTGGGCTCAGCGCGTGACCGACGTCGCCGGCCCACACTGGACGGCTGCCCTGGACCGGGTGGCCGCCGACCTGCCCTGGGCCACACCAGGCGCGCCGGGATTCACTGCCGCGGCCCAGCGGATGCTCGAGGCCGAGGCGCGCGCTCGGATCGCCGCGCGGGCCGCGGTGCTGGTCACGGGCCACGGGCGCGTGATGCGTTCAGGTGGTAGAGCGCAGCAAACGCCCGTGGATCGGGCCGCGATCCCTGACGAGGTGCTCTACAGGGCCGCTCAGGAGGTCGCCTCTCAGGCGCCCGGAGAGGCCGCCAGGAGCCTCGACACCCCCACCTGAAGGCCATCGCACCGGCTGGGTTCTGCTGGGCCCTCAGCGGGCCTCTGCGGTGGGCCTCCGGGATCCGCCGCACCGTCAAGGATGCTTGACGGTCGGTCGCGCGGAGGACGACACTGCCGCCATGGTCCGAAAGCGCGTCGAGCTGCTCGACCAAGGCACCCCCCACCCGTTCCCTCAGGCCTACGGCGACGGTCGGGCGCTCCTGGGGCCCCTGCGCGACCTGGCGGCCGACGCGGTGGTGCTGCGCGACGTCGAGCGGCGGATGAGGTCCACCGTCCAGCAGCTGCGCACCGGCGGGGCGTCGTGGGCGGTCATCGGTGATGCCCTGGGCATCTCCAGACAGGCCGCCCAGCAGCGCTACGGGCGTGACGCCCTGCTGTGAGCCGCGCGGCTACAGCTCGCCCGTCTGCCAGGTGATGACCAGGCGGTCCGGGTCCCATTTAGCCCGTGCCCCTGCGGGAGTCACCCGGTGCGCCGCCGGCAGGACTGTGGCGTGCTCCACGAGCTCGCCCAACATCGTCAGGCGCTGCGCCGGGGTCGCCGCGTCGAACGCCTCGACCACGCTCAGCCCCTCAACCTTGGCCAGGGCCGGGCGCCGGCGCGGACGAGTCAGCCGGTCGGCGGCCACTAGGCGCTCCAGCTGGGCCAGCAGGTCGCCCTTGACCTTGGCGAACCTCCGGGCGCCATCGGGGTCGTCGTACTCGCCCAATGCCTGGGCGGTGTCCACCCGCTCGAGCGCGGTCCGCAACCGGCGGGCCTCCTGCTCGCGGCGAGTGCGGTCCTCGGCGGCCCCAGGGTCGCCGGCGCGGACCTGCGCCAGGCGCACGGGGTCGGCCAGCACGCTCAGTACGGCCTCGGTGATGTAGGCCTCGGTCTGGGGTGCCGTGATGGTGTTGCCGGCACAGTTGCCGCCGCCGCTGCGCCGGGCGCACCGGTAGGAGCCGCGGCTCCCGCGCGCGGTCCGCGCCATCGCCCCGCCGCACCGCCCGCACCGCAGCAGCCCGCGCAGCGGGGCGTCCACACCGCTGCGCGGATGTGCCGGGCGGCCGGCCACCAGGGCGCACAGGTCGGCCCAGGTGTCGTCGGCCAGCAGCGGCTTGTGGAACCGCACCGGCTGACCGTCCGCGTCGGTGACCACCTCGCCGCGCGAGACGGCGTAGCCGGCCAACAGCGGGTTGCGCAGCATCCGGCTCAGGGTCGTGGAGGACCAGTCCGAGCCGGTCGGGCTCAGGTAGCCGGCCGCGTTCCAGTCCATCGCGACCCGACGCATGCTCTCCCCTGCGAGCACCCGGGCGGCCAGGTCACGCACCAGGTCCGCCGGTGAGCGGTCGCCCAGGGTCTCGCGAGGCCGCTCGTCGGGTGCCAGGCGGTGGATGGGAGCCTCACGGCCCGCGATGGGCGAGGGCACCACGACCTTGCGCAGGCCGAACGGTGCGTGCGCCGGCGCGGCGCCGTGCTGAGCCAGGAACGCCTTGGCGGCCGCGACCCGGGCGCTGATCTTCAGCAGCTCCTTCTCGGCCTGGTCAGCGGCGAACTCCAGGGCGATGCGCCCGGGCCCGTAGAGCGTCAGGTGCCGCTCCTCGAACGAGTACAGCTCCACCGAGTGCTCCCGCATCAGGCCGCAGGCGATGTGGGTCTCTCGGACGGTGCACATGAACCGGGCGAACTCCCAGACCACCACCCCGTCGTAGTGCCCGGCGATGACCCGGCGCAGCAGCTCCTCGGCCGCCGGGCGGTACACGGTGCCCTTGGCCGACAGGTCGTCGTCCTCGAAGTAGTCCACCTCCGGGTCGTAGACCCCGTCCAGGTCGACCACGTAGCCGGTCAGGGTCTGACGCTGGCGGGCGATGCTCACCGAGGCGAGCTGGGCCAGGCTCAGCCGCACGTAGACCGCCAGGCGCGGCCGGGCACGGTTCGGTTCGCGGATGAACACCGACGCCCCCGCCTTGGGAAGCAGCAGGGAGGAGGCACGCCGCCGGCGCCGCTCGGAGATGGTCAGGCGGGTCGTGGTCGTGGTCATGGCTGGTGAATGTGCGGGGATCTCGCCGGTGCGCATTGATCCCGCGCCGCACGCCCGGCCGCGGCCTCCAGGTGACGCACCGCACGCCGCACCGCACGGTCCCCAACGACCGCCCGAGCCGAGGTCCCGGCGGCCCGTGCCGCAGCCAATCCGTCCGGGCCCAGCACCCGGGCACGCTCGGCGGCGTTCACCGGGGCAGCCTGTAGCGCGCGGCCGGGTCGATCATCAGCGGTGCTGGCGCTTGGGTGGCCATTCCGGCCGGAGCAGCCGGGCGACGTCGAGAGCGTCCGGTGCCGAGTTGAGCCCTCAGCCGGTCCTCCATGCCGTGCAGGGCCACCAGGGCCGGCGCCAGCACCTCACGGGTGCCCGAGCCCCACGCCGCCAGTGCCGCGCACGAGTACCGGCCGCCGGCGAACGTGGCGCCCGTGCCGGCCACCTCCCAGGTGCCGGAGGGTGGAGGCTCGAGCGCGGCCCGTAGTCGGCTGCTCCAACCCTTGACCGGCTCGGCCGGCGCCGGCGGCTGGTAGGTCAGCAGCTGCACGCCGTTGACCTTCAGTCGCGCCAGGTCCGCCAGCGGGCTCTCCCCGGGCCGCGTGGTCTTGCGCACGTACAGCACCTCGAGCGGCTTGGCGATGGCCACGACCTGTGCCAGCTCGGCCTCCCGATACCGTCGCGCGGCCGCGCGCGACGCCTTGGCCTGGCGCTGGGCGTCCTGCGCGGCCTGGCGGTCCAACGCGGCGTCCTGCCGGGCCCGCTGGGCGTCGTCGACGGCCTGGTCCCGCTCAGTACCCATCGCGGCCAACAGTTGCCCGGCGCGCTCGAGCAGGTCGGCGGCCGGCTGCTCGACGTCGCGCAGGCTCGCGGCGGTGGAGACCTGCGCGGCCCGGGTCGCGGTGGCCCGCAGCACCCGGCGCAGCCCTGCGGCATCGGGCTTGCGGGTAGGGGTGACCTTGCGCCCGTCCAGCGACGCGATGGCCTGGCGGCACTGCTCGGCCAACCGCTCGCCCTGCTCGAGCACGCCGAGGTCGGCCCGGGCCCGGGACTGGCGCCCCCGCACGGCTTCCTGAACGGCCACTGCCCGCTCGGCGCGGCCGCACTCGAGCGCGGCGGCGATGGCCTCGCCGCCCTGGCCGAGCGCGGTGCGCACGTCGGACAGATCGGGGCCCCACTGCTCGACGACCTGCCCAGGCATGCTCTCGGTCGCCTGGAGGTAGGCGACCGCGGTCGCCCAGGCGGCCACCTCCTGGTCAGCGTCCCGGCCCATGAGCGCGCACCGGCCCAAGGCTGCGAGCTCCAGGCTGCGCACCCCGGGGAACTCGGCGCGCCCGGCGGCGGTCAGCGCCTGGTCCCTGGCCATCTTCAGCACCTCGAGCGCCTCCGGCCGCAACCGGTCCGCCGGCGGCTTGAGTCGCTCGAGGTCGAGCCGGTCGCCCGGCACGGCCTGCTCGTAGAAGCGTGTCAGCAGGTCCTCGAGCTGGCCGCTGCGTCCGGCCATCGCCCGGGTGTCCAGCACGACCGAGCGGCGCCGGTACTCCTGACGCAGGTGCGCGTAGCGGTCCCCGGTGCGCGGGGGGTTGGCTGCCAGCAGCGCAGTGGGCAGCAGCTCGTGCACCTGGTCCTCCAGGCGGTGGTCCATGACGTCGTGGAGGTAGACCCACGCGCGGCGCTGCACTGGCTCCGGCGCCTTGTCGAACTCGTCCAGCACCACGAACGGCAGACGCGTCGTGGCCGCCGGCAGCCACCGCCACTCACCCCCGTCCTGATCCCGGCGCCCGAGCAGGTCGCCGGCGCTCTGGTCGGGCATGTGCAGCGTGTGCAGTGCC
>JBBQRV010000276.1:0-4400 GCA_038214475.1 Propionibacteriales bacterium | reverse complement strand
TCGCCAACGCCTTGGAGCACCTGCCGTGCCTGGTCGTGTTCGGGGTGCGCACAGGCGAGCCCGTCGCGGCTCCCGAGGTGCTGACCCGACTGCTCGCCGCCGGGACCGTGCTCAGCCCGAGCGCCCTGTCCAGGGCCGCCGTGGCCGACCAGGTGCTGGGCGCGGACCCCCGCGCCGACGACGACCGCATCGACGAGGTGCTGCATTCCAGCGGCGGCGTGCCGTTCCTGGTCCACGAGCTGATCGCCGGCAACGGCCCGGTCCCCGAGACCGTCGTGGGGTCGATGACCGGGCGGCTGGGTCGGCTCACGCCGACCGCGACCGACACCGCGCGGGCGATCTGTGTGCTCGGCGGGCACGCCCGGCTCGCCAGCGTCGCCGAGCTGACGGGCCGGCCGTTGGCCTCCGTCGCCGACGACGTCTCGTCCCTGATCAACGCTCAGGTCGTGGCGCTGCACGGCAGCACCCTGAGTGCCGTGCACCCGATGCTCGCCGACGCGATCCTGATGCCGATGACGGCGCACGAGACCTCGGAGCTGCACCAACGGGCGGCCACCGTGCTGACCCGGTCGAGCGTCCCGCGCGCCGTGGTCGCCGACCACCTGCTGCAGGTGCTGCCCGGAGACGACGCCCAGGTGCGTGACCGGTTGCGCGAGCAGGGGGAGGACGCGCTGTCCGGCGGAGAGGCCGAGCAGGCGTCGACGTACCTGCTCCGCGCGCTGGCCGAGGGCCCGGTCGGTCCGGCCGAGCTCGGGCTGCTCTCGCTCACCGCCCGAGCGCTCGCAACGCAGGGGCTCCTCGACGACGCGCTCGCCCACTGGCAGCGCGCCGCCGAGCTCACGCAGGACGACGCCGAGCTGGACCGGCTGCGCGCCGAGGCCGGCGACGCCCTGATGGTGGCCGGGCGGCACGCCGAGGCACAGGCCGCGTTCGGGCCCCGTCCCGACGCCGACTCCGGTCGGCAGCGGCTCTTCGCCCGGATGGTGCTGGCCGGTCTCCTCAACGGGGTGTCGCTGGACTACCTGCGCCCGCAGATCGACGAGGTGCTGGCCCAGCCGCCGGTCGGCAAGACCGGCGACGAGCGGCTCAGCCTGGCTGCCGCCGCCGTGGTCCTCGCCTTCGAGTGCCACGACGGCGACACCGCCCGTGAGCTCTCGCTGCGTTCGATCAGCAACGGCTCGCTCAGCGAGGACGAGAGCACCGAGGGGTCGATGCTCTACCTCGCGACCAGCGTGCTCGACTGGACCTCGGCCTTCGCCGAGGGCGAGGCCCTGCTCACCTCGGCCATCGAGGACGCCAAGGCCCGCCGGGACACCATGTCCCTCGCCACCGCGTCGGTGTGTCGCGGCATCATCCGGATGCACATGGGCATGATCACCGAGGCCGTCCTCGACCTGGAGGCCGCGCTCGCCCAGCGCGCGCACGGCTGGAACGCCTTCCTGGCGCCCCTGCTGGCCGCCCTGGTGGAGTGCCGGATCGCCCGTGGTGAGCTCGACCGCACCGCGGACCACCGTGACGACCTCGAGGCCCTCACGCACGCACCGGGACTCACCGGCGCCTTCGCGACGCACGCCCTGGCCGACCTGGCCGCCGCTCACGGCGACCACGAGCAGGCCGCGCACCTGTACGCGCAGGTCGGGCGTCTGATCGACGGCTCCATGGACAACCCGGCGATCCTGCCCTGGCGCGCCGGCGAGGCACTCTCCCGGATCCGCATCGGCCAGCCCCGCGAGGCGGTCGGCCTGGCCCGCGACAACGTCACCCGTGCGCGCGCCTTCGGTGCGCCGTACGCGCTGGCCCAGGCCCTGCGGACGCTGGCGGCCGTCGACGGCACCGGCAACCGGGTCGACATGCTGCGCGAGGCGCTCGCCACGCTGCAGCACACCCGGGCGCCTCGCCTCGAGGCCCAGGTGGCGACCGACCTGGCCGGCATGCTGCTGCTCACCCACGGCATGGGCGAGGTCGCGGAGCCGATCCAGCTGCTGCGCCGCGCGGAGTCGTACGCCGCGTTCCAGGAGCTGCGGCCGCTGGCCGACCGGGTGCACCGCCTGCTCGAGCGGGTCGGAGAGCCGGTGAAGCGCTCGACGACCGAGAGCCTCGGCGCGCTCACCGTCTCGGAGCGCCGGGTCGCCGACCTGGCGGCCTCCGGACTGTCGAACCGGCAGATCGCCCAGCAGCTGTTCGTGACCGTCAAGGCGGTCGAGTGGCACCTGTCCAACGTCTACCGCAAGCTGGGCATCCGCTCACGCACCCGGCTGCCCGGCATGCTCAACGTGCCGGCGCAGCGCACCGAGCCGACGCACATCCGCCGCGTCGTCTGACGACGACCGGCGGGTGCCGACGGCTCAGCCCTTGTCGCGCCACTTGCGCTCGAAGGGCAGCCGCCAGGCCCGGGGCGCGATCATCTGGTGGATCTGGTTCGGTCCCCAGGAGCCGTCGGGGTAGGGGCGCACCGGCGGCAGGTTCTCCAGCAGCGGTTCCGAGATCTCCCACAACCGTTCGACGCCCTCGGCCGTCGTGAACAGGGTGTGGTTGCCCTTGACCGCATCGAGGATCAGCCGTTCGTAGGCCTCCAGCACGGAGCCGGCCCAGGCACTCTCCTCGACCGAGAACTGCATCGAGAGCTTGTCGAGCCGGAAGCCCGGCCCCGGGCGCTTGCCGTAGAACGACAGCGACATCTTCGAGCTGTCGGCGAGGTCGAAGGTGAGGTGGTCGGGACCTTGCTGGCCGAGCCCGGAACCCTCGGGGAACATCGACTGCGGGGGCTCCTTGAACGCGATCGAGATGATCCGCTGCCCCTCGGCGAGCCTCTTGCCGGTGCGCAGGAAGAACGGCACGTCGGCCCAGCGCCAGTTGTCGACGAAGCACTTGAGCGCGATGAAGGTCTCGGTCTCGGAGTCCGGCGCGACTCCCGGCTCGGTGCGGTAGCTGTCGTACTGCCCGCGGACCACGTCGTGCGGGTCGATCGGCAGCATCGAGCGGAAGACCTTGTTCTTCTCCACCGTGATCGCCTCGGGATCCAGGCCCGTGGGTGCCTCCATGGCGGTGAACGCGAGCACCTGGAACAGGTGGGTCACCACCATGTCGCGGTAGGAGCCGGTCGCCTCGTAGAACTCCGCACGCTGCTCGAGTCCGAGCTTCTCCGGTACGTCGATCTGCACGTGGTCGATCATGTTGCGGTGCCAGATCGGCTCGAAGAGCCCGTTGGCGAACCGGAAGGCCAGGATGTTGAGCGCCGCCTCCTTGCCCAGGAAGTGGTCGATGCGGAAGATCTGCGACTCGCTGAACACCTCGTGCAGGGCCGCGTTGAGCACCTTGGCCGACGCCAGGTCGGTGCCGAACGGCTTCTCCATGATGATCCGGGTGCGCTCGACCAGGTCCGCGTCGCGCAGCGTGCCGATCACCGCCATCGCGGCCTTGGGGGGCACCGACAGGTAGGCGAGCCGGTTCTGCGGCTCGGCGAGCCCGGCCTCGGCCTCCGCGACGGCGGCCTTGAGGTTGTCGGTGCCCGGGCCGGCCCAGAACAGCTGCTTGGAGAACGCGTCCCACTCCCCCGGGGCGACGTCGTCGCCGAACTCCTCGATCGCCGAGCGGGCGAACTCGATGAAGCTGTCGCGGGTGAAGTCCTCGAGCGAGGTGCCCACGACCTGCAGGTTGGGCAGCAGGCCGGACCGCATCAGGTGCAGCATCCCCGGCAGCAGCTTGCGCTTGGAGAGGTCACCGGTGGCACCGAAGAGGATCACCGTCGTGGGCGGTCCGGGTGTGCCCTGCGGGTGCCGGGTGGAGTTCACCTGCCGCTTCGCCGTCTCATCGACCATGGGACAACCTTGTCACGCCGCCGGTGCCCGCAGATTGCGCCCGGGTAACGAACCACGCGCCCACCCGGCTCACCCGGCGGCGATCCCGACGTACTTGGTCTCGAGGTACTCCTCGATCCCCTCCGCGCCGCCCTCGCGCCCGAACCCGCTGGCCTTGACCCCGCCGAAGGGGGCCGCCGGGTTGGAGATCAGACCGGTGTTCACGCCGACCATGCCGTAGTCGAGCGCCTCGGCCATCCGCAGCGCCCGGTCGAGGTCGCGGGTGTAGACGTAGGACGCCAGCCCGTACTCGGTGTCGTTGGCGCGGGCGACCGCCTCCTGATCGGTGGCGAACGTGGTGACCGGGGCGACCGGCCCGAAGATCTCCTCGGCGTTGATCCGCGCCTCGGCCGGTACGTCGACCAGCACCGTGGGGGCGAAGAAGTGACCCGGCCCGTCGACCGGGCGCCCGCCGCAGACGACGCGGGCGCCGTCGTGCACGGCATCGGTCACCAGCTCCGACACCGAGGCCAGTGCCTTCTCGTCGATCAGCGGGCCGACGTCGACGCCGGTGTCCTGCCCGCGCCAGACCACGAGCTTCTC
>JBBQRV010000275.1:0-4403 GCA_038214475.1 Propionibacteriales bacterium | reverse complement strand
GCGCCGAGGTGATCAAGGGCATCCCCGAGCAGATCAACTCGAAGAACTCCTCACGAACCTCGTACTCGATCCTGCGCATTCCCATCAACAACACCACCTGTCAGGTTGGCGTTGCTTCGACCACTAGATTCCGCCGACCCTGCAGGTGTCGCAACGCGCCAATTGGACGGTTCCGACACCCGTCCACCCCCACACCACGCCACCAGCCGCCAAATGGTCGACCTCAGCAGCCCGAACCGACCCTGCAGGTGTCGCAACGCGCCAATTGGACGGTTCCGACACCCGTCCACCCCACACCACGTCACCACCCGCCAATTGGTCGGAAATGACGCCGACGGCCCGCCACCCACGAAGGGCGACGGGCCGTCGTACGACGTACGGGACGCTCAGGCCCTGCGCAGGTTGCGCAGCACGTACTGCATGATCCCGCCGTTGCGGTAGTAGTTGGCTTCGCCCGGGGTGTCGATCCGGACCACGGCGTCGAACTCGACGTCGTCGGCCTGCACGTGCACCGTCCTCGGAGTGCTGCCGTCGTTGAGCCCGGTGACGCCGGTGATCGAGAACGTCTCCTCACCGGTGAGCCCGAGCGACTCGGCAGTGACGCCGGCGGGGTACTGCAGCGGCAGCACCCCCATCCCGATCAGGTTGGAGCGGTGGATCCGCTCGTAGGACTCCGCGATCACGGCCTTCACACCCAGCAGCGCCGTGCCCTTGGCCGCCCAGTCGCGCGACGAGCCCGAGCCGTACTCCTTGCCCGCGAGCACGACCAGCGGCGTCCCGGCGGCGACGTACTTCTCCGAGGCCTCGTAGACCGTGGTCACCGGCGCGTCGGCGACGGTGAAGTCCCGGGTGAACCCGCCCTCGGTGCCCGGCGCCAGCCGGTTGCGCAGCCGGATGTTGGCGAAGGTGCCCCGGATCATCACCTCGTGGTTGCCACGCCGCGACCCGTAGGAGTTGAAGTCACGCTGGGTGACCCCGTGCTCGGCCAGGTAGGTGCCGGCCGGCGAGTCCTTCTTGATCGCGCCGGCCGGGCTGATGTGGTCGGTGGTGACCGAGTCGCCCAGCTTGAGCAGCACCCGGGCGCCTGCGATGTCGGTGACCGGCTCCGGCTCGTCGGGCATCCCGTCGAAGTACGGAGGCTTGCGCACGTACGTCGAGTCGGCGTCCCAGGCGAAGGTCTTGCCCTCGGGAGTCGGCAGCGCCCGCCACTGGGCGTCGCCGGCGAACACGTCGGCGTAGTCGCTGGTGAACATCTCCGACGTGATGGCGGTGGCGATCACGTCCTCGATTTCGGCAGCGGTCGGCCAGACGTCGCGCATGAACACGTCGTTGCCGTCGTGGTCCTGCCCGAGCGGGTCGTTGAACAGGTCGATGTCCATGGTGCCGGCCAGCGCGTAGGCGACGACCAGCGGCGGGGACGCGAGGTAGTTCATCTTGATGTCGGCGTTGATCCGGCCCTCGAAGTTCCGGTTGCCCGACAGCACCGACACCACCGCGAGGTCGTTGTCGTTGACGGCCTGGCTGACCTCGGGGATGAGCGGGCCGGAGTTGCCGATGCAGGTGGTGCAGCCGTAGCCGACCAGGTTGAAGCCGAGCTTGTCGAGGTACGGCGTGAGCCCCGACTTCTCGTAGTAGTCGGAGACCACCTTCGAGCCCGGTGCGAGCGTGGTCTTGACCCACGGCTTGCGCTGCAGGCCCTTCTCGACGGCCTTCTTCGCCAGCAGCGCCGCGCCGATCATGACCGACGGGTTCGAGGTGTTGGTGCACGACGTGATCGCGGCGATGGTGACCGCCCCGTGGTCGAGCTCGAACGACGTGCCGTCGGCGAGCGTGACCTGGGCCGGGTTGCTCGGGCGTCCGGGCGTCGCACCCGCGGCGACGTGCCCGTGGGGGGCCGCCTCGCCGTGACCGTTGGCGGGCGCGTCGGAGGCCGGGAAGGACTCGGCGACCGACTCGTCGTAGCCCTGCTCGTCACCGGTCTCGTCGACGTAGTCGGCCAGCGCGACCCGGAACGACTCCTTGGCCTCGGAGAGCGAGACCCGGTCCTGCGGACGCTTGGGTCCGGCCAGCGACGGGACGACGGTGGCCAGGTCGAGCTCGAGCTTCTCGGAGAAGCGCGGCTCGGCGGCCGGGTCGTGCCACAGCCCCTGCTCCTTCGCGTAGCTCTCGACCAGGGCGAGCTGCTCGGCCGGGCGGCCGGTGAGCTTGAGGTACTTGATGGTCTCCTCGTCGATCGGGAAGACCGCGATGGTGGAACCGAACTCGGGGCTCATGTTGCCGATCGTGGCCCGGTTGGCAAGGGGCAGCACGGACACGCCCGGTCCGTAGAACTCCACGAACTTGCCGACCACGCCGTGCTTGCGCAGCATCTCGGTGATGGTCAGCACCAGGTCGGTGGCGGTGGCCCCCTCGGGCAGGTCGCCGTTCAGCTTGAAGCCCACGACCCGCGGGATCAGCATCGACACGGGCTGGCCGAGCATCGCGGCCTCGGCCTCGATGCCACCGACGCCCCAGCCGACGACGCCGATGCCGTTGACCATGGTGGTGTGGGAGTCGGTGCCGACACACGTGTCGGGGTAGGCCTGCAGCTCGCCGTCGACCTCACGGGTGAAGACGGTGCGGGCCAGGTGCTCGATGTTGACCTGGTGCACGATGCCGGTGCCGGGCGGGACGACCTTGAAGTCGTCGAAGGCGCCCTGGCCCCAGCGCAGGAACTGGTAGCGCTCGCGGTTGCGCTCGTACTCGATCTCGACGTTGCGGCCGAACGCCTCCGGGGTGCCGAAGACGTCGGCGATCACAGAGTGGTCGATGACCATCTCGGCCGGGGCGAGCGGGTTGATCTTCGTCGGGTCGCCCCCGAGGTCGGCCATCGCCTCACGCATGGTGGCGAGGTCGACCACGCACGGCACGCCGGTGAAGTCCTGCATGATCACCCGCGCCGGCGTGAACTGGATCTCCTGACTGGGGTCGGCGTCCGAGTCCCAGCCGGCGATCGCCCGGATGTCGTCGGCGGTGATGTCGGCACCGTCCTCGGTGCGCAGCAGGTTCTCCAGCAGCACCTTGAGCGAGAACGGCAGCGATGCGACGTCGAGACCCTCCCCGCTCACCGCGTCGAGGCGGAAGATCTCGTAGGCCTTCCCGTCCACATCCAGCGTGCCCTTGGCACCGAAGCTGTCCTGACTCGGCATCAGCCATCTCCCTTGACGTCGTGATCGGTCACGACCCCATCTTGCCCACGCCGCGGTGCGGCCCGGTAGTGGGGGTCGTGCCGGATTCCCTGGCTAAGTCTCTTGATATCAAGATACATGAGGTCGAGGGATCTTCTCAACAGCGCAGCCGGGCCGTGTCAGCCCCGATCAGCCCTGATCAGCCCTGGGCGAGCTGGGCGACGTCGTCCCACTTCTCCCAGGTCTCGAGGCGCGCGGCGTAGTCGGCCTTGGCGATGCCCAGCGGCGCTGCACCGAAGAAGACCCGCAGCGGCGGCTCCTCGGCGTCCACGATCCGCAGCACGGCGGCCGACGAGGCCCGCGGGTCGCCGGGACCCGCGCTGTTGCGCGCGGCTCGCTGCTTCTCGTTCTTCTCCCGCAGCTCGTCGTACGCCGCCAGCGGCTCGGCCCGTCGGGCGGAGGGGCCGGCCCAGTCGGTGGCGAAGCCGCCGGGCTCGATCAGGGTGACCCGCAGGCCGAAGTCGGCGACCTCCTGGGCCAGCGACTGGCTGAAGCCCTCGAGCGCCCACTTCGAGGCGTGGTACATCCCGATGCCGGGGAACGCCGAGATGCCACCGATCGACGACACTTGCAGGAAGTGCCCCGAGCCCTGCTCCCGCAGGAACGGCAGCGCGGCCTGGGTCACCCACAGCGCGCCGAAGACGTTGGTCTCCATCTGGTCGCGGGCGTCGGCCTCGCTGAGCTCCTCCACGAAGCCGAACTGGCCGTAGCCGGCGTTGTTGACCACGATGTCGAGCCGGCCGAACCTCTCGTGCGCGGCTGCGACGGCGGCGAAGCAGGCGTCGCGGTCGGTCACGTCGAGCGCCAGCGGCAGCAGCGCGTCGCCGAACCGCTCGACGAGCTCGTCGAGGGTCGAGGTGTCGCGGGCGGTGGCCGCGACGCGGTCACCCCGCTCGAGGGCGGCGATCGTCCACTCTCGACCGAAGCCGCGCGACGTGCCGGTGATGAACCAGGTCTTGGATGTCATGGCCTCGACGCTAGTTCTTCGAGTGCACTGAAACTCAAGGGCGTGTGAACAAGGCCACGCACTCGACGTGGTGCGTCATCGGGAACAGGTCGAAGGACCGCAACGCGGTGAGGGCGTAGCCGTGCTCGCCGAAGATCGCCACGTCGCGGGCCAGGGCGGCCGGGTCGCAGGCCACGTAGGCGACCGCACGCGGCGCCCGGTCGACGACC
>JBBQRV010000274.1:0-4408 GCA_038214475.1 Propionibacteriales bacterium | reverse complement strand
CCCGAGAACCGACCGAAACCTCTCGGACTATCGCTCGGTGCACCTCACGCGACCAGGATCCGGGGCCGTGGCGCGTCGTCGTGGCCGACCGTCGACCAGGCCAGCGCGAGACGACGGACGGCCTCCTCGAGCTGCTCGGGGGGCAGCGTCCAGGGGATCCGGACGAACCGGTCGAGGCCGCCCTCGGCCGCGAACACCGGTCCCGGCGCCAGGATCACGCCGTGCCGTTCGGCCTCGGCCACCACCGAGGTCGCGCCCGGACGAGGCAGCTCGCACCAGAGGGCGAGGCCACCACTGGGCACCCGGAACCGCCACTCGGGCAGCAGCGCGGTCACGGCGGCCACCAGCGCGTCGCGCTGGACCGCGAGCCGGCGCCGCTGCTCGGTGAGCACCGGCAGCGGGTCGGCGAGCAGCGCGGCGAGCACCAGCTGCTCCAGCACCGGTGCCCCGAGGTCGAGGCCCACCCGGGCCCGGGTCAGCGCCGGCATCTGCTCCTCGTCGGCGCGGATCCAGCCCAGCCGCAGACCGCCCCAGAACGACTTGCTGGCGCTGCCGACGGTCACCGTCCCGGGCGCGTACGCCGCGAACGGCCGGGGCATCGGCTGGCCGTCGAGGGCCAGCGCCTGGTGGGCCTCGTCGACCACGGCCACGGTGCGGGTGCGGCGCAGATGGGCGGCGTACCGCTCGCGCTCGGAGTCGCTCATCAGCAGGCCGGTGGGGTTCTGGAAGTCGGGGATCAGGTAGGCGAGTCGGGGCCGGGTCTGGGCCAGGGCCGCGCCCACGGCAGCCAGGTCCCAGCCGTCGGGATCGACGGGTGAGGGCACCACGCGCGCGCCGCCGGTGCGGATCGCCAGCGTGGCATTGGGGTAGACCGGGCTCTCCACGAGCACCCGGTCGCCGGGACCCGAGCAGGCCTGGGCGACGATCGCGGTCGCCGCGAGTGCACCGGGCGTGATCATCACCTGGCTGGGGCGGGTGGGCAGGCCCCGGGCGTCGTATGTCGCGGCGACCGCGGCCTGGAGCTCGGGCAGCCCGGCTGGGAAGTAGCCGTGACCGCCGAGGTACGCCGGCAGCTGGGCCGCGGCCGCCTCGTAGGCGGCAGCGACGCCCGGGGGCGCTGAGGCGGCGGCACAGGTGAGGTCGATGGCGTCCTCGTCGCCGGAGTAGGGCAGCAGGGCGTTGTCCTGCGCCCGGCGGCGCCCGTGCGGCACCCGGGTGAAGGTGCCGGCACCTCGGCGTGCCTCGGCGTAGCCGGTGTCGCACAGCTCGGCGTAGGCCCGGGTGACGGTGGTCCGCGAGACGTCCAGGGCGCGGGTCAGGTCGCGCTCGCTGGGCAGCCGGGTGCCGAGCAGGATCCGACCGTCGCCGATCAGCAGCCGCAGCGCCGCGGCCAGGCCGGCGTACGCGGGGGAGCGGTCGAAGCCGTCGACGAGCGTGGCCACGCGTGTGGCGGTGATGCTGCGTTCCATGGAGGCCACTGTTTCACAATTGGCCATTTATCTAAAGGCCAATCGTCCCGCATGCTGGCTCCATGACCCGCACCGCCCTCGCCCCCCTGACGCCCGTCGAGCAGGTCCGCGCGCCCCGGCTCATCCGTCGGCTCGTCCAGCTGGTCGTCGGCCTGAGTCTGTACGGCGGCTCGATGGCGATGATGATCCGGGCCTCGCTCGGGCTGGACCCGTGGGACGTGCTGCATGCAGGCCTGGCCCGCCAGCTGCCGATGAGCTTCGGCACGATGGTGATCGTGGTGGGCTTCCTGGTGCTGCTGCTCTGGATCCCGCTGCGCCAGCTGCCGGGGCTGGGCACGGTGGCCAACGTGATCCTGATCGGGCTGGTCGCCGACGTGGCGCTGGCCGCGCTGAGCACGCCCGACACGCTGGTGGCCCGGCTCGCGCTGCTGCTGTCGGGCGTGGTCCTCAACGCGCTGGCCGGTGCGCTCTACATCGGCTCCCAGCTCGGGCCCGGCCCGCGCGACGGGTTGATGACCGGACTGGTGCGGCGCACGGGACTCTCGGTCCGGCTGGTGCGCACCTCGCTCGAGGTCGCGGTGCTGAGCGCCGGGTGGCTGCTCGGCGGCGCGGTCGGGCTGGGCACGGTCGTCTACGCCCTGGCGATCGGGCCGCTGGTGCACTGGATGCTGCCGTGGGCCACCGTCGACGTGGGCGTCCCGGTCGAGGTGGTCGAGGCGGGAGCGATCGAGGGCTGCTGACCGGCCGGTCAGCGCCGGTCAGCGGCGGGTGGCGATCAGCGCGGAGGCGTCGGGAGCGACCATCACCTCGACGGTGGTGAACCGCTCGTCGGTGAGCCACTCCTCGCGCAGGCTGTCGACTCGTCCGCCGGTGATCGGCGGCCACGACTCGCACGGCGTGAAGTCGTCGAGGACGACCAGGCCACCCGGCTCGACCAGGTCGACGATGGCCTCGACCCGCACCTCGCTGGGACTCCCGGAGTCGAGGAAGAGCAGCGAGAAGGGGCCGTGCTCGCGCAGTGTCGACCAGTCCGCGGCGAGCACCTCGACGCGCTCGTCGTCGACGAAGATCTGGGCGGCCGCCTCGGCCAGCCGCGGGTCGAGCTCGGCGGTCAGGATCCGGGTGTCGTCGCGTACGCCGGAGCGCAGCCAGGCGGTGCCGACGCCGCAGCCGGTGCCGAACTCGGCGAGCGTCCCGGAGCGGGTCGCGGCCAGGGTGGCGAGCAGTCTCCCGGTCTCGTTGCGGCAGAACGCGACGTAGCCGGCCCGACGACACACGTCGAAGGCCCGGGTGACGACATCGGGCAGGTCGGGAGGTGCGCTCATGGCGTGAGTCTCTCATCCTGGGCATCGCGTCTCGCGATGTGAACGGTCCGGAGAAATCCCGTGCATCCCGCAGGTGTCGGTCGTACGGTGGTCCCATCATGCGGAGCGTCAACGTACTCATCGTTTGCCGCGGCGAGGCCTTTTGAGTGAGGCCACCTCGCCGCGGTGTTCGGCGTTGACGGTCTCACGGCACATCTGAAGATGCCTCCGCGGCGGGTCTCCCGCCAGTCACCTGCGTGATCCGCACTCCCCTGGAACACCCTTCTCACGCGATCCGTGAGTCGTTTTCCGGACTCCTGCCGTGGAGGCAGTCCCGAAGCAACGACCACCTTTCGACTTCCAGGAGTGAGACCCGATGTACGACATGTATCCCGAGTGGGGCCCTGCGGCCCACGACCCCGAGCACCCGCTGCACAGCGGCGCCACCCAGACCGCGCTGCAGACCTCGCTTGACCTGCGAGACAACGGCGGCGAACGCCCCGACGACAACTAGCCTCTGCGGCATGACTCAGACAGGTTCGCTCAGGCTCGCGGTCGTTCCCGGTGACGGGATCGGCCAGGAGGTCACCGCCGAGGCCCTCAAGGTGCTCGAGGCGGCCGCGCCGACGGGGGTGAAGTTCGAGCAGACCCGCTACGACCTGGGCGCGGAGCGCTACCTCGCGACCGGTGAGGTGCTGCCGGACAGCGTGCTCGCCGAGATCCGCGAGCACGACGCCATCCTGCTCGGTGCCGTGGGCGGAAAGCCCGGTGACCCCCGCCTGCCGCCCGGCATCCTCGAGCGCGGGCTGCTGCTGCGACTGCGTTTCGAGCTCGACCACTACGTCAACCTGCGCCCCTCGCGGATCTTCCCCGGAGTCGCGAGTCCGCTGGCCGATCCGGGTGACGTCGACTTCGTGGTGGTGCGCGAGGGCACCGAGGGGCCCTACACGGGCAACGGCGGCTCGATCCGGGTCGGTACCCCGGCCGAGGTGGCCACCGAGGTCTCCCTCAACACCGCCTTCGGGGTGGAGCGGGTCGTCCGCGACGCCTTCGCCCGGGCGATGCGACGCCGCAGGAAGCTCACCCTGGTCCACAAGACCAACGTGCTGGTGCACGCCGGCGCCGTCTGGTCGCGGCTGGTGGCCGAGGTCGGGCGCGAGTTCCCGGAGGTCAGCGTCGACTACCTGCACGTCGACGCGGCCACCATCTTCATGACCACCGACCCGTCCCGCTTCGACGTGATCGTCACCGACAACCTCTTCGGCGACATCATCACCGACCTCGCCGCCGCGATCACCGGCGGCATCGGGCTCGCGGCCTCGGGCAACATCAACCCCGACCGCACCGCGCCCTCGATGTTCGAGCCCGTGCACGGCTCCGCACCCGACATCGCCGGTCAGCAGAAGGCCGACCCGACCGCCGCGATCCTGTCCGCCTCGCTGCTGCTCGACCACCTCGGGTACGCCGAGGCCGCTGCCGCCGTCGAGACCGCGGTGCTGGCCGACCTCGCCGAGCGAGTACCCGGCGCGACCCGGCGTACCGCCGAGGTCGGCGACGCCGTCGCGGCCCGCGTCATCGCCTAGCCCGACAGTTCGTCGACGCCGGGCACGCACATCGTGCCCGGCGTCTCCCATT
>JBBQRV010000273.1:0-4413 GCA_038214475.1 Propionibacteriales bacterium | reverse complement strand
TCCTTTTCCCCGAGAGAGTCACGGAAGAGAGCAGTGATGAGCGAGTCCCCCCTCCTCGAGCTTCGCAAGGTCAACAAGAGCTTCGGTGTCGTGCACGTCCTGCACGACGTCGACTTCGCGGTCTACCCCGGCCAGGTCACCGCCCTCGTCGGCGACAACGGCGCCGGCAAGTCCACCCTGGTCAAGGTGATCGCCGGCATCTACGGCATGGACTCCGGCGAGTACCTCTTCGCCGGCAAGCCCGCCGCCGTCCACGGCCCGCGCGACACCGCGGCCCTGGGCGTCGAGGTGGTCTACCAGGACCTGGCGCTGTGCGACAACCTCGACATCGTCGAGAACATGTTCCTCGGTCGCGAGGTCACCAAGGGTGTGGCCCTCAACGAGGGCGAGATGGAGAGCCGGGCCCGCGAGACACTGGCCTCACTCTCGGTGCGCACCGTGAAGTCGGTGCGCCAGAGCGTCTCCAGCCTGTCGGGCGGCCAGCGCCAGACCGTGGCCATCGCCAAGGCGGTGCTGTGGAACTCCAAGATCGTGCTGCTCGACGAGCCGACCGCGGCCCTGGGCGTGGCCCAGACCCGCCAGGTCCTCGACCTGGTCCGCCGGCTCGCCGACCACGGGCTCGGCGTGGTGCTGATCTCCCACAACATGGGCGACGTCCTCGAGGTCGCCGACCGGATCACCGCGCTCTACCTCGGCCGCGTGGCCGCCGACGTCTCCGCCAAGGACGTCAGCCACAGCCAGATCGTCGAACTCATCACTGCCGGCCGTTCCGGAGACCTCGGGCTCGCACCCGAGACCTCCGGCGCGACGTCCTGAACAGGAGAACCCCCGCATGAGCAGCAGCACCAAGGACGTCGCCGAGTCCGACTTCGCCATCGACACCTACCAGGCCGCGACCTTCCGCGACTCCGCGCAGTCGTACGTCAACCGCCTCAAGGGCGGCGACATGGGCTCCCTGCCGGCCGTCTTCGGCCTGGTGGTCCTGGTCATCGTCTTCAGCCTGGCCAACGACCGCTTCCTCTCCACGCTCAACATGGCCAACCTGGCCACCCAGGCCGGCGCCATCTGTGTGCTCGCCATGGGCCTGATCCCTGTGCTCCTCGTGGGGGACATCGACCTGTCCGCCGGGGTCGCGGGCGGCATGTCGGCCTGCATCACCACCCTGATGATCGTCGACCACGGCCAGGGCTGGTTCGTCGCCGTGCTGGTGGGCCTGCTGTCCGGTGCCGTCCTGGGCCTGATCATCGGGCTCCTGGTGGCCCGGCTGGGCATCCCGTCGTTCGTGGTGACGCTGGCCTTCTTCCTGGCCATCCAAGGCGTCTCGCTCAAGCTGATCGGGGAGGGCGGCTCGGTGCGGGTGGCCGACCCCGTGCTGCGCGGCCTCACCATCAACAACGTGGCGGTGGGACTCGGCTGGCTCATCGCCGTGCTGGCCTTCGTGAGCTACGGGGCAGTGGTGCTGCTGCGCTACCGGCGTCAGGTAGCCGGCAAGCTCCAGCACCAGCCGCTGTCGGTGCTGCTGGCCAAGGTCGCAGTCTTCGGGGCCCTCATCCTCGGGGCCACCGCGGTGCTCAACACCAACCGCAGCGTCAACGCGAACTTCCCCATCAGCGGCATCCCCTACGTGCTGCCCCTGGTCGGCGTCCTGCTCGTCTTCTGGACCTTCGTCCTCGGCCGCACGGCCTACGGCCGGCACCTCTACGCCGTCGGCGGCAACGCCGAGGCGGCCCGGCGGGCGGGCATCAACGTGCTCCGCATCCGGGTCTCCGCCTTCGTCATCTGCTCGACGATGGCGGCGGTGAGCGGCATCCTCTCGGCGTCCTACAGCGGCAAGGTCTCGCCGTCGTCCGGCGCCAGCAACACGCTGCTCTACGCGGTGGGTGCAGCCGTCATCGGCGGCACCAGCCTCTTCGGTGGCAAGGGCAAGGCCCAGGACGCCGTCGTCGGCGGCCTGGTCATCGCCACCATCGCCAACGGCCTGGGGCTGCTCAACCAGGCCAGCTACATCAACTTCCTGGTCACCGGAGGCGTGCTCCTCCTGGCAGCCAGCGTCGACGCCATCTCGCGTCGCCGCCGGACAGCCGCCGGCATGGGCTGATCATGCCCCCGACCAAGCGGGTCGGCACGGGCACCAACCAGGAGGACGTCCGACGGCACAACCTCGGCACCCTCCTGCGTCACGTGCACCGTGCCGGCCACGTGTCCCGGGCCGAGCTGACCACCCAGATGGCGCTCAACCGGAGCACCATCGCCGGGCTGGTGAGCGCGCTGGAGTCGCTCGGCATCACCGAGCAGACCCAGCCGGCGTCCGGCTCGCGCCAGGGCGCCGGGCGCCCGTCGGCCGACGTACGGCCCAGCGCCACCGGCCCCTACGTCGTGGCCCTCGACGTCGGTGTCGACCGGGTCGTCGCCGCACGGGTCGGGCTCGGCGGTGTGGTGCACAGCCGTGGCATGGCGCCGATCCTGGGGCACCCGGCCGTCGAGCAGATCTCCCGCACGGTGGGCCGGCTGGTCCGCGACGTGGTGGCCGACGCCCCGGAGGGCGCGACGCTCGTGGGTGTCGGGGTGAGCGTGCCGGGTCTGGTCCGCCGCTCCGACGGCCTCGTGCGGATCGCCCCGAACCTGGGCTGGCACGAGGTGCCCTTCGCGGCCCTGGTGCGCGCGGAGCTGGGCCTCGAGGTGCCGGTCTCGATCGGCAACGACGCCGACCTGGGCGCCCTCGCCGAGCACGAACGTGGCGTCGGGGTCGGGGTCGAGGACCTGATCTACGTGTCCGGCAACGTCGGCGTGGGTGCGGGGATCATCTCCGGCGGGGCCCGGCTGGCCGGCGACGGAGGGTACGCCGGGGAGATCGGCCACCTGCCCTACGACTCCGAGGGCCCGATGTGCCACTGCGGCAACCGGGGCTGCTGGGAGACCGAGGTCGGCGCGGTCGCGATCGCCCGGGCCATCGACTGCCCCCTCGACCGGGTGCCCTCGCTCGGCGACGTGCTCGACGCCTACTCCTCCCCCACGCCCGAGCTGCGACAGGTGGGAGCGCACCTGGGCCGGGGGCTGGCGAACATGGTCAACCTGCTCAACCCCCGGGTGATCGTGCTGGGGGGCTACCTGGGCTCGCTGTTCCCGCTCGTCTCCGCCGAGATCAACGAGGCGCTCGCGGAGCGGGCGCTCGAGGCGTCCTGCCGGTCGGTGACCATCTCCGGCCCCGGGCTGGGCGGCGACTCGGTGCTGCTCGGTGCCGCCGAGATCGCCTTCGACAGCCTGTTCGTCGACCCGGTCGCGGCGATCTCAGGCGGCCAGGTGGACGCCGGCACCGTGCTCACGCACGCCGGCTGAGCTCACCGCTGGGGGTGTGCCGTGACCGCCACGTCGCCGGCGAAGACGCCCTGCAGCGACTGCTCCGCGGCTCCTGTCGCCGCGGCCTGGATGCCCAGGCTGCTCAGCCGCAGCTCGGGACGTCGCTGCGCCGGTGAGGCGAGGCGCTCGTCGATCACCTGCCGGGCCGGAGCCAGCACCCGCTCCCCCAGCGGCACGAAGTAGCCGCCGAGCACGATCACCGCGGGGTCGAGCACGTTGGCCAGCGTGGCCAGGCCGAGCCCGACGTCGCGGCCCAGGGACGTGAGGGCCGCCGCCACCTCGGGGTCGTGCTCGGCGCGTGCGGCCACGCCCTCGGCCGAGAGCAGAGGCGTGGCCAGCTCGGGCATGCCGGTGCGGGCCAGCATGGCGTGCAGCCCGATGGTCGCCTCCCAGCAACCGAGCCGGCCACAGCCGCAACGAGCCGCCGGGTCACCGATCGGCATGTGCCCCACCTCGCCGGCGAAGCCGCCCTCGCCACGCAGCAGCTCCCCACCGTCCACGATCCCGGCCCCGATGCCCACGGTGCCAGTGAGGTACAGCGCATGAGCGGTGTCGACCGCGGCGCCGTGGTGGGCCTCCGCGAGCGCGGCACAGTTGGCGTCGTTGCCCACCAGCACCCGGCACCGGCCGCCGAGGGACTGCTCGAGCAGGTCGGCCAGGGCCATGCCGGGCAGGTCGACCAGGTCGAGGTTGGGCGCCCAGGCCACGGTGCGGTCGTCGCCACCGACGAGGCCGGGGAGGGCCACGGTGGCTCCGACGAGGGTGTGCCGGGCCGCCGGAAAGGCCCTCTCGACCTCGGCAGCCAGCGCCAGCAGCGGATGCCCGGACCACGAGGTGGCTGACGCCGGACGCACCGGGCGGCTCTCCGAGTGCAGCACCCGACCGGCCAGGTCCACCACGACGGCTGAGACGTAGTCGACGTTGAGCTCCAGGCCGAGTCCGACGTAGGTGCCGTCACGCAGGCTCACCGGGCGTCCCGGCCGGCCCCGGCCCACGGTGAGGGACTCCCCCTCGTCGACGGCTCCGGCCGCCTCGAGCTCGGCCACGATGGTGCCG
>JBBQRV010000272.1:0-4449 GCA_038214475.1 Propionibacteriales bacterium | reverse complement strand
TGGGTGGCCGCACTGCGGCACACCGACCCGGAGTGGTCCCCGCGCTGCGTGTTCCGCTGCGAGCTCGGCGCCGGGTCGCACGTCGGCCCGTCGGGCAGGTTCGGGCACCTGGGCTACGAGGCCGAGGTGCTGGCGTGGGTGCTGGAGCAGCTGGGCGTGGAGTGAGGTGGGTGGGTGGCGCTTGTCGTTGCCCGCCAATTGGTCGACTGCGACACGTCGTGGGCAGTGATGGTCTGCGCAGACGCACCAATTGGACGGTCGTGACATCGTCCACGTGCCTGACCCGGTCGCTACCCGCCAATTGGACGGGTACGACGCCCGTGTCCCCGTCCGACCACGTCACAGCCCGCCAATTGGTCGGTTGTGACAGCCGAGCGCCCGGCCCACCGGCCAGGACCGACCACCGTCCCCTCAGTCGCGCAGGGCCACGTCGTCGAGCCCGACCGAGGCGTCGCCCAGCTGGGCGGCGTCGACCCGGTGGCCCACGATCCGGCGTACCTGCTCGATCGCGTCCCAGTCGTTGGCGTGCATGCCCGCCACCACCCGGTCGTCGCGCAGCCACCAGGCCGTGAACACCCGGCCCTGCACGTCGCCGCGCAGCAGCACCCGGTCGTCGGCGCCGGCGTGACCGACGTACTCCATGCCGAAGTCGTACTGGTCGGTGAAGAAGTAGGGCAGTGCGTCGGCCTGGACGTCACCGCCGGCGAGGTTGGCCGCAGCCACCTTGCCGTGCTTGATCGAGGTGTCCCAGTGCTCCACCCGCAGCGGTTCACCGAGCACCGGGTGGTCGACGTTCGCCACGTCGCCGGCGGCGAAGACGAGCGGGTCGGAGGTGCGCAGCCGACTGTCGGTGCGGATCCCGTTGTCGACGCTCAGCCCGGCCGCCTCGGCCAGCTCGGCGTTGGGCAGCACGCCGACTCCCACGACCAGCCGGTCGAACTCGTGGGAGCTGCCGTCGGCGAGCCGGACCTCGACCACGTCGCCCGCCCGTTTGATCGAGGAGATCTCGGCGTCGGTGACGATCTTGACGCCGTGCGCCTTGTGCAGGTCGACGAACACCTGCGCGACCTCGGGACCGAGCACCCGCAGCAGTGGCGCCGCCAGCGACTCGAGCACGGTCACCTCCACGTCGGAGCCACGCGCGGCCGCCGCGGCCTCGAGGCCGATCCAGCCGCCACCGATGACACCCAGGCGTAGCCCCGGAGTGAAGGCCTCCCGCAGCGCGATCGAGTCGTCGACGGTGCGCAGGTAGCTCACCGGCGCCCCGCTGTCGTCGGCCAGGTCGAACGACCGCGCACGTGCCCCCGTCGCGATCAGCAGCCGGTCGTAGCCGAACACCTCACCGCCCGCGTGCACCTCCCTTGCCTCGCGGTCGATCCGCTCGGCGAGGGTGCCCAGGTGCAGGTCGACGTCGTGCTCGGCGTACCACTCCAGGTCGTGCACCGCCGCAGACTCCGGCTCGGCCTCGCCGAGGAGCACCTCCTTCGACAGCGGCGGGCGCTCGTACGGCGCGTGGGCCTCACCGGCCAGCACGGTGATCGACCCGGCGAACCCGTGCTCGCGGAGCTCGGTGACGGCGGTGGCGGCGGCGAGCCCGCCCCCGATGACGACGATGCGTTCGTTGCTCATGACTCGACTGTAGTGGCGGGGAATCAGGTCACAAGCGGGCCACGAACCGGTGCCCGCGCAACGCCTCCTCGACCAGCCCGACCCCGCGTCGTACCGACACCAGCCGCGCGGCCTCGGTGTGCCAGGTCTGCACCGCCGCCTCCACGGTGTCGCCGTCGGCGACGTCGCGGAGCTCGGAGCGTGCCTCGCTCAACCCGCGCCGCGCAGCGAGCTGACAGGCCTCCACGTGCAGCGCCGCGAACCGGGCCAGCACCACCGGGTGTCGCCGCAGCGTCGGGTACCCGCGGAAGTCGGGCGGGCAGATGTCGAGCAGCCAGTTGGTGGCGGTGCGCTCCCAGTCGGGGGCGTCGGGCGGGCGGACGTGCGGAGGCCAGCCGGGCGGGGCGACGTGGGTGACCATAGCCCGATCATACGACGTCTTCGAACACCTGTTCGACAGAACGTTTCATCCCGAGAGGAAGGAGAACCGCACCTCGCGCTGGACGTTGTCCACGTTGAGGTCCACCAGGCAGATGCTCTGCCAGGTGCCCAGCGCGAGCCGCCCGGACAGCACCGGCACCGTCGCGTACGGCGGCACCAGCGCAGGCATCACGTGCGACCGCCCGTGCCCGGCGCTGCCGTGCCGGTGCTGCCAGCGGTCGTCGGCGGGCAGCAGGTCGCCGAGGGCGGACAGCAGGTCGTCGTCGCTGCCCGCTCCGGTCTCGAGGATCGCCAGCCCGGCGGTCGCGTGCGGCACGAACAGGTGCAGCAGTCCGTCGCCACGGCCGGCGACGAAGTCGGCACAGTCGCCGGTGAGGTCGAGCACCCGGTCGCGGTCGCCGGTGCGGTAGTTCCTGGTCTCCGAATCCATGTGACCGATCGTGCCATCGCCGCGTAGGTTCCTCGCCATGGACGTGCGCTCGCTGGGCTTCCGGACCGACCTCGCCCTGCTCGCCCTGGCAGGCAGCCATCTCGAGGACCGGGGAGACCGGATCGTGGTGCGCACCCCCGACAACCCCACCTACCACTGGGGCAACTTCTACCTGCTCGACCGCGCCCCGGCCGCCGACGAGGTGCCGGGGCTGCTGGCGGCGTACGACGCGGAGTTCCCCACCGCCGCCCACCGTTCCCTGGGCGTCGACGGGATCACGGACCAGACGGCCCGGGTGTCGGCGCTGGTGGCCGCCGGTCCGGCGCTCGACGCGAGCGTGGTGATGACCGCCCGGGCGGTGCACGAGCCGCCGCGTCCGGACCGTACGGCCGAGCACCGCCGACTGGCGTCCGACGCCGACTGGGCACAGCGGGTCGAGCTGGCCGCGGACTGCCACGAGCACCACGAGGCGGAGGGCTACCGCGAGTTCGCGAGCCGAAAGGCCCTCGCCGAGCGACGACTCGCCGAGGCCGGGCACGGCGTCTGGTGGGGCTCCTTCGTCGACGGCCGGATGGTCTCGGGCCTGGGACTGTTCCGGGCCGGCGAGGGACTGGCGCGCTACCAGACCGTGGAGACCCATCCGGACTTCCGCGGCCGTGGCCTGGCCGGGACGCTCGTGCACCGGGCCGCCCGCTACGGGCTCGACGAGCTCGGCGCCCGCACGCTGGTGATGATCGCCGACCCGACCTACCTGGCCGTCCGGGTCTATCGGTCGGTCGGCTTCACCGACACCGAGGTGCAGACCCAGCTGCACCAGGCCGACCGCAGCGTGGCCCCGGGTGACGCGGCCGCTGGGTTCGCTTCGACCTGAGCCTGGGGCGCCGGCCGGTGTCGCAATCGACCAATTGGCGAGCTGTGACGCCTGATCGCCCCGCAGCGCGCGTCGTACTCGACCAATTGGCGGTGGTGGCAGCCGAGCGGCCCACAGCCGGTGGCGCAATCGACCAATCGGCGGGTTGTGGCAGCCGAGCCGCCCGCAACGCGCGTCGTACTCGACCAATTGGCGCCGCAACGACGAGCGCCGACCACGCGGCGTACGTCGGGGCCGTCGTCGGGGCGCGCGGGACGCACCTGCAGCAGATCCGTCATCACCGCTCGCGCTGCCAGATCGAGCGCGCGCCCGCCCTCGCATTCCGCCTACCATGGGGGGGACGGTCACGTCCACGCCGCTGCCCGACCCGGTCTCGACGCGTCCCTGCACGGGCTCTGAGCCTCGGCCTCAGGCGAGGTCGGTCGGCACCGGGGGCGTGTCCGCCGGGCTGAGTCCGCCGCGGCAGCTCGCGCCCGGCTCCGGCGCGGTGTGGCCGTCGGAGTACTCGGCGACGAAGAGGGCGAGCCGCGGGTCGTCGGCCCGCTCCAGGCGCAGCTGGCGACCCCACACCGTGACCACGATCGGCGCGGGCAGCCCGGCGTACGGCGACATGATCCCGTCGGGCGGCAGCGCCTCGGCCAGGGTGCGCACCGAGAACGCGTCGAGACCCGGCGCGTGGGTGATCCAGACCGAGCCGTGCTCGAGGTCGTGGACCGCGTTCTCGTCGGGCACCGGCGCGTCGTAGACGCCGCAGCCGAGCCACGCCGGGTTGTGCGGGCCACCCGCCGGGGGCACCTGCGCGTAGTCGACGTCGGCGCGGGTGTGCGAGGGCTGCAGGTCGGGGTAGACGAGCACCGCGTCGAGGGTGACCCCACCCGGCCCCGACGCGTCGCGGTCGTCGGCGGCGACGACCGGCACCCCGGTGGCCACTCCCAGCAGAACCAGGGCGAGCAGACCCGTCAGCAGCAACCGGGCGCCCCTCCGCCGGGCGTCGGGGTCCGGCCCGTAGCGGAACGGGTCGACCATCAGCCCTCGAGCGCCGACTCGATGCGCTCGACCTTGGCGGTCAGCTGGCCGTCGTACCCGGGTCGGATGTCGG
>JBBQRV010000271.1:0-4460 GCA_038214475.1 Propionibacteriales bacterium | reverse complement strand
CTTCTTCTTGCCACGGCGCAGCACCAGCCAACGGCCACCGACCAGGTCGTCGGCCGTCGGCACGTAGTCGGGATCCTCGATGCGCCGGTTGTTCAGGTAGGCCCCACCCTCCGCGACCGTGCGGCGGGCCTCGCCGCGGCTCTGGGAGAGCCCGGACGACACGAAGAGCTCCACCAGGCCGGGCAGCTCGCCCTGCACGCTGCTGGTCCCGGCCTCACGCAGGGCGGCGCCGAGGGTGTCGGGGCTCAGCTCGTGCAGGTCTCCCCCACCGAACAGTGCCGTCGCCGCGGCCTGGATCCGGGCGGTCTCCTCGGCGCCGTGCACCAGCGTGGTCACCTCGGCGGCCAGCGCCTTCTGGCCGGACCGCAGGAACGGCTTCTGCTCGGTGAGCTCGTCGAGCTCCTCGATCTCGGCGCGATCCAGGAACGTGAAGATGCGCAGCAGCTCGCCCACCTTCTCGTCCTCGACGTTGAGCCAGAACTGGTAGAACGCCCACGGCGACATCATCTCGGGGTCGAGCCACAGCGCCCCACCCTCGGTCTTGCCGTACTTGGTGCCGTCGGAGCGGGTGACCAGCGGGGTGGCGAAGGCGTGCGCCCTGCCGCCATCGGCGCGACGGATCAGCTCGACGCCGCCGGTGAGGTTGCCCCACTGGTCGCTGCCCCCGAACTGGAGGGCGACGCCGTGCTCGCGGTGCAGGTTGAGGAAGTCCATCGACTGGAGCAGCACGTAGCTGAACTCGGTGTAGCTGATGCCGCCCTCGAGCCGGGAGCGGACCACGTCACGCGCCAGCATCCGGTTGACCGGGAAGTGCTTGCCGATGTCGCGCAGGAAGTCGATCGTCGACAGTGAGGCGGTCCAGTCGAGGTTGTTGACCATCGTCGCGGCGTTCGCGCCCTCGAAGGACAGGAACGGCTCGATCTGGCGACGTACCCGCTCGACCCAGTCGTGCACGACGTCGGCCGAGTTGAGGATCCGCTCGCCGGACTCCTTCGGGTCCCCGATCATGCCCGTCGCACCGCCGACCAGCGCGTACGGCGTGTGCCCGGCGTCCTGGAGCCGTCTGGCGGTGAGGATCTGCACCAGGTTGCCCATGTGCAGGCTCGGCGCGGTCGGGTCGAAGCCCACGTAGAAACGCACGCTGCCCTGGCCCAGCGCCTCGCGCAGGGCGTCGAGATCGGTCGAGTGGGCGACCAGGCCGCGCCACTCGAGCTCGTCGAGGACGTTCGCTTCGGAGGACAACTTCGTTCCCTTTCGGACCGTGCGGCGGGTCGCCGCGACCGGGATCAGCCTACGGCCCGCCGCCGCCGTGGATCAGCCGGTCTCGACCCGGCGGCGCGGCCGGTCCTCGCCGTGCCAGAAGATCATCCGCCGGCCAAGGAAGACGGCGAGCCAGGCCAGCACCAGGCCTGCGAAGACGTCGACGGCGAAGTGCCAGCCCAGGTAGACCGTGGCCAGCATGGTGCCGACCAGGTAGAGCGTCATCAGCCGGGTGGGCCAGCGCAGGCCGTAGTAGCGGACCATCAGCAGGATGGTGGTCGTGAAGCCGACGTGCAGGCTCGCGAAGGCGGAGATGGACGCGAAGGCGTCGCCGGCGGCTGGATGGGTGAGCAGGTGGACGCGCTGCTCCATGTACTTGGCCTGGGTGTCGGTGATCATCGTGTGGGGCAGCCGGGTGAAGTCGGCCGCGGCCGAGGCGAACGGGCCCAGGGACGGGATCAGGTAGTAGGACCCCACCCCGAGGATCCAGACCCACATGCCGGCCGCCACGAAGACGGCGCCGTCGCGCAGCCGACGTGAGAAGGCGAGGGCGGCCACGAACGAGAACGAGACCAGCGTCGGGAAGGACTCGTAGATCACCTCGAGCACGTACGTCGCGGTGTGGGTGCCCAGCAGGTCGTGGAGCAGGACCCAGGGGCTGTGCCCGAAGAAGAGCCATCGGTCGACGCGGATCAGGAAGTCGTCACGGACGGTGTTGAAGGCGTCCCAGCTCTTCAGGTTGCGGTAGCAGACGTAGACCACGTGGTAGGCCAGCAGCGCCCCCAGTGCCGTGGCCACCCGCGGCCAGGTCCAGCGGGTGCGCAGAGTCGCGAGCACCCGGCCCGGCGTCCAGCCGCGCCACCCGGTGCGGATCACGGCGTCGACCACCAGCAGCACGAAGAACAGCACGACGCTGGCGAGGATCCGGTTGCGGAACATCGAGCCCCGGGGGTCGCGCAGGGGGATGCCGACGTCGTACGACCGGTAGGCGGTGACCACGGCGAACAGCGCCACGAGGACCCAGAGCCGGAGCAGCCAGCGATGGTCCGGCTCGACGGGCGTCGACGCCTCACCGGAGGGTTGCTTGTTGACGAGGGACTGCGAGTCGGAGATGGTCCTGCTCCAGGGGTGCGCTGGGTCACGGGCGCCGCCCACCCTAGTCGGCCGGTCCGCGGGGGCGCGCCGCAGGCCACCTCGCCTTCCGTCGACTGGCAGACTCTGTCGGGTGCGGTGGGCGACGTGGGACGAAGCGGCCATCGCGGCTGCCCTGAGCGCGACGCTCTGGCTCGTCCTGGGCCGGTTCCGGCCCCGGGGCGCCCACCTGCTGCGGCCGGCTGCCTACGAGTTCACCCTGATCGCCGCGCTCTACTCGGTGTGGCAGCTCGCGAAGTTTCTGCCCTTCGGTGACAACGCGGAGGCCGTGCAGCGGGCCCGTCACCTCGTCGTCGTCGAGCACGACCTGCGACTCCCCACGGAGCTGTCGCTGCAGGACTTCGTGCTGCACCACGACTGGCTCGGCAAGCCGACCACCCTCTACTACGCGATCCTGCACGTGCCGGCGCTGATCGCCTTCCTCGTCTGGCTGTTCGTCCGGCACCGGGACCAGTTCTCGCACTGGCGCAACGGTCTCGCGATGCTCACCGCGGGCTGCCTGACCATCCGCTGGTTCCGGATCGCGCCTCCGCGCTACCTGACCGACCTGGGCTACCAGGACCTCTCAGAGCGATTCGGCCCCTCCGTCTACGGCAAGGTCGGCACCGGCATCTCGGACCAGTTCACCGCGATGCCCTCGATCCACGTGGGCTGGGCGGCGGTCGTGTCGTTCGGGATCTTCGCCACCACCAGGAGCCGGTGGCGCTGGTTCTTCCTCCTGCACGTGATCCTCACGGCGCTGGTCGTCTCGGCGACCGGCCACCACTGGTGGCTGGACGGGATCGTGGCGATCGCACTGCTCTGGGCGGGCCTGTCCCTCGACACGGCTGTGCGCAGGCTGACCGCCCGGCGTGGCGCAAAGTCGCCGGAGCCCGGGAAACGGTCGCGCGTCGCCGACGCGGAACCCGAGTACGCCGAGCGCTGAGGCCGGCGGGCACCGGGGTCGGCGCCCGGGACGGGTCGGCAGTTCGGTCCAGTGGGGCGGGTGGGGCTCGAACCCACGACCCAAGGATTATGAGAGCCCGAGAGTGGTCGGGATGGGTCGCCAGGGGTCGCGGCCAGTCGGTATCCATTCAAGCAAGAAGGCCCGTAGTTGAGCGGGATTCGGCCTCTCAGCGCCCTGACCAGGCGAAACGCGCTCGACGGCCCCTGATCGGAGCGGCGCAGCGCCGGAACAGCGCGGAACCGGCCCGAGAAGGCTCCCGGACGGCTCCCGACCCGCGCTCCGGGGCGACTCCGGGGCGGCGAGAGCCCGTGACACGCGCTGCAGGGCCGCTGTCGCGTGTCCGGACGCCTCGGAAGGCCGATCCCGGTTCCCCACCCCGCAACGCGCCGGACGGCGGCGAATCGGTTAGCGGCTAGCGCGGCCCTCGACCGAATCGGTAGCCGGACCGAACGGCGGCGACTGCGGCGAGTACAGCGCCGATCAGGAACGTCGCAACGCCGAGCGCCCGGAAGGTGGGTTCATCGAGTGCGTTCCCCACGATTGCGAGCAGCGCACCGATCACCGCGAGGCCGAGACCACCGAAGACCATCTACTTGTCACGCTCACTCTCGACGTTCGCCACCAGCCACGAAGCGATGACCGCGGTCACTGAGCCCACCACGGCGATGCCGACGACCATCAGTGCTGCAGCGACGAGCCGCCCCGTGGTTGTCACCGGATAGAAGTCGCCGTATCCGACAGTGGTCACGGTTGTCATCGCCCACCAGAGCGCATCCCCAGAGGTCGTGATGTTCGCGCCGGGAGCATCGCGCTCGGCGTCGAGGACGGCAAGCGCGCCGAGCCCGATCGCTGCGGCCGCTGCACCGAACACATAGACGCTCACGCGACCCGCCAAGTTGCCGACAGCGGAGCGGTTCAGGATGCGGGCGAACGCGAGGAGCCGTAGCAGGCGAAGTGGTCGCAGCATCGGTGCCGCGATGAGGACCACGTCATACCAGTGCCGCACCAAGTAGCGCAGTCGGTCGCCATCGGCCAGCCAGATGCGGATACAGAAGTCGAGCGCGAACGCTCCCCACACAGCCCAGCCGGCGACCGTCAGGGT
>JBBQRV010000270.1:0-4465 GCA_038214475.1 Propionibacteriales bacterium | reverse complement strand
GTGACCGCCGGCGCCCCCCGATCCACACCGGCGACGCCGGTGGACCTGTGAGGATGACATGAGTCGCACAAGAGTCGTGGTGACCGGACTCGGCACCACCAGCCCCGTCGGAGGCGACGTCGCCAGCACCTGGGACGCGCTGGTGGCCGGTCGCTCGGGCATCCGGCACCTCACCGAGGACTGGGCCGAGGAGCTGCCGGTGAAGATCGCCGGCCGCGCCGCGGTCGAGCCCACCGAGGTGCTCGAGCGGGTCAAGGCACGTCGGCTCGACCGTTCGTCGCAGTTCGCCATGGTCGCGGCCATGGAGGCCTGGAAGGACGCCGGCCTGGAGGGCGTCGAGCTCGACAACGACCGGCTCGGTGTCGCCCTGGCCTCCGGCATCGGCGGCGTGACCACGCTGCTGGCCAACTACGACCTCCTCAAGGAGAAGGGCGCCCGCCGGGTCTCGCCGCTCGCCGTACCGATGCTGATGCCGAACGCCCCGGCCGCCAACATCAGCCTCTACGTCGGCGCCCGCGCCGCGGTGAACACCCCGGTGTCCGCCTGCGCGTCCGGCAACGAGGGCATCGCCCTGGCGGTCGACCAGATCCGTCTCGGCCGCGCCGACATCGTGGTCGCCGGTGGCACCGAGGCCGCGATCCACCCGTTGCCGATGGCCGCCTTCGCCAACATGATGGCGCTGTCGAAGAACACCGGTGACCCCACCACGGTCTCGCGGCCCTGGGACACCGGCCGCGACGGCTTCGTGCTCGGCGAGGGCGCCGGCGTGCTGGTGCTCGAGTCGGAGGAGCACGCCAAGGCCCGTGGCGCCCGGATCTACGCCGAGGTGCTCGGCGCCGGGATCACCGCAGACGGTCACGACATCGCCCAGCCCGACCCGCTGGGTCGCGGTGGCGCCCGCGCGATCCTGCGCTGCCTGGCCGAGTCGGAGATCAGCCCCCGCGACATCCTGCACATCAACGCGCACGCCACCTCGACGCCGCAGGGCGACATCGCTGAGGGCCTGATGATCCACGCCACGCTCGGCGACCAGGCCGACAACGTCGTGGTCACCAGCACCAAGTCGATGACCGGCCACCTGCTCGGCGGCGCCGGCGCGTTGGAGTCGATCGCCACCATCCTCGCCATCCACCACCGGGTAGTGCCGCCGACCATCAACCTCGACAACCTCGACCCGCAGGTCGAGCTCGACATCGCCACCAAGCCGCGTGACCTGCCGGCCGGTGACATGGCCGCGCTGAACAACTCGTTCGGCTTCGGCGGAGCCAACGTGGCCGTCGCCTTCGGCAGCTACTGACCTGTCGCAGAAGTACCCAAGAGCAGCGCCGACCCGTCGCAGATTTACGACGGGTCGGCGCTGTGCTGTGTCGTGCGGGTCAGACGACCTGGTGCAGCCAGCGGACCGGCGCGCCCTCACCGGCATGCCGGAAGCTCTCCAGCTCGTCGTCCCAGGGCTTGCCGAGCAGCTTGTCGATCTCGTTGAGCAGCGTGGTGTCCCCCAACGCCGCCTTGACCACTGCGGCCTTGAGCCGGTCCTCGGGGATCATGAGGTCGCCGTGCAGGCCGGTGACGGCGTGGAAGACGCCGAGCTCGGGCGTGTAGGAGTAGCGACCGCCCTCGGAGCCGCTGGTCGGCTCCTCGGTGATCTCGAAGCGCAGCTGGTTCCAGCCGCGCAGCGCGGACGCGACCGCGGCCGCCGACCCGGAGTCACCGGCCCAGGACAGCTCGGCGCGGTAGGTGCCCGACTGCGCCGGCTGCGGCGTCCAGTCGAGATCCACGGGTACGCCGAGAACGCCACCCGCGGCCCACTCGATGTGCGGGCACAGTGCGGACGGCGCGGAGTGGACGTACAGAACGCCCCTCGTTGCAGTGCGTGTTGCAATGCGTGTGCTCACCGTGGCCTCCTTCATCTCCGGCGCGAGATACGCCTTCCCCAGCGGTCTCTTCGAAGATGTCGGAACACGAGTGACACATGTGTAGTTATCGAGAACATTGTGACTGATGTGGTCGCAGAATGCCAGCGAACGGCGCGATTCGGCTAGCCGCTGCGCACGGAACCCGCATCCACGACGTTGTCGATGTCGCGCACGGCACCCAGGAGCATCCCGTCGCCGCACACCCTGGGACCGTCGATCACGTCGAAGACCAGGCAGGTGACGTTGTCGGTGCCGCCGGCAGTCAGGGCCAGGGCCACCAGTCGGGCCGCACACGAGTGCGGGTCGGCGATGTGCAGCGCATCGGCGATCTCGTCATCGGCCACCAGATCGGTGAGGCCGTCACTGCACAGCAGGTAGCGGTCCCCCGCGACGGGCGCCAGCTCCACGATCTCGACCTCGTCGACGCCCATGCTCACGTCGGCGTGCAGCGACCGCAGCACGACGTTGCGCCACGGGTGCCGCGGCACCGCCTCGGCGGGCAGCGCACCGTCGTCGACGAGGCGCTGTACGTAGGTGTGGTCGTGCGACACCTGGGTGAGCCGACCGGCGGACCAGCGATAGGCGCGCGAGTCACCGACGTGGCCCAGCACGACCCGGTCGCCGTCGGTCACCATCACGGTGAGCGTGGTGGCCATCCCGGCCCGCACGGGATCGGTGTCGACCCCCCGCACCAGGTCCCGGGTCGTCTCGGACACGGCCTGCAGGACCAGGTCGACGGGATCCGTCCCGAACCGGGCCAGCGCGTACGCCGACACGACGTACGTCGCGGTCGCGGAAGCGACCTCACCGGCCGCTGCCCCGCCGACGCCGTCGGCCACCATCGCCACGTAGGGAGCGATGAAGGCGGAGTCCTCGTTGTGGTCGCGCACTCGCCCCGAGTCACTGACTCCGGCACCGCTGAAGCGGAGCATGGCGCCCACTTCCTCTCCCCGTCGTAGACCCGACTACCCCACCAGCCTAGCCCCAGGGCAGGCATCGAGGCAGCGCCGTGGTCACTCCTGCTTCGCCTCCAGCTGCTCGGCACGCTCCGCGGCGTCGGTGACCTGCTCGCTGTCGATCGCCTGCGTCCGGTGGAACCAGGCCAGCGCGTCACTGTCGCGCCCGGCCGCCAGCAGGGTGTCGGCGTAGGCGTAGCGCAGGCGTACCACCCAGCCGGCGCGGCTCTTGTTGTTGAGCGGTGCGAGCTCCAGGGTGCGGATGGCGGCGTCGAACTGCCCCATGTCACGGCGGGCGCCTGCCTCCACGATGGTCATCTCGGCCTTCGCGTCCGGACCGAAGTTGGCCACCGACGGGCTCTTGGCGAGCTTGAGCGCCTGTTCGGGCTGGCCCAGGGCACGGTGGCAGTCGGCCATCATCGGCAGGTAGTCGGTCGCACCGTTCATCCGCTTCGCGGCGCGCAGCTCGGCAAGCGCCTCCGCGTAGTGGCCCGCGGCGTAGGCGGACTCGCCCACGGCCTCGCGCACCACACCGAGCCGTGAAGCCCGCGCCCGGGCGGCCAGCGTGTGCTGGTAGGCGGTCTCGGGGTCGGTCTCGATCACCTCGCCGGCCGCTGCGAGGTGGCGCGCGACGCGCGCCGCCAGCTTCTCGGGCAACCCCTTCAGCTGGGCGGTGATGGAGCGGTCGAGCTCCTGGCCGGTGATGTGCTCGGGCAGTGGCGGTCCGTCGTACGTCGCCTGGTCGGCGGTGCGGGGGCGCTGGTCGTCGGCGGGACGCTTCCAGTCCGTCTTGCGGGCGGGGCGGGCACCGCCGCGCTGGCCGCTGCCACCACGCTCACTGCCGCCGCGTTCACCGCCACGGCTGTCCGAGCCGGGACGGCCCGGGCGGCCGGCGTCGGTGCGATCCTGGCGGCGGCCCTGCGATCCGCGGGCACCGCTCGATCCCTGGGAGCCGCTGCTGCGGCGTCGGTCATCGGCCACGATGGTTCATCTCCTGAGGTGCGTGTGCAAATAGCGTAGAGGCCACCCGGTGTGGGTGGCCTCTACGTGAAGTGTTGTCCGGCGACGTCCTACTCTCCCACAACCTCACGGTTGCAGTACCATCGGCGCTGAAAGGCTTAACTTCCGGGTTCGGAATGGGACCGGGTGTTTCCCTTTCGCTATGGTCGCCGAAACTCTATGGAGTTACGTGACTCCCACGGTCCCTGGTGTGTCCCGGCCGGCTGGCACACGAACCCCGCGTGCGGGGTGTGTGGCCTCCGGTGGGAGGGATGGTGGGTTGCCCGTATCTCGGGAACCGCATAGTGGACGCGTAGCTTCTTCGCAACAGTTTTTAGTAGCTGAGGTGTGTGACAAGCCCTCGGCCTATTAGTACCGGTCGGCTGGGCATTACTGCTGTACACCTCCGGCCTATCAACCCAGTAGTCTGCTGGGGGCCTTACCCGGTTACCCGGTGGGAAACCTCATCTTGAAACGTGCTTCCCGCTTAGATGCATTCAGCGGTTATCACTTCCGAACGTAGCCAACCAGCCGTGCTCCTGGCGGAACAACTGGCACACCAGAGGTTCGTCCATCCCGGTCCTCTCGTACTAG
>JBBQRV010000269.1:0-4515 GCA_038214475.1 Propionibacteriales bacterium | reverse complement strand
TGGAGCTGGCCCTCCGCACCACCTTGGAGGAGAACCTCGCGATGGTCCGGGAGACCGTGTCCCACCTGCGGGCCGAGGGACAGCGGGTGTTTCTCGACGCCGAGCACTTCTTCGACGGCTACCGCGACAACCGCGACTACGCGCTGGAGGTGCTCCACACGGCGTACGACGCGGGCGCAGAGGTGGTCGCGCTGTGCGACACGAACGGGGGGATGCTCCCGCCGTGGGTCGGCGACGTGGTCGACGACGTGGTCAGCAGCACCGCTGTCCGGGTCGGCATCCACTGCCACAACGACACCGGCTGCGCGGTCGCCAACACCCTGGCCGCCGTCGATGCCGGCGCCACCCACGTGCAGGGCACCATCAACGGGTACGGCGAACGCACCGGCAACGCCGACCTGGTCTCGGTGGTGGCCAACCTCGAGCTCAAGCTGCAGCGCCAGGTGCTGCCTGCGGGCCTGCTCCGGGACGCCACCCGAATCGCGCACGCGGTCGCCGAGGTGACCAACTTCCCGCCCGCCTCACGACAGCCCTACGTCGGCACGTCGGCCTTCACCCACAAGGCGGGCCTGCACGCCAGCGCGATCAAGGTCGACCCCAACCTCTACCAGCACATGGACCCGGTGGGCGTCGGCAACGACATGAGGCTGCTGGTCTCCGACATGGCCGGCCGGGCCAGCATCGAGCTCAAGGGCCGCGAGCTCGGGTTCGACCTCTCCGGTGACAAGGAGCTGGTCAGCAGGGTGACCGACCGCGTGAAGGCGCTCGAACAGGGCGGCTACACCTTCGAGGCGGCCGACGCCTCCTTCGAGCTGCTGCTCGTGGAAGAGGTCGAGGGGGCGCGACCGTCGTACTTCGAGGTCGAGTCGTGGCGGGTGATCACCGAGACCCGGCCCGGCGACGAGGCGGTGTCGGAGGCCACCGTGAAGCTGCGCGCCGCGGGCGAGCGGTTCGTGGTCACCGGCGAGGGCAACGGTCCCGTCAACGCGCTCGACCACGCGCTGCGCACCGCCATCGGCCAGGCCTATCCGGAGGTCGCCAAGTTCGAGCTGATCGACTACAAGGTGCGCATCCTCGACCAGGGGCACGGCACCGACGCCATCACCCGGGTGCTGATCGAGACCAGCGACGGCGCCTCGACGTGGGTGACCGTCGGGGTGGGCCACAACGTGATCGAGGCGTCGTGGGGCGCCCTGGTCGACGGGCTCACCTTCGGCCTGCGCCGCCACCACGCCGACTGAGCGGCTACTCGCCCCAGCCCATCGCGAACACCTCGAACGGCGCCGCGAAGGACACACCCATCCGCGCCCCGGTCTGGCGGCCCATGCCCTCGAGGAACTCGCGGGCGTCGAAGTCGGGCCAGCCCAGGCCCTCGATGTAGGCGGCGTGCGCCTCGAGCGAGGCGACGCCCGCGTCGAAGGTGTCGGTGGTGTCGACCCCGTGCCCGGCACCGGGTGAGCCGAACGCCCAGACCGCGCGCACGCCGCCCCACTTCTCGAGGCCCTCAGCGCCGTCGCCCAGCTGCTCGGGGAAGACCCAGCGGTTGCCGGCGTCGCGTACTGCGTCGAGCACGGCCCGCCCCACCGCGATGTGGTCGGCCTGGTTAAGGTTTCGCCCGCCCCAGGTGTCACGGAAGTTGCCGGTGATCACGATCTCGGGGCGGTGCCGGCGCACCGCCTCCGCAATCGCCCGGCGCAGCGGGACGCCGTACTCCAGGACGCCGTCGGGGAGGCCGAGGAAGTCGACGGTGTCGACCCCCACGATCCGCCCCGACTCGACCTGCTCGGCCTCGCGTACGACGCGGCACTCCTCGGGGTCCATCGCGTCGATGCCGGCCTCACCGCTGGTGACCATGCAGTAGACGACGTGCTTTCCCTGGCCGGTCCACCGGGCCACGGCCGCGGCCGCGCCGAACTCCATGTCGTCGGGGTGCGCCACGATGCACAACGCCCGCTCCCAGTCCTCGGGCAGCGCCTCGAGGTTCTCCATCTGCGTGTCCATGCCCCGAGCATGCCACCACCGGCTGTGGCGGGGTCAGATGTTCGTCTCCTCCTCGCCCGCCGCGTCCTGCACGGTGAGTGAGTCGAAGGCGGCCGGCGGCTCTCGCCAGGGGTCGGCAGGGCTGCCGGCGGCACCGGCCTGGGCAGCGGCGAGCACCCGTTGGGGTGTGAGCGGCAGGTCGACGTGGCGCACGCCGAGGTGACTGAGTGCGTCGACGACGGCGTTCTGCATGGCTGGCGTGGCGCCGACGGTGGCGGACTCCCCGATGCCCTTGGCCCCCAGCGGGTTGTGCGGCGTCTCGGTCACGGTGTTGGCGAGTGTCATCGGGGGCATGTCGACCGCGCTGGCCATCACGTAGTCGGCGAAGGTCGAGGTGACCGGGTTGCCGGCGTCGTCGTAGCGGAACTCCTCCCACAGCGCCTGCGCGACGCCCTGCGCGACCCCGCCCATCTGTTGCCCGGCCACGATCATGGGATTCACGATCCGTCCGCAGTCGTCGACCGCCACGTGCCGCCTCGGGAGCACCTGGCCGGTCTCGAGGTCGACCTCGACGACGGCCACGTGGGCGCCGAAGGGGAAGGTGGCGCCTCCCGGCACGAAGTCGTGGTCGGCCCGCAGCGGGTCGCCCTCCTCCTGCGCCGCGGCCGCCACCGCGCCCCAGCTCACCGAGGCGCCGGGCGCACCGGCGACGTGGAAGGCGCCCTCGGCGAGCTCAAGGTCGGCGACGTTGGCCTCCAGCAGCCGCGCCGCCAGCTCACGCGCCCGCTCCACGACCCGGTCGGCAGCTCCGCTGACGGCGCTGCCACCCAGCTGCAACGAGCGCGAGCCGCCGGTGCCCTGGCCTCGGGGGACCAGCGCGGTGTCGGACTGCTCGTAGCGCACCGACTCCAGGGGGATCCCCAGCCGGTCGGCCACCAGCATGGAGAAGGTGGTGGCGTGCCCCTGGCCGTGCGCAGACGTGCCGGCCCGCACGGTGACGGTGCCGTCGGCGGCCACGTCGACGCTGCCGAACTCGCCGCCACCGCCACCGGTCACCTCGACGTAGCAGGCCAGCCCGATGCCGAGCTGGCGTACGTCGCCGCGCTCGCGGCGGGCCGCCTGCTCGCGCAGCAGCCCGTCGTAGTCGGCCAGCCGCAGCGCCTCGTCGAGGGCGAGCGCATAGTCACCGGAGTCGTAGGTCGTGCCCATCGCGGTGGTGAACGGGAAGTCCTCCGGAGCTGGAAGGTTGCGGCGCCTGAGCTCCACCGGGTCCAGGCCGAGCTCGTCGGCGGCGACGTCCATCAGCCGCTCGATCATGGCCGCGGCCTCGGGCCGGCCGGCGCCCCGGAACGCGCCGACGGGGGAGGTGTTGGTGAGCGCGGCGATCGCGGAGTACTCCATCTTGGGCACGTCGTAGACACCGGTGGCCATCATCCGCGTGGTGGACCCGGCGAACATGCCGCCGAAGCCGGCGTAGGCGCCGCAGTCACCGACCACGCGGCAGCGCAGGCCGGTGATCCGGCCCTCATCGGTCAGCCCCAGCTCGGCGTACTGCACCTGGCCACGGCCGTGCATCGAGAGCATCGCCTCCGAGCGGGTCTCGGCCCAGGTCACCGGGCGACCCGCAGCGATCGCGGCCGCGATGACCACGGTGTGCTCGGAGGGCAGCCCGGCCTTGCCGCCGAACGCCCCACCCACGTGCGGAGCGACGACCCGTACCCGGTCCTCGGTGAGGTCGAGTGCCCGGGCGATCAACGACCGCGCGGCGTGCGGCATCTGGGTGGCCATGTGCACGGTCACGTCGAGGTCCTGCCCGGCCCCGCCGGGCACGGCCAGGATGGCGTTGCCCTCCATCGGGGCCACGGCGATCCGCGGGTTCTCGATCCGCGCACGCACCACGCGGTCGGCGTCGTCGAACACGCCCACGTCGGGGCTGCGCAGGCCCTGCGCGACGTTGCCGGTGACCGCGTCGAACTGCAGCGGAGCGCCCGGAGCGATCGCGTCCTCCATGTCGACCACCACGCCGAGCTCGGCGTAGTCGACGTCGACCAGTTCGGCGGCGTCCACGGCCTGGGCGGGGGTCTCGGCCAGCACCACGGCCACGGCCTCGCCCACGAAGCGCACCGTGTCGGTGGCCAGGGGCGGGCGCGCGCAGGCGGGGTTGGTCGGGAAGAACGGGAAGCCCGGCTTCAGCCCGAGGTCGCCGCCGCGGTGGACGGCCACCACTCCGGGTGCCGCAGCCGCAGCGCTGGTGTCGACCGCGGTGACGGTGGCGTGCGCGAACGGTGAGCGCACGAACGCGGCGTGCAGCACGCCCTCGGGTCGCATGTTGTCGACGAAGGTGCCGAGTCCACGCACCAGGTCGGGGTCTTCGACCCGGCGGACGGCATTGCCGAGGATGGATCCGGTCATGAGCCGAGAATAGGCCGGTTCCGGACCCGCGAGGGACGGGGTGTCGTGGAGGTGTGACCCCCCCAGCACCAAACCGCCCCCAGTGGATTGCCCCACACCCCCCACAGCAGGTGGGACCCCAAA
>JBBQRV010000268.1:0-4609 GCA_038214475.1 Propionibacteriales bacterium | reverse complement strand
CGCACCGGCTACTACCCCGAGATCGTCATCGACGGAGTGTCCACCGCCGTGGCCGGGGAGCGGGTGGTGTCGTTCTACGTGCACCACGAGCCGACCATCGAGCACGACGAGGTGCGCCGGCACATCACCGTGGTGGTGCTGACGCCCAGCCGGCTGATCCTGGCGCACACCGACGAGCACGCCGGTGACGACCTCCTGCCCGAGCCCTACACGTCCACCTCCACCGAGGCGATCGCGTTGTCGGCGGTGCGTTCGGTGGTGGTGACCCGGATGGTCGCCAACCCGACCTCGGGTGCCCAGCCCGCCGTCGAGGCGGTGCTGACGATCGGCTGGGGCGGCGTGGGCCGGATCGACCTGGAGCCGGCCGGCTGCAGCGACCCCGAGTGTGACGCCGACCACGGCTACACCGGGGTGCTGGCCTCCGACGACTTCTCGCTGCGCGTCTCCGCCGCCGCCGAGGGCCGCGACGCGGTCGCGGGCCTGCTCGCGTTCGCGACGTCGCTGTCCGAGGCGACCCAGGTGGGCACTCCCTCGTCGTGAGCGGTGCGGTGCCGGGGTTCGTCGAGCCCGCCTACCACCACAGCGCGCTGTCCGACGTGGTGCCGGCGGTCGCCGACGCCCTGGGGGTCCCGGGCTGGGAGTCCGAGCGCACCAGCGGGCTACGGCTGCCCGACGCCCCGTCGTACGTCGTGTTCCTCGTCGACGGCCTCGGTGCGCGCCTGCTGGAGCGCTATGCGCACGCCGCGCCCTTTCTGTCGTCGCTGCGGGCCATCCCCGGCACCTGCGGGGTGCCCTCGACGACCGCGACGTCGCTCACCTCGCTGGGCACCGCGCTGACGCCCGGCCAGCACGGCCTGGTCGGGTACACCGCACGGATCCCGGGCACCGACACACTGCTCAACCACCTGCTGTGGTCGCGTGACGTCGACCCGGTCGAGTGGCAGCCGCACCCGACGGCCTTCGCCCGGCTGGCCGCCGACGGGGTGCTCGTGACCACGGTCAACAAGCGCGAGTTCGCCGGGTCGGGGCTCACCGTGGCCGGCACCCGCGGCGCGGCGTTCGTCGGCGCGGACAAGGTGGGGGAGCGGATCGCGGCGGTGCTGGAGGCCTCGGCGCACGGTCCGTCGCTGACCTACCTCTACGACGGCGACCTCGACTGGACCGGGCACCGGTACGGCGTCGCCTCCACCGCCTGGCTGCAGCAGCTGGCGATGGTCGATGCCGAGGCCGAGCAGCTGCGCGAGGCGCTGCCGTCGGCCACCCGGCTGCTGGTGGTGGCCGACCACGGAATGGTCGACAGCCCGCCCGGGTCCCGGGTCGACGTGGACGAGAGGCTGGAGCTGCGCGACGGCGTGGCCCTGCTCGGCGGGGAGGCCCGGTTCCGTCACCTCTACTGCCGGCGTGGGGCCGTCGACGACGTCGTCTCGACCTGGCGCTCGGTGCTGGGGGAGCGGGCGAGCGTGCTCACCCGCGACGAGCTCGACGCGTCCGGGTGGATGGGTGAGGTCGACGCCTCGGTGCGACTGCGGATCGGAGACGTGGTGGTCGCCTGCCACGGTGACACCGCCGTGATGTCGAGCCAGGACTTCGGCTACGAGACCACCCTGGTGGGGCTGCACGGCTCACTGACTCCCGACGAGATGCTGATCCCGATCCTGGTGGCCTGAGCGCGACCTCACGTGAGCCATGACCCGGACGGCGGTGCCGCTGTCAGAAGCAGCGCCGCTTCACGCGCATGGTCACGAGGGTGTCGACGGTGCGGTGTCGGCCGTCGGCGTCGGTGTAGGTCACTCGGACCGGTCCGGCCCGTCGGCATCGTGGTTCGTGGCAACCCACGCGACACCCGGCTCCAGGACGGCTCCGTGCGTTGCGACGACACAGCTCGCCGAGGCTGGCACACTCAGATCTCCACCAGCGCCCAGCCGAGGAGTGACGTGGTGGCTCGTGACACATGGCCAGGCGGCTGGATGCTGGCCGCGATGCTGGTCATGGCGGTGCTCGGCGGGTCGAGCTCGTCAGCCAGTGCGGCACCCGGGGCCACGCTGCTCGCTGGGCAGGATGTCCAGACGGGCACGTCCGGCCCAGACGTCCTGCGTGGGGGGCCCCGAAAGGACGTCCTGCGCGGGCTGGCTGGGACTGATGTGCTCTACGGCGGTCGCGGTGACGACCGATTGGCTCTCGGACCTGGCGACGGAGGTCCCCGCCGGCGCGCCGAAGCGGCCCTGGGGCAGCGTGGTGCGGATGATCTGCGGGGTGGACCGGGCCCTGATTGGCTCGTCGGCGGGCCTGGCTCCGACCTCCTTCTCGGAGGCCCGGGCAGAGACCGCATCTCGGATGACGGAGGAGCGGACACCAGCAGGGGCGGCCCCGGTACGGACTGGCTCGTCGTCGGTCCCGGACCCGATGTCGTGCACGGCGGCCGCGGCCCCGACACCGTTGACCTCAGACCTGACGGATCCGTCGACACCATCCTCTGCGGACCGGGCCACGATGTCGAGAGATGGCGCAGCGACCGAGATCCACTGGATGTGGTCTCCGACGACTGCGAGGAGCAGATCGTCGTTCAGTAGCGACCTTCGCCTGGCCCCGCAGCGACGAGGATGTCCCTCACTCTCGCGGCGGGAGCACGCAGAACTCGTTGCCGGACGGGTCTGCGTAGAGCCGCCACGGCAGCTCGCCCCACTCCGGATGGAGCTCGCGGCCGCCACGGTCGGCGATGCTCTTCGCCACGTCGTCGGGATCGTCCCCGGTCTCGAGCCGGACGTCGAGGTGCAGCCGGTTCTTGCTCGTCCCCTTGACCGTGCGCTCAGGACACAGCTCGAGAAGGGGACCGAGAAGTGTGGGGTGGCGCAGGGTCCGCGGTGCGACCCCGACGGCCTCGGTCCAGCCGGTCAGCCAGGACCAGAACTCCGCGTCCCTGTTCGGGTCGGCAGAGTCGAGCGGGAGCGCCGCGAGAGGTCCGGTGTCGACGTACGCCGCTCGCTCTTCCATGACACAGAAGGGGTTGCCCTCCGGATCGGCGAGCACCACCCGGGCCACGTCGCGCTGACCGACGTCGAGGTGTGCAGCGCCCAGCCCGAGCAGCCGCTCGACCTCCTCGGTCTGGCGGACCCCGCCCACGAGGTCCAGGTGGAGCCTCGGCGGCTCGGACGGCGACTCAGGGACGCGCTGGAAGCACAGGTCGAGCATCGGTCCGCCCTCGACGGTGAGCCGGGTCTCGAAGCCGTCAGGCTCGTCGGTCAGCCGCTCGCTGCCGAGCACCGCCTCCCAGAACCGGCCCAGCCGCTGTGGCTCGACGGCGTCGATGACGACGTTCTCGAGGTACATGCACCCAACGTAGGTCCCGGCAGGTGCCGACGGCGCGAGCCCGCCCACGGCGGAGGGCCGGGGCGTACGGCGGGGAGGGTCAGCCGAACGGGAGCGGCTCGGGTGCCAGCGAGACCGCCTTGGCCCGGGCTGCGGTGAGCCGGCGCCGGTGGTGCTGGCGGCAGAGCACCTCGTAGGCGACCTCGACGACGTCGGTGGCGGGGTGGGCGTCGACGTCGCCGACCATCACCTGGTCACCCTCGGTGACCATGATCCCGTCCTCGGTGCGGGCGTTGTGGGTGGCCCGCTTGCCGCACCAGCACAGCGCCTCGACCTGGAGCACGTTCATCCGGTCGGCCAGCTCGACCAGTCGGGCGCTGCCGGGGAACAGCCGGGTGCGGAAGTCGGTGAGGATGCCGAACGCGAAGACGTCGATCTGGAGCTCGTCGACGACCTTGGCGAGATCGTCGATCTGCGTGGTCGTGTAGAACTGCGCCTCGTCACAGATGATGTAGTCGATCCGTCCGCCGGCGGTGAGCGTGCGCACGACGTAGGCCCAGAAGTCGAAGTCGACCGGCACCTCGATCGCCTCGTGGGTGAGCCCGAGGCGGCTGCTCAGGGTGGCCTCGCCGGCCCGGTCGTGGGCAGTGAAGATCCGGCCCTCGCGGCCCCGGGAGGCGTGGTTGTGGTTGGTCTGCAGGGCCAGCGTGCTCTTGCCCGAGTCCATGGTGCCGGTGAAGAAGTGAAGTTCAGCCACGGGGCGCAATCCTGTCACAGGGCAGCAGTGTCCCCGACCGTCGTCGTAGGACGCCCCGGCTAGGTTTGCGCCGTGCAGATGCTGACGGGCCCCCAGCGCGGGCCGATCGACGACGACCAGGTGCTCGCGGCGTACCCGTGGCCCGAGGGGCGCCGCTGGGTTCGAGCGATGATGGTCACCACCCTCGACGGGGCGGCCGCCGGGCCGGACGGGCTGAGTGGCTCGATCTCCTCCGACGACGACCGGGCGGTCTTCGACTCCGTACGCCGCCTGGCCGACGCGGTGCTGGTGGGTGCCGGCACGATCCGCGCCGAGCGCTACGGTCCGATGAAGGCCAAGCCCGCCGACGCGGAGGGGCGGCGTCGGGCGGGGCTGGCGGAGGCGCCGCGGCTCGCCGTGGTGAGCGGCCGCCTCGACCTCCCGTGGGAGGAGGCGATGTGGTCCGAGTCCACCGTGCGTCCCCTCGTGCTGACCACCGCGGCCGCCGGGCCCGACGCGCTGGCCACGGCCATGGAGCACGCCGAGGTCGCTGTCCTCGACGACCTC
>JBBQRV010000267.1:0-4664 GCA_038214475.1 Propionibacteriales bacterium | reverse complement strand
CTCCGAGGTGGCGCCTCGCAAGGAGTTCATCGTGCAGGGGGCCTACGAGGTCGACGTGGAGGCGCTCGACGCCTGAGGCCGACGCCTCGGAGCCGCCGCGGTCAGATCTTCTGCTCGATCAGGCCGGTGTCGACGTCGTACATGAAGCCGCCGACCTGCACCGAGTCGGGGACCAGCGGGTGCGAGCGCACCTTCTGCACGTCCTCCGCCAGCGAGGCCAGCTGGTCCTCGACGACGTGGAAGTGGGCCCACGACGCGTCCTGACCTGCCGACGTGCTGATCTGCTCCCGCAGCTGGGCCTCGGTGTGCAGCGCCATCGCGCACCGGGTGTGCGGGAGGATCAGCACCCGCCTCACGCCCAGCAGGTGGGCGCCCAGCACCAGCGCCTCGAGGGCCGCCTCGGTGACCCGGCCACCGGGGTTGCGGAAGATCTTGGCGTCGCCGGCGCTGAGCCCGAGCATGTGCAGCGGATCGATCCGCGAGTCCATGCACGTCACGATCGCGACCCCGGCATGCGCGACGCCGTCGAAGCCGCCGAGCTGGAACGAGGCCGCGAACTGCTTGTTCGCTGCGATCAGGTCGTCGAAGTCACCCACGGGCAGCACGCTAGCGGAATGCCGTCACCGGCCCGTGGGTGCCCTCCGGGTGTCTAGGCTGCAGCGGTGAGGATCACGCGTCGGACCCTGCTGGCCGGGGGCGCAGCCGGCGTCGGTGCGGTGGCGGGCGCCGCAGTGCTCGTCGAGCACGACGTGCTGCCGGGGCGCACGCAGGCGTACTCGCTGCTCGGGCTGAACGGCGACGCCGGGGTGATCCCCGACGCGCCGGGTGGACCGATCCGCCGCGGCTTCCTGCAGGGCGCCGAGTGGGCGGTCCACGAGCCGCCTGGCGGCGGTGCCGGGCTCCCGGTCGTGCTCGCCCTGCACGGTGCCACCACCGACGTGCGGTGGCTGCAGGCGCGGCTCGGCCTCGACCGGTTCCTGGCCGCGTCGGGGCAGCGCTTCGTGGTGGCGGGCATCGACGGTGGCAACAGCTACTGGCATCCGCGTGCGGACGGCACCGACGCGGGCACGCTGGCCGGAGTCGCCTTCCTCGCGATGCTGGGCGAGCGCGGGTACGACGTCAGCCGACCCGCGTTCCTGGGCTGGTCGATGGGCGGGTACGGCGCCATGCTGCTCGCGACCGAGCGGCTCCAGCGCGGGCAGGACGTGGGCCCGGTGGCGGCGACCAGCCCGGCGATCTGGGAGCGCTTCACGACACCTACGGCTTGTTCGACTCCGAGACCGACTTCGAGGAGTACGGCATCTTCGCCCGCACCGAGCTGCTCGACCGGCTCGACCTGCGTATCGACTGCGGTCGTGGAGACCCCTTCGAGCGGGCGGTGGAGGCGTTGGCGGACGAGATCGACGCGGAGGTGCACCTCGAGCCCGGCGCGCACGATGCGGCGTACTGGACCAGGGTGCTGCCCGACCAGCTGGCGTGGCTGGGGGACCGCGTCTCAGCCGCCGGCGCGCAGTAGCTCGCGGGTGTCGATCTCGCGGGTGCGGGCGTGCCGGAAGAGCACCAGGGCGAGCACCGCGGCGATGACGGCGCAGACCGCCGCGCCGCCGAAGACCGTGTGCTCCTGGGCGATCCCGGCCTGCTTGAGCAGGAGCGTGAACGCGTCGCAGCGGCTCTTGCCGTCGCACACCTCACGGACGGCCGGCATGTCGGCCTGTTCGACGTAGTAGCGACGCAGGCCGAGCGTGGTGAGCGCGGAGATGCCGACCAGCATCCCCACCATCCGGGCCACCACGACGAAGGCCGTGGACAGCCCGTGCACGTCGTCGTCGGTGCTGGAGAGCACCGCCGCGTTCACCGGCGCCAGCGCCAGCCCGAAGCCGAAGCCCCCGACCACCAACGGCACGGTGGTGACGGCGTCGTCGAGGCTGGTGATGGTCCAGCGGCTCATCCACACGAAGGCGAACGCCGCCAGCAGCATGCCTGCGGCGGTGATCACCCCGGCCGGCAGGGTGCGGGTCAGGTAGCCGCCCAGCACGGCACCCACGGGCAGCGCGACCAGGAACCTGACCAGCACCAGCGCCGCGAGCAGCTGGGAGTCGGGGTAGACGGTGGTGCGGGCGAAGATGGGGATGTCGATGAGCGCGGCGATCAGGGCCGCACCGACGAAGAAGCTCACCAGCAGCGATCCCCACGCGGGGGTGCGTGCCAGGGCGCCCCGCGGCACCAGCGGCGCCCGGCTCCGGCGCAGGTGCAGCGCGAACAGCGCGGCCATCACCGCAGCCCCCAGGAGGTACCACAGCCCCCGGTCGGAGAAGACCTCGAGCCGCGGGTCGGCGGTGGCGAAGGCCAGGATGACGCCGGCGAGTGCGAGGGCCAGCAGAAGAGCACCGAGCAGGTCGGCCTCGCGTGCGCTGCGCCACCAGGTGCCCAGCTCGACCAGCGGCCGCCGGGCGAGCAGGGTGCGCACCAGCAGGGCAAGGGCCAGCGTCATCGCGGTCACCCCCACCGGCGTCAGCCACCGGCCGTCGCCCGCGTAGGGCACGAAGAGTCCGCCCAGGGTGACGTCGCGCATCAGCGCGGGTGGCTGCCACATGGTCAGTGCTCCGGCGGCGGCGGCGAGCACCAGCAGCGCGACCCCGAGCGGGTCGGGGAGGCGGTGCAGCAGACCTCGCGCAGGCGGGTCCGCGTCCGTCCGTCGGGCGTCGAGGGAGCGGACGGCGGCGGCGAGCACCAGCCCCACCGCGAGGTTGATCGCGAAGATCACCCGCCAGTCGGCGAGCGCGAGCACGACCGCTCCGAAGAGCGGGCCGATCACGCTGCCGAGCTCCTGGACGGCGGAGACGACGCCGAGCGGGATCCCGCGCCGCTCGACCGGGTAGAGGTCGGCGACCAGGGCCAGCGTGGCCGGCACCAGCCCGCCACCGCCGACGCCCTGCAGGAACCGGCCCGACACCATGCTGGGCAGGTCGTAGGCGAGGGCGGTCACCGCCGAGCCGAGCGCGAAGACCACCAGTGACATCACCAGCACCGGCACTCGGCCGCGCAGGTCCGCGATCCGGCCGATCAGCGGCAGCATCGCGACGTACCCGAGCAGGAAGCCGGAGATGATCGGCGCCGCGCGTTGGAGCTGGTCGAGGGGGATCCCGGCCGTGGACATCATCTCGGGCAGCGCGAGCACCACCACGTAGGTGTCGGCGGCCGCGAACGCCACGGCGACGGCGGCGAGCGAGAGCAGCGCCCGGGCCGGGCGGTCGACCTCGCCAGTGCCCCGGCCGCGGTCGCCCGCGTCGTCGGTCATGGCGCGGCGATCGCCTTGGTGCTGCCGTAGTGGTCGAACTCCACGGTGTAGGTCATCGAGTCGGAGTCGGGGTAGAAGACCCCGGTCAGCCGGGCACTGCGCAGCTCGCCGCCGTCGGTGATCAGGTACGTCGTGTCGAAGCTGTCGCCCGACGCGCTCGGGATGATCGCCTTCATGGAGCTGCCCGGGACGGTGCCGGTGTACTCGGTGAGGATCTCGTCGTTGTTGGGTCCACCGCGCACCGTCGAGCCCTTCTCGAGGCCCTTGGTGGAGGCGAGCATCGTGGAGAAGCCCCCGTCGGCATTGACCAGCTGGGCCGGGTCGGGAGCGCCGTAGTCGCCCGGGTCGACGTCCGACCAGCCCGGGGTGAGCGGGATCTGGGCGTAGACCTTGTCGTCGACCGCGACCACGGGCACGTCGAACTCGTTCCCGGCGAGCGCCACGGTGATCTTGCCGTCGAACGCGGGCGCGTCGGTGGCGTCACCCTCGGCGCCGGCCACCCCGGTGACCCCGTCGGGCAGGTCCTTGGTGCTCAGCGTGAGGTGCAGCCCGGAGGTGTCGTCGAGGGTCTGCTTGGCCAGCGCCACCACCTCCTCGGGGGTCTTCTCGTCGGCGGTCGGGCCGTCGGACTTCGAGCAGCCGGACACGGCGAGGGACAGGGCCACCACGAGGGCGGCGGCGACCGACGAGGTGGCGCGCGAGCGCAGGAGCGACATGGCCTCAGCCTTACACATCGCTGGTGCCGTCGACCTGGGTCGAGACCGGGGCCGCGCAGGCGGCGATCGGCTGGGCCGCCGGCGTGCCGGACCCGTCGCGCCGGCCGATCGGCTCGGGCAGGTCGACGGGGGCGCCGCTGGCGGCGGCGGCGCGGGCCGGCGCGGTGCCGGCCCAGGCGAAGACCAGGGTGTCCTCGCCCTTGAGGAAGCGGTGGCAGCGCACGCCGCCGGTGCCGCGTCCCTTGGGCGGGTACTCCGTGAACGGGGTGACCTTGACGGTGCCGGCGTCGGTGCCGGGCAGCGCGGTCGCGGAGCCGGCGACGGTCACGACGACCAGGGCGCCGGCCTGCACAGAGCCGCTGTCAGCGGTAGGCCCCTGAGAATCGTCGTCCGGCAGGCGCAGCGCACCGAAGAAGACCACCCCCGCTCCCTCGGCCAGGCGGACGCCGGCCATCCCACCGGCCGGGCGCCCTTGCGGTCGGACGGCGGAGGCCGGGAAGTGCAGCAGCTGCGCATCGGAGGTGACGAACACCAGCTCCTCCTCGCCGGTGGCCAGCTCTACCGCACCCACCACCGAGTCCCCGTCGCGCAGGCCGACCATCTCCCACTCGTCGCGGTTGCCCGGGTAGTCGGTGCTGACTCGCTTGACC
>JBBQRV010000266.1:0-4718 GCA_038214475.1 Propionibacteriales bacterium | reverse complement strand
AGCTTCTCGGCCCGTCCGCAGATGGCCAGCTTCGTGCTGCTGGCGGTGACGGTCGGCGCGATGCTGCGGACCGCCGACGACCTGCGCCCACGATGGTGGCTGGCGCCGATGTGCGGCCTGTGGGCTTGCGTGCACGGCCTCTGGTTCGTCGGCATCGGACTCCAGGTGGTGCTGATCCTGGGGCTGTTGCTCGACCGTCGGCTGGACCGGCGCTCCGGGATTCGGCTGGGCCTGCTGGTGCTGGCGAGCCTGGTCGCGGTCGCGGTGACCCCCAACGGGATCTACGAGCTGACCCACCCGCTCGGGGAGAGCCTCGGCATCGCCGACTACATCAACGAGTACCAGGCGCCGTCGATCAACTCGCCCCGCTACGGCGTCACGGTGGCGATGTTCGGCTTCGTCGCGGCCACCTGGGCCCGGCGCGGGAAGGTGACCTGGGTCGAGATCACGATGCTGGCCTTCGCCGCGCTGTTCGCTGTGCAGGTCGTGCGCACCGTGATCGTCGGGGTGATCGTCCTGACGCCCTTCTTCGCCGCGGCACTTCAGTCCTGGCTTCCGCGCGCCACCGACCGGGGTCCGGGAGCCCGCGAGCGCGCCCTCGTGTACGGCGGAGCGGTGGCCGCCCTGGTCGCTCTCGCGTGCACGGTGCCGTTCACGGCGTCCGAGCTCAACCCTCGCAAATACCCCGCGGCGTTCGACAGCCGGCTCGACGACCTGCCGGTCACGACGGTGCTGCTCGACGAGCTGGCCGACGGCGGCTACCTCGCGCTTCGCCATCCCGACCTGCGCATCGTGGGCGACGGGCTGTCGGACCAGTACTCGGTCGACTGGCTGGCGGGCTGGTTCGGCCTGCTCGAGGTGGACCCCGGGTGGGACGACTTCCTGGCCCGCACCGGTGCGACCCGGGCGCTGCTCTACGAGGACAGCCCCCTGTCCGTGGTGCTCACCCTCGACGGGTGGACGGTCGAGTGGACCGAGAACGACCGCACCCTGCTGCGCGCCCCGGCCGGCTGATCCCTACAGGCGCGCGCCGTCGTCCCACGGGTCCGCGGGGCCCTTGGGCATCTGCCAGACCAGGTAGAGGAAGCCGCCGAGGAACCACAGCACCAGCCCCGTCGTCACGAACGACGAGAGCCGGTGCCCCAGCAACAGGCTGAGCACGAGCAGCACCGGCGTCCCGAAGAGCCCCAGCCAGGCCGCCAGTCGCGCTCCTCGGGGCCGGGGGATCGGAGGTGGCTCCGGAGGGACGAACTCCTCCTCCTGCCACTCCGGCGGGTCCTCGGGCTCGTCGAGGGCGTCGAACGCGCCACCGAAGGGCCCCTTCGCTGCCGGCTCGCTCGGCGCTTCCGGGAAGTCCGGCGTCTCGCCGTAGTTGTCGACGATCTGCCGCCAGGCGTCGTCGTCCCGGCCGCTCATCGGTCTCTCCCCGAGGTCGTCACTGTGCCGCGGTCACCCGAGCGATGAAGTCGGCGGACTCGGCGAAGATCGCGGGGGCGTCGTTGTCGAGGGTGGCCACGTGGTAGCTGTCCTGCAGCATCCGTTCCGTGACGTCGCGCGAGGAGACCCCGGCCCCGATGATGCGCGCGGACGAGGCATCGACGACGTGGTCCTCCACCGAGCGGAAGAACAGGATGGGCGCGGTCACCTTGGCCAGGTCGGCACGCAGCGGCTTCCAGTTCTGGAACATCGAGTGCGCGGCCTTGAGAGGCGTACGGTCGTAGCCGAGCTCGCGCGCGCCGGGCTTCTTGATGTCCTCGGCGATGCCGGGGAACGACGGCACCAGCCACTTGAGCACGGGCAGCGCCAGCACGTCCTTGCGCTCGGTGTTCACGGCCGCGTTGACCAGCACGATCCCGTCGACCTCGGAGCCGCGGTCGGCGGCCAGCCGCAGCACCAGCGAGCCGCCCATCGACAACCCGGCGACCACCACGTGGTCGTTCTCGGCACGCAGCTTGTCGAAGGCCCGGGACACCTCGGCGTACCAGTCGCGCCAGGTCGTGGTGTTGAGGTCCTGCCAGGTGGTGCCGTGGCCGGGCAGCCGCGGCGCTTCGACGGCGTACCCGCGCTCGGCGAGCGACTCGGCCCACGGTCGCATGGAGACGGGGGATCCGGTGAACCCGTGGCTGAGCAGGACGCCGACGCGTCGGCCACCGGTCAGGTCGGGGTGCGCCGGAGCGGAGAACGGGGCGGCGGGGTCATCGTGGGGCACGGGCCGATTCTGCCCCAGCCCGACAACCCTGTCAGCGGGGGTCCGCCCAGCGGGGTGTCGGGGTGAGCCCAGGTGCTCACCCCACGGCGGTCCGTTCGGGGCTACGCTCGGCGCGTGCTGTATTGGTTCCTCAAGTGGATCGCCCTCGGGCCCGCCCTCCGTGTCATCTTCCGGCCGCAGGTCTACGGGGTCGAGCACGTCCCCGACGAGGGGCCGGCCATCCTGGCCAGCAACCACCTGTCGTACGCCGACTGGCTGTTCATGCCGCTCACCCTGAACCGGCGGGTCACCTTCGTGGCCAAGGCCGAGTACTTCAGCACCCCCGGCCTGAAGGGCTGGTTCCAGAAGAAGTTCTTCTCCGGCGCGGGGCAGGTGCCGATCGACCGCTCCGGTGCCAACGCCGCCGAGGGGGCGATGAAGTCCGCCGAGGCGATCCTCGGCAACGGTGACCTCTTTGGCATCTATCCCGAGGGCACCCGTAGCCACGACGGCAAGCTCTACCGCGGCAAGACGGGTGTGGCCCGGCTGGCGCTCGAGACGCGGGCGCCGGTGATCCCGGTGGCCGTGGTCGGTACCGACGTGGTGGCCCCGCCCGGCAAGAAGTTCGGCACGTTCACCCGCCCGATCGTGCGCTTCGGGCCGCCCCTGGACTTCTCGCGCTACGAGGGCATGGAGAACGACCGCTACATCCTGCGCTCGATCACCGACGAGATCATGTACGAGATCATGCGGCTCTCCGGCCAGGAGTACGTCGACATGTACGCCGGCCGGGCCAAGGAGGAGTCGAAGAAGAACGCCACCGAGCCGGGCGCGGACGCGAAGAAGGCGTCCTGACCCCCGAGCCCCGGCTGCGCGACGATCCCGCGGCCATCGCCGTCGAGGACCGGATGTACCGCGCCCTGGTGGTGCTCCGGGCGGTGCTGCTGTTCAACGCGGTGGTGCTCAACGTGGTGCGCCGCGACAACTTCGACCACCCGGCGGCCGGTGTGGTCGCGGTCGTCCTGATGGTCGTCTGGACCGGCTTCGCCACCTGGGCGTACGCCGACCAGCGCCGCCGGGTGCCCGTGCTCCTGGTGGCCGACCTGGCCCTGGCGATCGGGCTGATGCTGGCGTCGCCGCTGATCAAGGGCGAGGGGATGCGGGCCACCATCCCGGGCTTCTGGGTGTCCGCCGCCCTGTTCGCGTGGGCGGTGCACTGGCGCTGGCGCGGGGGACTGGTGGCGGCCGTGGCGGTCACGGTGGCCGACCTGACCGTGCGCACCGTGGTTACCCAGGGCAACTACGGCAACATCTTCCTGGTGCTCATCGCCGGCCCGATCGTGGGCTACCTGGTGGGCTCGATCGTGACCATGGCCGCCGAACGGGACCGCGCCGAGCGGGCCGCCGCGGTGGCCACCGAGCGCGCCCGGCTGGCCCGTGCCGTGCACGACGGGGTGCTCCAGGTGCTCGCGCTGGTGCAGCGCCGAGGCGCCGAGCTGGGCGGCGAGGGGACCGAGCTGGCCCGGCTGGCCGGTGAGCAGGAGACCGCGCTGCGCTCCCTGATCCGCCAGCAGGACGCCACCGTCGTCCCCACTGAGCGGGGGGTCGCCGACCTCACCCCGGCCCTGGAGAGCAGTGGCGCGGGTCGCGCGCTGAAGGTGTCGGTGGTGACGCCCGGCAGCCCGGGGGTGGTGCCGGCGCGCGTGGCCGACGAGCTGCTCGCGGTGGTGGGCGCGTGCCTCGACAACATCGCCGCGCACGTCGGTGCCGAGGCGTCGGCCTGGGTGTTCCTGGAGGATCTTCCCGGTGCCGTCACGGTGTCGGTGCGCGACGACGGCCCCGGCATCCCCGAGGGTCGTCTCGACGTGGCCGGAGCCGAGGGGCGGCTGGGGGTCTCGGAGTCGATCCGGGGGCGGATCAGGGATCTCGGTGGCACCGCCGAGCTGACCACCGGTGCCAGCGGCACCGAGTGGGAGCTGAGCGTGCCGGTCCCATGACCATCCACAGCGACAACCCCTTCCTCGACCCGGTCCCGGACCGGGCCCGACGGCTGCGCGGCCGGCTCGGCGGCATCGTCACGTTGTGGACGGCCGGCGACGCTGGCGACCACCCGGCCGGACTCACGGTGTCGAGCCTGATGGTGGCCACCGGTGAGCCGGCCAGTGTGCTGGGGCTGCTGGACCCCGACTCCGACCTGGTCGAGGCGCTGGAGGAGTCGGGCCGCGCGGTGGTGCAGCTGCTCGAGTGGCGCCACCGCGACCTGGCCGAGATGTTCGCCGGGCAGGCTCCTGCCGCCGGAGGCCTGTTCGCGCAGGCGGAGTTCACCCAGACGCCGTGGGGCCCCCGGCTCGCCGACGCGACGACCTGGGCCGGAGTCGGCCTGGCCGACGTGCGCGAGGTCGGCTGGTCGTCCCTGGTGACCTGCACGATCGAGCACCTCGAGCTCGGCGAGGAGGACCAGCCCCTGCAGCACCGGCGCGGCCGCTGGGAGCGGCCGGTCGTGCCGGGCCGACCCTGACGGGGCCGGTAG